>JBKJQR010000245.1:0-7799 GCA_046593895.1 Gemmatimonadaceae bacterium | reverse complement strand
GGATCTGCCCGTGGCCGCGTATGCCAAGCACGCGACCGGCGGACTTTTTTACGGCGGAAAGGTGGACTTCAACGCAACCCCGAATCTTGGTGTGTCGTTGCTCGCTGAGAACAACGCGTGGGATTACAACGTCGGTGGAGTGCTGAACTACCGAGGAATCCGGGGCGGTATTTACCTCACCGAATTGGGTGCGGGATCCGCTCCTGGCGACACCTCGATCAGCGCAACCAACCTCCAGCGCGCGTCGCATCTCTACAACTACAGCAAGGTGGTCTTCAGCCTAGGTTGGCAGAGCAACATCTTCGCACTACTCAAGGGCAACTTCCTGCAAAACCGGGCCGCTGAACTCGAGCGCGCTCGTCAGGCTCTCCTTGCGGAGATTCAAGCTCGCCAGCAACGGATCGCGGCACTCGAGCTGGAAATCAATCGGTACGAGGCACAAAATCTGCTTGAACTCGAGCAACGGCGAGCACAAGCAGAGGCGGAACTTAGCGCGGAACGTGAGGCACTGAAGCGGTTGGAAGATCGCCTCCGCCGCGTCGAAACACAGACCGGAACTCCCCCGACGACCCCGCCGCAGCGCTGACGCGGCGAAACCTGATCTCAGAGAAGCGGCGATGAAGCGAATTGTTGTGGCCTTTCTGGCCCTGGTTGCGGTGGGAGCTTCGACGCGTGCGAACGCACAGCAGGACGCCAATCAACAGGCGTACAAGTCGAAGCGGGAAGAACTGGTCAAGGAGCTGCAGCAGGCGCAAGCGCAGCTCGCTGACATTCGGTCGCAGCGGGTGCAGTTGCAAGCTCGCATCGAAAATGTCATCGCGCAGATGATGCAGCAGCGCGCACAAGCGCTGCTGATGAGCAATGAGATGAATGCGCTCCAGCAGCTCGACGCGATGCTGACGTCCTCACAGGACAATCTCGTCGAGCAACGCGATCGTTTTACGACGATCGCCAACGCCGTCCGTCGCCGCTCGGGCTCTGTGCTCGTGGTACTCCTCCGGGCTGATTCATCGGCGGGGCCCGGTCAGATTCTTGGCGCAACGACGCTTCAGGTCGACAACGCGCCGGTCGAGAATCGCACGTACACGGGCACCGCGAACGGCGCGCTGCGCATGGGCGCGGTCGATCAACTCTATCGCGCCGACGTCCTGCCGACTGCGCACACCGTCACAATAAATATTACGGTTAACGGTCAGGCGGTAACGCAGACGACGAACGTATCCGCTGCCGGCGAGACAGTCACGTATGTCCAGTTCGCCGTCCGCAACGGTCAAGTCGTTCCGACGACATGGACGAGCCGCGGTACCACACCGTTCTGACGCGAGTACCCAAGGTGTCTACCCTTCGCATTGTAAGCCTCGTCGCAATCATCGCGGGAGCTGCGCCAGTCGGGGCACAGGTTACGTCCCCGACGACAAGCGCTGATAGCGCGCGTGCTGCGGGTGTTCCGGTTGTGGCTGACACGACAGCGACCCGTACAATGGCGAAGCGCGATAGCACGGTCGTCCCGGTCATCGACCAGGCACGCGGAGTCGATGCGGAGATTCGGGTCGCGTTGTACGAACTCCTCGATGATCGTTATGTGCCAGCACTGACTCGGCTACAGTGGCTGTCGACGTCCCCGACGGCAGTCACGGGAGCGACCACAAACAGCGTCCTTCGGGGGCGCGAAGACCTGCTGTTCCTGTTGTCGCAGTCGTACTATCGGCTTGGCATGGACAGCGCCTTTCGAGCGACCGCCACCTCGCTGTCGAGCGGCGCGACGGGAGGCCGCTTTGGCCGGTTGCTTCAGAGCCAGCTGTTGCTCGATGCATACCGCCACGGCGACTACGCGAACGCGATCCGTTTGGCGGCGACCATGGACGCTGCCGATCAGGGACTGGCCGGCTTGGTCGCCGGGCTCGCCGCGTATCAAACCGGTGACCTAGCGGGCGCGCAGCAGCGCTTTACCGCTTCCCGGAGCAGCGCTGCTCCGTACGGGCTCTACGCTCAGTACATGCAGGCGCTTACCACCCTCCGGTCCGATACGACGCAGCGCGCGGCAACAGTGGCATCACTCGAAAGTCTGGCGGCGACCGCGACTGGCGAACTGCAAGATCAGGTTCGCCTAACGGCATCGGAAGTGGCCTATGAAGGTGATCGGTACGATGATGCCGCCCGCCTTGCGGGTCAGGTGTCGCCCGGAAGCGGGCTTGCAGCGCAGGCGTTGCTGACGCGCGCATGGGCGCTGTACAAAGGCAATAATATCGCAGCTGCCGGCCAGGCGTTCGACGAGTTTGCGACTCGCTATCCGCAGCTCCCCGAACGTGACGAATCACGCTTGATGGCGGGACAAGCCCTCCTTCAGCTCGGCCGCACTGCTGACGCGGCCACGCTATTTCGGACCGTTGCTGACTCGGCGGCGACGGAATCACGTGCGTTGCAAGCGCGTTCGCAGAGCGCGATGGCTCAAGCCGCACGGGCGCTCGTGCAGGCACGCGCCGCGGGATTCTTGTTCATTGGCGACCCGGCTAATGGAAAAACAATCGCGCTCGAAGATGCGGCAGGGTCTGATCGGCAGGTCCTTGCCGCTGCCTTTGGCGATTCGTCGTCGAGCATAGCCCCGTCGGTTGCGGCAGCCGAGATCATCTCGCTGGATGACATCTCGCGACGCTTCGACGCGCTCGCTCCGGCTGCAGACCTGCCGCGACGAGTTGTGTTCGCACCAGCGTCGGCAACGAAGAATTCGCAGGACTATGCTGCTCGTAGTCAGGCACTCTACGCCGCCGATGCCGCGGTTGTCGTCGCGCAACACACCCTCGCCGAACTCCTCGCGTCTCAGCAGCGGCAGATTCTCCTGCTCCAGCAGCTTCAAACGCGGCTTAGCGCGGATGCCGACGCGCTGAATGCGTTGACAGGAAAACTGAACGCAGCTCGGGATTCTCTCGCGCACCTCGCGATTGCTCTCGATGCAGCGAGCACCAGACTGCGCCAGCTGTTCGTCGCTCAGATCAATACGACGCGGATGTTGGCCAACGAAAATCGCGCTGCCCTCGACAGCATCAAGGGCGCGCTCGCGAGCGCGCAGGGAGCGGCCGAGTACGCAAGCCTCGAGACGGAGGCGCAGACTGCGACCTCGTATGTGCAGCTCGCCGATATCATCGAACGCGGGCTCGATACCGCGCTACGACACCATCCTGTGTTTGCCAAGCGGGACTCGGTGAATGCACACGGCCAGCAACTCGCGGTGCTCATCGGCTCGAGCCAGAGTGCGCTGGCAAGCGCCCGTCAGGCAGTTACCGACGAAATCGCGCGGCTAGGAAAGGGGGGTTCCGATCGCGCGCGGGCCCTGCAAGCCATGTTGGCCGCGGCGGAGTCGCGCCGAAACTCGGCAGAAAATGCAGTTGTGGCAGTGGTCGATGCAGAGCTGCGCGCTCGCGCGACCGAGATGATTGCGAGTCTCAAGCATGATACCGAAGCGGCGGAGTTCGGCTCTGCGAGCGCTTCTTTCTTCCAGGCGATCGACGCTGGGCAGACACCGCGGGCGGGGACGACGAGCAGCGCGAGCATCGCGCCGGGCGGACGTTCTGATGTAGCGCCCGTGTTGCCAGCGAATCGCGAATCCCAGCCGCAGCAAAAGTAGACCATGATGCGAGCCCTACGCGTTTTGACGGCGGTGATCATCGCCGCACCCGTCGCGGTCGCGGCGCAGGCAACGCCTGTTCGGTGGGTCGCCGCGGTGCGCGCTGCTGATGACGCCGCGCTTGATTCGGCGATCACCAAGCTCGAAGGCTTTTTGGCGGAGTATCCCGCAAGCAACGTGCGACCCAATGCGTTGCTTCAGCTTGGAGAGTTGCTCGTTCGCCGTGCCGATGAGGAGTTCTCGCAGTCTCAACGGACAACGCCAGCCGCGTCGACGGATTCGACGGTGGCGTCGCGCGAGGGTCAGGTCCGCCCGAACTATTCGCCGGCAATCACTCGATACGAGGAACTTGTCAGGCGGTATCCGACCTTTGATCGGATCGACGCTGCGGCCTATACACTGGGAACGCTTTACACCGCGGAACTGCGCTATGCTGATGCGGCGCGCATGTTCCAGATCGTTACGACGAAGGACAGCTCGCGGTTCCGCGGCGAGGCATTCTTCCGACTTGGCGACGCTGACTTCGAGCTCGCGTCGAGCCAGCGCGGCGCCGCGCGGAAATCGATGTTTGCGAGCGCCGCGACCGCGTACGACCAGGCCACGAAGATCAACGCGCCGGACAGCGACATTTATTTTCTCGCGCTGTACAAGCTCGGATGGTCGTACTATAACCAAGCCACACAGACCAGCCAGGCGGAGTATCAGCAGGCGGTCAACGTGTTTGGGCAGCTCGTTGCTGCATACGACAAGCTGACGCCGGAGCAACAGGCGCGGCTCGGTTTGCGCGGCGAAGCGATCGAGTACATGGCGATTGCGTTTACGCAGGTCGGTGGCGCAGGGGCGGCAAATCAATATTTCGCCGCGCATGGCGGGGCCCCGTATCAGGCTACCGTCCTCCGCCGCGTCGCGACCGGGCTTCGCGACCAAGGCGATTTCCCGCGCGCCGTCGAAGCGTTTCGTGTCGTGCTCGAGCAGAGTCCGACGGACTCGGGCGCCCTCGATATTCAGCGACAGATCGTCGATATCTATCAGAATCGCATGATCGAGTTTGACTCGGCGCAGTCTGCGCGGCTTCGCCTGGTCGAGAATTTCGCGCCCGGATCGGCGTGGGCGCAGGCGAACCCCTCGCTCGCGGCCGCCGCATTCACCGCGCGCGAAGAGGCGCTGCGACAGAGCGGCCAGTATCTCCTCGCAAGCGCGCAACAGGGAAACAAGGCGAGGTTCGCAGAGGCAGCGCAGCTCTATGGACGCTACCTCACGGAGTTCGCGCAGTCTGATAGCGCGCAGGCGGTCAACAACTATTACGCAGCCGCCCTGCTTGGCCAAGGAGACTACGCTGGAGCGGGCGCGCAGTTCGCAAAGACCGCATTCGAATACAAGGACGCGAACAATCCGATCGCTCAGGAAGCGGGCCGGAATGCGATCGTCGCTTATGACTCTGCGCTCGTTCACAACAAGAGTGATCGTGCGACGCAGGACGCGTTCTTCTCGACCGTCGATCGGTTCGCCGCTCAGTACAAGGACAGCGACCTCGCCAAGAAGGCGCTCATCCAGAAAGGCCGCAGGGCGTCGGAGACGCAGCGCTGGGATGTGCTCGCGCAAACGTTCCAGACGTATGCGCAGAACTACCCTGATGATGCGTACACGCCGACGGCGAAAAAACTGATTGGCGACGCGCTTTACAAGCAGGGGCAGTACGCCGAGGCACAGGTCCAGTGGGAAGCGGCGCAGCAATACGCATCGTCCAAGGGACGCCGCGCGTTGGCCGATACAATTGCGACGCTTCGCACTCAGGCTGCTTCCAGCTTTGCGGATACGCTCGTCAAGCAGGGAAACTTCGAGCGGGCGGCTGAAGAGGTTTACGTCGCGTATGCGGACAAGAATCCAGGGTCGGCGAAGGCGCCAGGCGCGCTGCGTGACGCGATCGAGACATACATGCTTGCCGACAGCGCAGCACGGAGCCGCAACGATGGAGGGGCATCCGCGAAGGCCCGCCAGCGGGCGATCGATTTGTCAAATCGGTTGGTCAGCCAGTATCCGAATTATCAGTACCGCCTGACGTATCAGGCGCTTGCCGCGCGACTCCTTGGGGAAACGGGCCAGCGCGACCTCGCTATCGAAGCGCTTCGCGCGCTCATCTCGCAAAACAAGAGCTTCCCATCGCGGGCTGACGCGATGGTCCAGTTGGCCGTCACGCTCGATTCAGCGGGCAAGAAGGCTGATGCAGCGCAAGCGTATGAGCAGTTTGCCGCAGCGTACCCCGGTGACAAGCGAGCTCCTGACGCCCAGTACAACGCGGCGGTGACGTACGCAGAGAGCGGCGATAATGCGACCGCGGCGCGAGCGTATGCGACTTTTGCCTCGCGATTTCCACGTGATTCGCGTGCAGCTCAGGCGCGCCAGCAACGAATCGGACTTCTTCAGGCTGCCGGGGACTCTTCCGCCGCGACCGCCGAGCTGTCTCGGCTCTGTAGCGGTACTGTCAGCAGCGATCTCAAGGCGACGTGCGCAGCGCAAACTGGCGATCGATATTTCCGCACAGGTGCGTCGCTGTTCTCGCGATACCACGATGAGAAGCTGGTCATTTCGAGCAAGTCGAAGCTGACCGCGGCTGGTGTGAAGGCCGCGTCCGCGAAGAAGCAGCAACTGTTGCGGCAGCTCGCGGCGGAGTTCACAAAGTCGATTGCTACGGGAGATCCGAAATCAATCGCGGCTTCGACGTATTACCTCGGGCTCGCGCAATGGAACTACGGTGACTTCCTCAAGAACGTGCAGCTTCCCGCAGGGTTAACGGACGCCGAGCAGGCAGCGGCGCAGAACGGCTCGGCGCAGCAGGCTGAGGCCTACTACACGGCCGCGAAAAATGCGTGGCAGGCGTTGGTCCAGAAGGCGGATGGCGATGAGACGCTCAAGAACAGCGCCGGCGCGGCGCCGTGGATCGAGCGGGCACGCAATGCATTGAACGGGAATGTCGACGCGAATCCGCCGACTGCCGCGCGAAACGCAGCGTCAGCGGTGGCGGGAGAATGATGATGCATTACAGATTATTGCTAGGTGCGGTGACGGCGATCGTATTGCCGTCAGCGATCCATGCGCAGGGAACGAAGCAGCCGGTAAAGCGACGCCAAGCGCCGATCGAGATCCGCGGGCAGGTTCCTACGCCGCAGGTCGTGACTGTGCGTCCGCGAGAAGTCCCGACGTACAGCCGCCAAGTGCTGTATCCGCGATTCTACGACCACGATTTCTGGCCGTCGATTCTTCCAGCGTACAAACTTGTCGCGAAGCGGCAGGTGACCGGGCAGGTTCCGGTCGATTCGGCGACAGTTCGCGCCGACAGTGCGGCGACGAGCCCGCTGCGGACGATGGCGCCCGCTGCCGCCGCTGTCGATAGCGTTAGGCAGCAGCCATCACCACCCCGAACGGATTCGGCCGGCCAGCAGCCCGGCACGCCTCCTGCTCGTACGCTACGGTAGCACGCACAAACGTCTGCATCCTTTCTCAAGTCACGCACTCGTCGGAGACGCTCGGTCATGAATACGGTTATTGAGTGGTACAGGAACGGCGGCGGGATCATGAACTTCATCCTCGTGGTCGCGGTGGTGGGACTCGCCGTGTTCATCGAGCGATTCTACACGATCGTGATCAAGTCGAAGATCAATGGTCGCGCGTTCATCGATCGGGTCGTTCAGCTCGTTCGCGCAGGGAAGATCGATGACGCGATCAAGCTCTGCGCACAGTCGAAAGCTGCGCTGCCCGACATGGGACTGCTCATTTTGCGCAGCCGCACACGCGACGAAGGCGATCTGCAGAACGTGGCAGACGCAGCATCCCTGTCGGTTATTCCGCGGCTGACGCGGCGCCTGCAGTACCTGCCAATGCTCGCGAACGTCTCCACGCTGCTCGGGCTGCTCGGAACGATTTTCGGACTGCGCCACGCGTTTGCGGCGGTGAGCAATGCATCAGCAACGGAACGGTCGGGTCAATTGGCTGCTGGTATCGCAGTCGCGCTGAACGCGACCGGCTTCGGCCTCATGGTCGCCGTGCCGCTCTCGGTGGCGCATGCGTATCTGGTGAGCCAGGCGGAGACGATCATCGAGCAGGTTGACGAATTCTCTGTTCGGTTGATCAACGCGCTGGTAGACCGCCCCGACGTCCGTCTCGGACACCGGTAGTCCAG
>JBKJQR010000216.1:0-4325 GCA_046593895.1 Gemmatimonadaceae bacterium | reverse complement strand
ATGCTGCCGTCGTGAGCGGTGACGACTCGCTCGGCGATGTACAGCCCCAGCCCGAGGCTGCCGGAATCGCGAGTGGCGACTTCGCCTGCCCGGAAGCGCTTGAATGGGCTGAACAGCCCGGCGATCTCCGATCGTGGAATCGGCGGGCCATAGTTGTGCATTCGAATCACGACGTCTGTGGCCTCTCCCTGGGCGGTGACGCTGATGCGTTTGTCCGACGCGCCATGCTGCACCGCATTGCCGAGCAGGTTCGCCAGCACCTGGCTGACACGCGCCGCGTCCCACGATCCCTTCAAGTCGCCTGACGCGCTGAACTGCACGAGACACTCCGGATGGGCGGTGCGGATCTCATCGACAGCCTGCCGACCGACGACCGCCAGATCCATTGCCTCACGCGTGATCGGAATCCCCGAGCCCAGGCGGCCGCGGGTGAAATCGAGCAGGTCGCCCACCATCTGGTTCATCCGCTTCCCACTGCGGAGGATGCGCGTTGCCATGGCGAGCTGCGGCTCGGCGAGCCCTCCCTCCTCAAGCATGAACTGCGAACCCATGATGACCGTGCCTAACGGCGTGCGGAGGTCGTGGCCGAGGATGGCGACGAACATCTCGCGTGACCGGTCGATGTCCGAGGTGTAGCGCGTGATGGACTCGGCGAGCGCCTGGTCGATCGCCTCGTTGAAGCGCATCAGGTCTTCGAGGTCGTCATCGCAGAGAGTCCCGTTTACCTTGGTCCAGAGGCGGATGACGCTGGCGCGGAGGGCGCGATACTCCGACACCATCTCGCCGACCGTGAAGCCGCTCTCGGCGCGCCCGGAGCCATGGACCTCGGCGGCGGTGTCCGACCCATCGGGCGCCGAATCAGAATTCCCCTTGGCCTTTTCCGTCTGCTCAGTGACCGACTGCGGTGTGCGGAGATCCTTGACGATGACGGCGAGCATCTCGACCGCGTGATCGCGCAGCTCCGTGCTGTCCATTGTCTGGCCGGCCGGTCCCGACGACTCGGCGAATGTCACCCATTCGGCGATGATCGGCGCGGTGTTCTTTTCGATGAAATCGGCCAGTCGCACGGTACCCACCCCCCTGAATCAGCAATGCACAGACTTCGTCAAAGAGCAAGATCGACGCCGGGGGCCGCGCTGGCCGGCCGCTGGCGGCTCATCCGGCAGCGTTAGGCAGCAGCCGTGGCGAGCGCGGTATGGACGCCGCTGCTCTCCCCGCCGCCCTACCTAACGCGCCACTAGTCGCGCATCCAGTGGCAGGTGTACCCGCCAGGATTCTTCTTCAGGTAATCCTGGTGGTATTTCTCGGCACTGTACCACGTGGCCGCCGGCTCGATGCTCGTCGTGATCCCCTTCTTCCACTTGCCGGTCGCGTTCACGCGGGCGATTACCTGCTCGGCGGTCGCCTTCTGCTCGGCCGACTGCGGGAAGATCGCCGAGCGGTACTGCGTGCCGGTGTCGTTGCCCTGTCGGTTGAGTGTGGTCGGGTCGTGCAGCTTGAAGAACCACTGCTCGAGCAGTGTCTCGTAGCTGAGCAGAGAGGGATCGAAGGTCACGCGGATCGATTCGGCGTGCCCCGACTTGCTGTCGTGCGTGTCGTGATAGGTCGGGTTCTCGAGCCAGCCACCGGTGTAGCCGACGTCAGTGTCGAGCACACCGGGCACGCCGCGGAGGATGTCCTCGACACCCCAGAAGCAACCGCCCGCAAGCACGGCGATCTCGGTCTGCTTGCCCGCGGCGACGGCGGTGGTCGTGGTCGTCTGTTCGGTGTTCATCGTTCTGGCTTCTCCGTCGAGTCGGGCGGAACGCACGTCGTCTCGTGCAGGCGCGCCGGGACATGCGCGCGAGAATCCTTCATATACACGCAATCCGCATCGGGGAGCCATGGTTCCCCGACGCGATGTGCGACGCGGGCCCGCGTTGCCACCGTGCTTCGACGCGCCGCCGCCGGGGACAGCCCGGCGTCCTCGCGCCCGGACGTTGTGAGCCCCATCACGACGGGCGTCATGAGCTAACGCCCACAGCCACAGCAGGTTGCGTTCGACAGGGCTGACGGCCGCGACCGTGCCATGGATATGGGTGACTCCCGCACGGAGACACCATGGCGACGCCGATCCGTTACGCCCGCTGCTTCACGACGCCGCGAGAGACGCTGTCCACGGTCGCCTCGATCGGCCGGATGGCGGTCATGGCGTTCCTCGTCGCCGGCTGCTTCACGGCGCCGCACCCGGCAGTGGCGCCGTCGCCAGTGCTGCCAGCCACCGCCAGAACGCTGACCACGTCAACGTCAGGCCTAACGCGTAACGCCGTCCGCGACAGCGCTCTTGCTCCCCTTCCCGCGCCGCCGACCCGAACGCTGGTGCTGGCGACCGCGGATGACCTGGTTGGTACGCGCTACCGCTATGGCGGAACCACGCCGGCCGGTGGCTTCGACTGCTCGGGGTTCGTCCGCTGGGTGTTCTCGCAGCACGGGATCGACCTCCCGCGGACGGCGCACGAGATGGGTGCTGCCGGCCATCGCATACCGGCGCGGCGCACCGAGCTCGCACCGGGCGACCTCCTGCTCTTCGCCGAGCACGGCGCGCGCGTCTCGCACGTCGCGATCTACCTCGGTGACGGACGCATCGTGCACGCGAGCTCGGGGCAGGGTGCCGTACGCTATGACGACCTCGACTCGGCGCGCGGACGCTGGTTTCGTCGCCACGTCGTCTCGGCGCGGCGGGTCATCGCCACCGACTGACCCCGCGATCCGGTCGGCACCGCCGCGGAGTGTGCGCGCACTTGCCCGGCCCCGGCCGCGCGGCCAAATTCGCCGCATGTTCACCTCGCGCGATCTCTCACGTCGTACCATGCTGCTGGCGTCTGCCGGCGGTATCGGCGGACTCGCCCTGTCATCCACCGCGCTCGCCGCCGCCGAGGCGGTGAGCGCGCGCGCGGCACATGGGCGGTTGAAGCAGTCCGTCTCACGGTGGCCATACAACGCCATCCCGCTCCCCGACTTCTGCCGCGCGGCGCGCACGATCGGTCTCGCCGGAATCGACCTGCTGCAGCCGGAGGAATGGGCGGTCGCCCGTGATGCCGGATTGGTGCCGTCGATGGGCTATCCGACCAAGCGGAAAGACTTCATTGCGACCGGCTTCAACAACCGGGCGAACCACGCGATGCTCCTCCGCGAGCTCGAGGCGACGATTCCGCGCGCCGCGCGCGAGCGAGTGCCTAACGTCATCGCGATGTTCGGCAATCGCGGCGGGCGCAGCGACGAGGAGGGGATGGCCAACTGCGTCGCGGGACTGAAGCAGATCGCGCCACTGGCCGAAGAGCAGAAGGTGACGGTCTGCGTCGAGCTGCTGAACAGCAAGGTCGATCACAAGGACTATCAGGGCGATCACACTGCATTCGGTGCCGCGGTCGTGCGGGCCATCGGCTCGCCGCGCATCAAGCTGCTCTACGACATCTACCACATGCAGATCATGGAAGGAGATGTCATCCGCACGGTGCGCGACCACATCGGAGAGATCGGGCACTTTCACACCGGCGGTGTTCCCGGTCGCCACGAACTCGACGGGACGCAGGAGCTGAACTGGCGCGCGGTGGCGACGGCGATCGCCGATAGCGGGTTCACCGGCTTTTTCGCGCACGAGTTCGTACCGACCCGCGATCCGCTCACTTCACTCCGCGAGGCGTTCGAGCTCTGCTCGGTCTGACGCGCTCGCGGTGGCGCAGATGAAGAGCGGCACGATCGCGCGCGAACCCACTTCCGCACACGACATGATGCGAACCTTCCGAGGCGGCGCGATCGCCGCCGCGATGCTTGTCGCGCTGACCGCGTCAGTCGGACGCGCCCAGTCGAGCGTCGCCAGCGCCGCGGGCGAGTCGATTCCGCTGCCCGAGCATCCGCGACCGGATTTCGAACGCAGTGAGTGGTTGAACCTCAACGGTCGCTGGAGCTTTCGATTCGACAGGAGTGACGCGGGCGAAGCGGCGCGTTGGTACGCCGCACCGCTCGAGCACCGACAATCGATTCTCGTCCCATTCTCGTGGGGCGCACCGCTGTCCGGTGTCGCCGACTCGGCCGACATCGGCTGGTACGAGCGGACGATCACCGTGCCGGCGGCGTGGAAGGGCAAGCGCGTCTATCTCGTTGTCGGCGCCGCAGACTGGCGGTCGTCGGTCTGGCTCGACGGTGTGAAGCTCGGCGAACATCAGGGCGGCTATACGCCGTTCGCGCTCGAGTTGACGAAGCAGGCGACACTCGGCGCCGCGCAGCGCCTGACGGTGCGCGTCGACGACAGCGACCACGCGTTCAAGCTCGAGGGAAAGCAGGGC
>JBKJQR010000195.1:0-4213 GCA_046593895.1 Gemmatimonadaceae bacterium | reverse complement strand
CCCGGCTGAGGCGAGCACGTCCTGCGCCACCCGCAGTGCCGATCGGCCACGAGGACCGCTTCCGATCGTGATCGCAAGCAATTCCGCGGAGCTCAACGCCTGCGCGCCGAGGTGTTTCAGGCGCTCGCGCGGCCGCTCGAATCTCGGGAGCTCGCTGATAGTTAACGCCAAGGCCGGGAGGGGGAAAGTCGTTGCGGCGTCCGTGCGTTGCGCGGGATGGATTAGCCGGCGGCCGTCTACCAATTCAGTCTTGATTGTCGCTGCTTGGCACGGCGTGACCGGTATCGTTCGAACCCCCGCGGATGCATCTTCACTGCCCCCACATGCCGCACCACCGCTCACCTTCGAATTCGACGCGCTACGTATGAAAGTGTTGGCCGGAGCACGACCGGGGGATACGGCTCGCATTGCGGTGCTCGACGGGTTGCGTGGATGCGCGATTCTACTCGTGATACTTAGTCACGTCCGCTATGGCGTGTCGGTCTCGCATCGCTGGGACAAGCTCGTCGTTCATGCCATGGCGATGGGCTGGGTCGGCGTCGACCTGTTTTTTGTTCTGTCCGGATTTCTGGTCACCGGCCTGCTGCTTGATTCCCGCCGTGGAACCGGGTACTACGCCAACTTCTACAAACGGCGGGTGCTCCGGATCTTTCCGCTGTACTACTCGTTTCTCGCCGTCGCCTTCGCGATTGCGATTGTTCGGCGGGCGGAATCCGTCGAGGCGCGCATGCTCCTCGCGAACGCGGGGTGGTACGTCAGCTACCTCGTGAACGTTCTCAGCCTGACGGCGCCGCTGGTCACACTCCCGTGGGGAACCGGCCCGCTCTGGACGCTCGCGGTTGAGGAACATTTCTATCTCGTCTGGCCGGTGATCATCGCTGCGCTTCCCCCGCGCAGGCTCGTGATCTGCTGCATCGTCGGCGCGCTCGGAGCGCCGGCCGCGCGTGCACTGCTGTTAATCGTCGGGAACGCCGACATAATGCCCACATATGTCGCTGAAACCGCCAATTATGTTCTCTCCCCATTGCGGGCGGATTCGCTCCTGCTTGGCGGAGCGCTGGCGGTTCTTTATCGCGGTGCGTATTGGCGATCTGCGGTCAGGACGGCAGCGTGGGCCTTGGTACCACTTTTCATTCTGGGGGCGTCACTAGCGCTCGTCACCCACGGACTCTCCGCCGTCGATCCTCGCGTGCAGGTCGTCGGCTTCAGTCTCCTCGCGCTACTCTTCGCCGCGACGCTCACCCTCGCACTGGCGTATTCCGACAGCAACTCAAAAGCGATCGCTCTCCTCCGATCCCCCGCAACCGTCACACTCGGCCGGTACAGCTACGCGATCTACTTGCTGCATACTCCGCTGTTGCTCCTGCTCGATCGCGTCGTGCCGCGACAGTCGCTTCCGCACCTTGACGACATGCTTTGGCCGGCGCTTCTCGTCTATACCGCGGCGTTTATCGGGCTGATGTGGGGCATCGGCTGGCTCTCGTTCAATCTTTTTGAGCGGCACTTTCTCGCCATGCGCGAGAGATACCCGTATACCCGCGCGGCGAGCGAAGCGATGCAGTCGCCG
Source organism: Gemmatimonadaceae bacterium (assembly GCA_046593895.1). GTDB lineage: Bacteria > Gemmatimonadota > Gemmatimonadetes > Gemmatimonadales > Gemmatimonadaceae > JABFXC01. Next base: position 2,646 of record JBKJQR010000195.1, on the reverse strand, counting down.
TGAACGGCGACTGAAACCGGGCACGTGAGGCGTCGTTACACTCGCGCCCCATGACATTTCTTGAATTTCTTCCCCGACCCGCAGGGACAGGGATCATTCCGCCCCACCGACTCCCAGTCGCTCCCCGTGCCATTGCCTGCTCCACCACCGCTCCCGTCGACGCCGCCGGTCATCCCGTTGCCTAACGAGCTGAGTGGGCGTGCCTTCCCTGACCCGACGATCAGTGGATCCTGGCGCGTGACGACATCCGTCGACGGGGCTTCGCCGGGTCCGACCTCCAGCGTCTCGTTGACGCTTTTCGGCGTGTCGATGTCGTTCACGTCGCGCAGGATCCCCATCGCGTCATAACGCTTGGTCGGTCGCGGCAGCTCTGGCGCCGGCGGCGGCGGGGCGTCCTGGAAGACGATCTGCATCTTCAGGAATCGTTCGGTAAACGTGTGGTAGATGTCCGCCATGAGGTCGACGAACATCGAATAGGCCTCCTGCTTGTACTCGACGAGTGGATCCTTCTGACCCCACGAGCGATACCCGATTGCATTCCGCAGCTGGTCGAGATCGTGGAGGTGATCCTTCCACTTTTCGTCGAGGACGCTGAGCATCACGAAGCGCAGGAAGTCGTCGCCGACAGCGACGACGCTCGCAATCTTCTCGTCGAATGCCCGGCGCCCCGCAGCCTGCACCGCCTCGACCGCTCCCGCCTTGTCGCCCGGCGCCTTGTCCGGCTCCGCGAACTCGGGAACGACGAGCATGTAGTGCATCAGGAGATCCTGATTCATGAGCTCCACATCCCAGAGCCCGTCCTCGCCCGCCAATCCGACCGCGTCTTCCACTCGCTTGCGGAGCGCCTTCTCGAACATCGCCAGCGCCTCGCCCTTCATCTCCTCGCCGCCCTCCAGCGCGAACGAGCGAAGCGAATAAATCACTTCGCGCTGCTGGTTCATCACATCGTCGTACTCGAGCAGTCGCTTCCGGCTCTGGAAGTTCTGCAGCTCGACCCGCTTCTGCGCCTGCTCGATCGAGCGCGTGATCAACGGATGCGTCAGGACGTCGCCATCCTGCGCTCCCATCCGGTCCATCAGTCGCGCGATGCGCTCGGAGCCGAACAAGCGCATCAGGTCGTCCTCGAGCGAGAGGAAGAACTGCGACGCCCCGGGATCTCCCTGCCGGCCGGCGCGCCCACGCAGCTGCCGGTCGATGCGGCGCGACTCGTGGCGCTCCGAGCCGATGATGTGCAGCCCGCCCATCTCATCGATCGCGACTTCCTCCCCTTCGGCGTCCTTCACGACCGACGGCGCCGACGCGCGCACGCCTTCACCGAGTTTGATGTCGGTTCCGCGCCCCGCCATGTTCGTTGCGATCGTGATCCCGCCCTTCTGTCCGGCCTCGGCGACGATCTCCGCCTCGCGCTGGTGGTACTTCGCGTTGAGAACGTTAGGCTTGAGACCCTCGCGCTTGAACAACCGGTCGAGCGTTTCCGAGACCTCGACACTCACCGTTCCGATAAGAATCGGATAGCCAAGCCCGTTCAGCCTCTTCGCTTCGTCAATGATCGCGTTGTACTTCTCACGTCGCGTCTTGAACACGAGATCGTGCCGGTCGTCGCGGATGATCGGCTTGTTCGTCGGGACGACGGCGACGTCGAGTCCGTAGATCTGGAAGAACTCCGACTCCTCCGTTTCCGCGGTGCCGGTCATCCCGGCGAGCTTGTCGTACATCCGGAAGTAGTTCTGGATCGTGACCGTGGCGAGCGTCTGCGTCTCGCCCTTCACCTGAACGCCTTCCTTCGCCTCGACCGCCTGGTGCAGTCCTTCCGACCAGCGGCGACCGGGCATCGTTCGACCCGTGAATTCATCGACGATCAGGACCTGGCCCTCCTGCACGACGTAGTTCACGTCCTTCTCGTACAGCGCATGCGCGCGCAGCAGTTGGTGTACGATATTGAGCGTCTCACTCTTCGTCGCATACTCCAACTCGATCTCGCGCTTCCGCTGCAGCCGCTCGGCCGCAGCAATCGTCGTGTCGCGTTCGAGCTTGTGCACCGCATCCGAGATGTCCGGCAGGATGAACGCGTCCGGATCGTCAGGCGACATGAAGTCGGCACCGCGCTCGGTCAGGTGCACGCTGTGTCCGCGTTCGTCGAGCACGAACAGCATGTCTTCCTCGAGATCCCCGAATTCCTGCTTGCTCGCCGACATCTTGCGATCGGCGATGTGATCCAGCTCCATCTTCTGGATCAACGACTTGACCCCGGTCTCCTGCATGACCTTGAGGAGTCGCTTGTTCCGCGGCGCGCCAAGACGGGCCTGGTAAAACGCCATCGCGGCCGCCGACTGGTCGCCCTTCTCGAGCGCCCGTTCGCCCTCGGCCACCAGATTGTTGACGAGTTCCGTTTGCTTCCGGACGAGCCGCGACACCGCGGCGTTGTGCTCACGATACTGGATGTCGCTCTCACCGCCCACCGGCCCCGAGATGATCAGCGGCGTCCGCGCCTCGTCGATCAGCACCGAATCCACTTCGTCGACGATCGCGTAGCTGTGCCCGCGCTGTACCCGCTGATCGAGCGACGGCACCATGTTGTCGCGCAGGTAATCAAACCCAAATTCGGCGTTCGTTCCGTAAGTGATGTCGCAGGCGTATTGCTCCCGG
>JBKJQR010000119.1:0-19161 GCA_046593895.1 Gemmatimonadaceae bacterium | reverse complement strand
TTCATGCCGAGCCACAAGTTCAGCAACCCGATCGACATGCAGTTCGGGCCTAACGGCGACCTGTACATGCTCGAGTACGGAACCACGTGGTTCGCGGGGAATGACGACGCACGTCTCGTTCGTATCGAGTACGCAGCGGGCAACCGGAAGCCGCTCATCACGTTGAACGTCGACAAGCCCGCGGGCGCGCTGCCGCTACGTGTTGCGCTCTCGTCGGCGGGCACGGTGGATCTCGACGAGGATTCACTGCGCTACGAGTGGACCATCACGCGCCGTGATGGGAGCGTGTTGCGAAAGCTAAACGCCCCGAACCCATCGTTCACCTTTACCAGAGCAGGTACATACACGGCGTCGCTCACCGCAACCGACCCGTCGGGGGCGAGCGCGACGGGGAAGATACCGATCGTGGCGGGGAACGAGCCGCCGAAGGTGAACGTCGACCTCGCCGGCGGCAACAAGACTTTCTTCTTTCCCGGCGTGCCGGTGCGCTACGCCGTGCGCGTGACCGATCGTGAGGATGGCTCGTTGCGGAACGGGCGCATCCCGTCGTCGAGCGTGAGTGTCAGCGCGCGCTACCTCAAGGAAGGCATGACGGTCATGCCGATGCCCGCAAAGGCTGACCGGGTCGCGCGGCCGATTGCGCAGGGTCCGGGGAAGCAGCTGATCGAGGGCGGCGATTGCCTCTCCTGCCATCAGTGGAACAGGAAATCAATCGGCCCATCGTATCTCGCCGTCGCGCGAAAGTATCATGACGACAGCGCCGCGACGGCGCGCCTCGTGAAGAAGATCCGCGGCGGCGGAAACGGGGTCTGGGGAAAGGTGATGATGCCGGCGCACCCGCAGCTCAGCGAGGAGCAGGCATCGGCGATGGTCGCGTACATCCTCACACTGGACGACAGGCCGACGTTCGTGCCGCCGATGCCGACGCGTGGTGCATATACCGCTGCCGACTCGATGGGCAATGCGCCGCAGGGGGTACTGGTGCTGCGTGCGTCGTACACCGACCGTGGTGCGAACGGGATGCCCGAGATCACCGACGAGCAGGAAGTTGTGCTTCGCGCGCCGGCGGTGGTCGTCGCGAGTGGTGACCTGTCGGCTGGGGTGCAGAAGCAGAGTGCCCCAGGAGTCCCGGTCACGGTTACCGTCGTGAGCAAGACCGGTGCGTCCGCGAAGCTGAGGCAGATCGACCTGACCGGGGTCGCCGCAGTGGTGTTCTCGGCGCTGGCGCCGACGCGCTACCAGGCGTTAGGCGGTTACGTCGAAGTGCGCGTCGACTCGGCGAGCGGCTTCATCATCGGCAAGAGCGAGCTGATTCGACCGACGGCCGACTCGAGCGCGCCGCCGGCGCAGCTGCGCGCCGCGCTCGAGCGGACGTCCGGCGTGCACGATGTCTATTTCGTCTTCCGCAGCCCGGAAGCAAAAGGCGATCAATTTCTCTTTGCGCTGTTGACGGCGACGTTCGAGAGCGCAGTAAAACACCGAGGATCATCACGATGAAGATTGCCCGCAGCGGTTCGCAGGCTTCCGGAAAGGGATCGGCGCAATGGTTCACCGGCACGGTTCGCATCGATCCGCTGTTCCAGTCGAGCGGCCCAGAGCGGGCGGCCGGCAATGCCGTCACTTTCGAGCCCGGTGCGCGCACGGCGTGGCACACGCATCCACTCGGACAGACGCTGATCGTGACCTTCGGCCACGGTTGGGCGCAGCGCGAGGGAGGACCGGTTGACGAGATCCGACCCGGCGACGTAGTCTGTTTCGAGCCGGGAGAGAAACACTGGCACGGCGCATCGCCGACTGCTGCGATGACCCACATCGCCATCCAGGAATCGCTCGACGGCAAGGCGGTCGACTGGCTGGAGCACGTAAGCGACGCCCAGTATCAGACTGGTAGCGGTACGTCGTGAGGCAAAGGACCGACTTCACAGAACATCCAGACGGGAGATCACGGATGAAGCGCTGCTCCTTCACGATCACCGCGGTCGCGCTGGCCCTCGGCGGCGTTCCCGCCGCGTCCCGCGCGCAGCAGCCCCCAGCCCCGCCGCCATTTGTCGTCGGCAATCCGCTCGGCCTCCCGGTCACCCCTGCCGCCGACGGTACCTTTGGCCCGATCTCGTCCAATGTGAAGGTCTACGGTGCCATCTATTCCGCGGAGAGCTGCTCCTACGACGCCACCCGCGGTGTGATCGTGGTGCCTAACCGTGGCGTTCCGCAGAACATCCAGACGAACGACGCGTTCGTCTCATTCATCAATCACGACGGATCGGTGCACACGGCACGCTGGATCGGCGTGCAGAGCCCGGCCGATCGGGCCCGGCTCACGCCGCCGCTCGTGCTCAACGAGCCGTACGGCAGCGACATCGCCAATGGGATGCTCTACGTGGCCGACCGCGATGGTGGCACCACCGCGAGTGACACGAGCGTCGCCGTCATTCGGAAGTTCGACCTGCGCACCGGTGCGCCAGCGGGCGAAATCCGCGTCGCAGGCGTCGCCTGGATCAACGACATCGAGGTCGCTGACGACGGGACGATCTACGCTACGCGGACGGGCGATCTCGGCGACAACCCTGATCCGACGACGTGGCAGGTCTGGAAGATAGCGCCTGATGGCACGCCGTCGATCTTCGTCCAGGGTGCGCCCCTCTTCCAGCCTAACGGCATTGCCTTCGACAGCCGGGGGAACATCGTCGTCGTCAACATCGGCAACACTGACGTGCTGACGTTCTCGTCGAGCGGCCGTCTGGTGAAAACCGAGCACGCCGTGCAGGCCGGGAACGACGGCCTCGTCATCATGCCTGACGGGACGAAGTACGTGAGCAGCGTCCGCAATGGCGGCGTCTCCCGCATTCGTCTCGGCAGGCCGCCCGAGCTCATCGCCCGGAACATCCCGAGCGCCGCGTCGATGTGCTACGACGCGGGCGCGAACCAGCTGGTGATTCCGATGAACCCGAACAACGGTCTCGCCTTCATCCACCTCGGCAAGAAGCCACAAAACTGACCGCCCAGATGCCGACCACCAGAACGTTAGGCACGCAAGGCCTCACCGTCTCCTCCATCGGGCTCGGCCTGATGGGGATGACCCAGGCTTACGGCACCGCGGCTGAGCGCGACGAGCGCGAGTCGATCGCGACCATCCACCGCGCCATCGAGCTCGGATGCACCTTTCTCGACACGGCCGAGGCGTATGGGCCGTGGAAGAACGAAGAGCTGCTCGCCAGGGCGCTGAAGGCGCTGCCCAAATCGCGCGACCGCGTGATCATCGCGACCAAGTTTGGCTTCAAGTTCGATGCGAACAACGTGATGAGTGGCGTGGACAGCCGGCCGGCGCACATCCGCTCGGTCGTCGAAGGGTCACTCGAGCGCCTCCAGACCGATCGCATCGACCTGCTCTACCAGCACCGCGTCGATCCCGCGGTGCCGATCGAGGACGTCGTCGGGGCGATGGCCGACCTCGTCCGCGAGGGAAAGGTGCGCTTCCTCGGCCTGTCCGAGGCGGGTGAGAAGACCATCCGCCGTGCGCACGCCGTGCACCCGATCTCGGCGCTGCAGAGCGAGTATTCGTTGTGGGAACGCAACCTTGAGCCGCGGATCATTCCCCTACTCCGCGAGCTGGGAATCGGGCTCGTCCCGTTTGCGCCGTTAGGGAGGGGCTTCCTGACAGGCGCGGTGACGCGCGCCGAGGAATATCCGGAGGGCGACTTCCGTCGCGGCGATCCGCGCTACCAGGGCGGGAACTTCGACGCCAACGTGCGAGCGGCATCAGCGGTACGTGACCTGGCAACGAAGAAAGGGGTGAAGCCCGGACAGATCGCGCTCGCCTGGCTGCTGCACCGGGGGCCGGACGTCGTGCCGATTCCAGGCACCAAGCGGCGGACGTACCTCGAGGAAAATGTCGGCGCCGCGGAAGTCTCGCTTACGCGCGATGAGATGTCAGCGCTCGACGCGGCGCTCGCCGCGGACAAGGTGTCCGGACCGCGCTACGGCGAGAAAGGTATGTCGCAGGTCGACCGTTAGGCAGGTACGTTGCGGTGTTGGACGTCACCTTTCGACAGCAGCACGAATGCTGAACAGGCGGGATTTCTCCGCTGCTGCGGGCGCATCCGCTGCCGGACTCGCGTTAGGATGCCGGAGCGCCGGCCCAGCCAGCGGCGCCATGGTCGCGGCTGTTCCCGCGGACCACCTCGGCGTCGGCCTGTTCACGCTGCCGAAGTCGCTCGCTGCGGCCGCGTCGAGCTGCGGCAGCGCGCCAGCAGAGCGGCCGCTGTGTACGTTGGTGCGATGCAGCGCACCCAAGTTGCGATCGTCGGCGCCGGCCTCGCGGGTCTTCGCGCCGCCCGCCTGTTGCGTGCGGCGAACGTCGAGTTCGTGCTGCTCGACGCCCGCGACCGCCTCGGCGGACGCATCCTGACCGCGGACGAGGCGGGGCGGCCCGCTGACGACGGGTTCGACCTCGGCCCCTCCTGGTACTGGCCGCACGTGCAGCCAGCCATTGCCGGCCTGGTCGCGGAGCTCGGCCTCCCCGCCTTCGCGCAGCACAGCGACGGCGATGTGCTCTTCGAGCGCATGTCGCGCGAGGGGCCGCAGCGCTATCACGGCGACGCGCAGGCGCCGCTGAGCTTCCGCCTCGCGGGCGGTACCTCCGCGCTCGTGCGCGCGCTCGCCCGCGACCTGTCGCCCGACGACGTCCGGCTCGGCGCGCGAGTGACAGCCATCGCGCTCGTCGGCGAGGGCGCGGAGCTCACGATCCGGCGGGCCGACGGCTCCAACGAGACCCTCGCCGCCGCGCAGGTGATCGCCGCGGTGCCGCCTCGCCTGCTCAAGGCCACTGTGGCGTTCACGCCCGAGCTGGAGGCGGCGACCGCGCGGCGCTGGCGCGAAACGCCGACGTGGATGGCGCCGCACGCGAAGTTTTTCGCGCTCTACGATCGGCCCTTCTGGCGCGAGGCGGGCCTCTCCGGCACCGCGCAGAGCATGGTCGGGCCGATGCCCGAGATCCACGACTCGACCACGGCGTCGGGCCGGGCGGCGCTGTTCGGCTTCCTCGGCGTCGGCGCCGACCAGCGCGCCGCGCTCGGCGAGGACGCGTTGACCGGCGCGTGCCTCGACCAGTTGGCGCGGCTCTTCGGGGCACAGGCGCGACACCCGCGCGCGACCCTGTTCAAGGACTGGGCGGCCGACCCGCTGACCGCGACCGCGGCCGACCGCGTGGCGACGAGGCATCCCGCCCCGGATCCCGCGCCGTGGGTGTCGGGGCCGTGGCAGGCGCACCTCGCGCTCGCCGGCAGCGAGACCGGCCCGAGCGAGCCGGGGTACCTCGCGGGCGCGGTGGTCGCCGCCGCACGGGCCGTCGACGAGACGCTCCGGAAGGTGCGGGCCGGCGGCTGACACGGACGCGTCGTTTCGCGCTTGATCGCCGACCCCTTTTAAACGGCGTTGAACTCGGCCCGCGACATCTCGAGCAGTTCCCGGGCCAGTGCGCGGGAGTCCTTACCGCCTAACGACTCACGAGGCGCGAACGCCGGCTCCCTGAACGCGGGCGTCAGCGCGGGATCACCGGCAGCACGACGTGCGACGGGTGCGCCGCATCGTGCACGAGCCGCTGGTGGGCGACCACGAACGTGCTGTCTCGCTCGTTACTCCCGCCCGTGTTCAGGTTCCGGTCGTACTTCGGGAACAGCGCCGACGACACGCTCACCCGGAGCCGGTGTCCCGGCTCGAACACGCGTGACGTGAACCACATGTCCAAATTGTAGCGCTCGACGCTACTGGGCGTGAGCGGCACCGCCCGGTCGTAGCCCTGGCGGAAACGCGCCCGCGCCACGCCGTCCTGCACGCGCTCGGCGTGGCCGTCGGGAAACACATCGAGCAGCATCACCATCCAGTCGGTGTCCCGCGCGTCGGTCGCCGCCCAGAGCGTGGCCGACATCAGCCCGGTGACCTCGACCGGCTTCGTCAGCGGCGCCGAGGTGTAGACCAGCGCGTCCCGGCGTGTCGCGCCGAGCGCGGTGAAGTCCTCGTTGAGCGACGTCTCGAGCTCGCGCGAGTCGATGAGGAAGGGCGTCGGATCAGCCGGATCGTAGGTGAACGTGTCGATCGGCGCGCCGGTCGGCGGCAGCGTGTCGAGCACGCCGTCGCCGCGGCTCGTGTTCGCCCCTCCGTGCGAGGCGAGATTCCACCGAGTGGGGACCGCGCGCGCGAGCGGCCACGCCGGCTCCTGGCGCCACGCGTCGTCGCCGAAGACGAAGATGTCCACCGGCGGCTCGCGCTCGACGCCGTTGTTCTTGCCCAGCAAATAGTGGTCGAACCAGCGGAGCTGAAAACGTCGCGTGTCGACGCGCGACTGCGGCCCGAACGCGCCGGCCACGTAATCGACCCCCTTGTGGGCGCCCGGGCCCATAACGAGCCGGATCGGCGGATGACCGGGCACGCCGCTCAGCGCCGTCGTGTAGTCGATCGGCCCGCGGGAGTCATCGTACCATCCCGAGATCTGGAGCACCGGCGCCTTCACGCCCGCGATTCGCGTCGTCACGGCGTGGGCGCGCCAGTAGGCGTCGAGCGTTGGGTGCGCGATCCACCGGTCCCAGAGCGGCACATCGCCGCAGCCGAGCCGCTGCGGCAGGTCGGTGAGCGGCAGGTGCGCGAGCGCCGCGCCGATGTCCAGATCGCTGATGTCCTGCAGCGTGCGCGCGCGCATGAGGCACGCCCATGCCACGTTGATCGGCGAGAACACCATGTCCTCGTACGGCACGATCCGCCATGGATCGCCCGTCGCCGCCGAGGGCGCGATCGCCGCAAGGTGTGGCGGGGCGCTCACCGCCGCGTACCAGGCGAGCCGCCCCTCGTCCGAGTGGCCGATCATCCCCACGCGCCCATTCGCGCCGGGAAGCCGCGCCGCCCACTCCACGGCGTCGTAGCCGTCGCGCACGTCGGTGTCGTAATCGCCGAAGTCGGTGCCGTCGGAGGCGTCGCGCCCGCGCACATGTTGCGCGACGAAGATGTAGCCGCGGGATGCCCAGTAGAGGCCAGCCGCCGGGAGGATGCGTGTGTAGGGCGTGCGCTGAAGGACCACGCCGTACGGTCCCTGCCCGACGGGTCGCGCGACGTAGCTCGCCAGCCGCGCCCCGTCGCGCGTCGTCATGAAGACTAGCGTGTCCTCGCTCACCGCGAACTGCGAGTCGGAGACGGCGCCGGGCCACAGCGCATAAGGCTGCTCGACGGCGAACGGCGCGGTGCGGCGCACGAGGCGGACGCGACGCCCCGCGGGCTTGCCGCCCTCGAGCAGCACGCCGGCGATCGTGTCGCCGCGCCACGCGGCGGCGAGTGCCCGCCCACCGGTGTCCGCGAGCAAAACGGAATCACCGCGCACGACGACGCGCGCGACCTCGAGGATCGACTCCCCCGTGCGCCGGCGGATCGCGCCGGCCATGCCCGAGTCTCCGGCCGCGAAGTGGGCGAAGCCCAGGCGGCGCCACCCCTCGAAGCCCGGCCGCGCCGCGGATCCGCTCGCGAGGTAGGCATCCCAGTCGCCGGCGAGCGACGGCGCCGCGGCACTGCCACCGGCACGGGAGGCGCACGCGGTCGCGCCGGCGGCGAGGAACAGCGTGACGGCGAGCGCGTGCGCTCGGCGCCAGGACGCGACGTGGGGGCGGCGCATGAGCAGGAGGTTCGGGAAGGGGAGGGGGCGCCCACTGGCGCCGTGTGGCGCAAGGATGCGCGCGCGCAGTGGTGCGCGCCAGTGGCGGCGCCCGCGTTCCGACCTCTCGCCCTCCGCTCATCCGGCGCATATTTTGTCCCCTTCTTGACCACGAGACCGGGAGCGATGTGCGCATTGGCGACATGAACTGGATGCAGGTCGAGGAGTACCTGCGGCGCGACGACCGCGCCGTGCTGCCGCTCGGCAGCACGGAGCAGCACAGCCACCTGCGACTCACGGTGGACTGCATCCTCCCCGAGCGCGTGGCCGCGGAGGCCGCCGAGCCGCTCGGAGTGCCAGTGTTCCCCGTCGTGGCCTACGGCGTCACGCCGTACTTTCGTGAGTTCCCGGGATCCGTGTCGCTGCGCGTGGAGACGCATCTCCGTGTCGTGCGCGACATCCTCGACTCGCTGGCCCACAGCGGCTTCCGCCGCATCCTCATCGTCAACGGTCACGGGGGCAACAACGCGGTGCAGCAGTTCGTCCAGGAGTGGGTCGTCGAGCACCCGGGCTGCCAGGTGATCTTCCACAACTGGTGGAATGCGCCGCAGACGTGGGCCAAGGTGCAGGCCATCGACCCGGTGGCGTCACACGGGTCGTGGATGGAAAACTTCCCGTGGACGCGGCTGCCTAACGTTGACCTCCCGGCGACGCAGCGGCCGATGGTCGATCTCGCGCGGGTGCGCGCGCTCGATCCGATCGCGCTCCGCGACTACCTCGTCGACGGCAACTTCGGGGGCCGCTACCAGCGCTCCGACGACGACATGCTCGCGCTCTGGCAGGTCGCGGTCGACGAGACGCGCGCGCTGCTTGACGGCTCGTGGGGCAACGAGTCCTGACGCCGGCACCAACGCGCTCTCTCATCTGGGGCGCAGGCGCCATTGGCGGCACCCTGGGCGCCCATCTCGCCCGCGCCGGGCACGACGTAACGCTCGTTGACAACGTCGAGGAGCACGTCGCGGCGATCGCGCGCGATGGTCTCCGCATCACCGGGCCGCTGGCTGAGTTCACGTCGCACATGCCCGTCGCCACACCGGCGGCGCTCGTGGGCCAGTGGGAGACGATCGTCCTCGCGACGAAGGCGCAGCACACCGAGGAGGCTGCACGCATGCTGCGCCCGCACCTGTCTGCCTCGGGCTGCGTGGTGTCGGCGCAGAACGGGCTCAACGAGCTCGCCATCGCGCGGATCGTCGGGCGCGAGCGCACCGTCGGCGCATTCGTCAACTTCGGCGCGGACTACATCGAGCCGGGCGTGATCCACCACGGCGGCGGTGGCGCGGTCGTCGTGGGCGAGATCGACGGCGCACTCACGCCGCGCGTCCTCGCCATCCGCGACGCGTGGCGGGACTTCGACGAGCGCGCCATCGCCACGCCCAACATCTGGGGCTACCTGTGGGGGAAGGAGGCGTACGGCGCGATGCTGTTCGCCACCGCCCTCACCAATGAATCGATCGCCGACGGGCTCGCGATGCCGCGCCACCGCCCGCTCTACGTCGCCCTGGCGCGAGAGATCCTCGCCGTGGCGGAGGCGCGCGGCGTCACGCCGGAACCGTTCGATGGCTTCGATCCCGCCGCGTACCTGCCGAGCGCGCCGAGCGGCGCCGCGGATCGCTCGCTCGACGACCTCGTGGCGCACAACCGCCGATCGGCCAAGTCGCACAGCGGGATCTGGCGCGACCTCGCCGTGCGTCGGCGGCCGACGGAGGTGGACGCGCAGCTCGGGATCGTCGTGACGCTCGGCGCGGAGGCCGGCGTCCCCACGCCACTTACCGCGCGTCTCGTCGCGCTGGTCCACGACGTCGAGCGCGGCGAGCGCGTGCAGTCGCTCGAGACGCTCGACACCCTCGCCGCGGCCATGCCCGCCACCGTCCCGTGACCCACGAGTTCCAGGACCGGACGGCGATCGTCACCGGCGCCGCCCACGGCTTCGGTCGCGCGATCGCGCGCTCGCTCGCCGAGCGCGGCGCGCGCGTGTGGGCGTGCGACGTCCTCGAGGCCGATGTGGCCGAGACGGCGCGGCTGGGCGCGGCGGCTGGCTCCCCGGTCGGCGGCGCGTGCACGGCGCGCGTGGTGGACGTGCGCGACTCGCGTGCCGTGCACGCGTTCGTGGCCGAGGCGGCCGAGGCGACGGGCCGCGTCGACATTTTGGTGAACAACGCCGGCGGCGTACTGGGCCAGGTCGGGCGCCCGCTCGAGGACGTGACGCCCGAGAAGTGGCGGGACATCTTCGACGTCAACGTCAGCGGCGCCTTCTACTGCGCGCAGGCCGTCGCCCCGGGGATGAAGGCGGTGCGCGGCGGACGCATCGTCAACATCTCGAGCGGCGCCGGCCTGGGGATCAGCCTCACGGGCATTCAGGCCTACGCGTCGGCGAAGGCCGCGCAGATTGGGCTGACGCGGCAGCTGGCGCACGAGCTGGGGCCGTGGGCGATCACGGTCAACTGCATCGCGCCGGGCTTCGTGCGCTCCAACCCCATGACCGAGCGTCAGTGGGCGTCGTACGGCGCGGACGGACAGCGCGCCCTCCTCGACGGCATCGCACTCAAGCGGCTAGGTACGCCCGACGACATCGCGTACGGGGTCCTCTTCTTCGCGTCGGAGCAGGCCAACTGGATCACCGGCCAGGTGATCGCGATCGACGGTGGCAAGTGATGCCTGACGCGACCGAGGGATCGCCGCGGGCCGCGCTCGCCGAGGCCGAAGCGCGCGTCGAGGCGCACAGCGCGTCGCTCCGGAAGGAGCTCGGCGTCGGCGACCTGGTGCTCACGCAGATCCTCTTCATCGTCGGCCTCACGTGGATCGGCGTCGCCGGCAAGCTTGGGCCCGCGCACGTCGTCTTCTGGCTGTTGGCCATCGTGCTCTTCTACCTGCCGTCCGCGGCGGTGGTGATGTACCTCAACCGGCTCATGCCGCTCGAGGGGGGCCTGTACCAGTGGGCGAAGCTCGGCTTCAACGAGACCGTGGGCTTCCTGCTGGCGTGGAACCTTTGGCTCTACGTCATCGTGTTTACGTCGGAGATCGGGCTGCAGTGCGCGACCTACCTCTCGTACGCCATCGGGCCGAGTGCGGCGTGGATGCGGACGAGCAACTGGTTCGTGGCGCTGTCCGCGGGGGTGATCCTCACCCTCATGGTCGTCTCGTCGTCGATCGGCCTCTCGCTCGGCAAGTGGGTGCACAACGCGGGCGGCGTGATGATGCTCGGCATCTTCGGCGCGATCCTGGTACTGCCCTTTCTCGGACTCGCCACCGGGCATCTGCGCGAGTATCACCCGTTGTCGACCGCGCTGCCGAGCTCCTCGCTCCTCAACCTGAATCTCCTCGCCAAGATGGGCTTCGGCGCGCTCGGCGGGTTCGAGTACGTCGCCATTCTCGCCGGTGAGACGCGATCGCCGGCGCGCTCCGTCGGGCGGTCGGTGCTTATCGCGACGCCGATCATCGCGCTCATGTTCGTGCTTGGCACGAGCACCGTTGTCGCGTACATCCCAACGAAGGACATCGACCTCATCGGGCCGATGGCGCAGGTGCTCCGCGTCGGCTTTGGCCCGTTCGGCGTCGCGAGTCAGCTCGTGACCGCGGCGATCCTGATGACGCTCGCGACGCGCGTGGCGCAGGCGAGCTTCACCTTCACGGCCGTCGCGCGCCTGCCGATGGTCGCCGGCTGGGACAGTCTGCTCCCGCCGTGGTTCGCGCGCCTGCACCCGCGGTATCGCACGCCGGTGAACTCGATCTTGCTCGTCGGCTGCTGCGCGTTCGCCTTCGCGACGCTGAGCCTCATCGGCGTCGGACAGGCGGAGGCATTCCAGCTCCTGTTCAACGCGAGCGGGGTCTTCTACTCGCTCACCTACGTCGTGATGTTCGCGATCCCGATCTTCGGGCTGCGGAGCCTGGGGGTGCGGCCACCCCTGTGGCTCCGCGTCGTCTCCGCCTCGGGGCTGCTCATGACGCTGCTGTACGTGGCGCTGGCCGTGTTCCCGATCATCAGCGTGACCAGCGCGACGTCGTTCGCGCTCAAGATCGTGCTCATCATCGTGGCGGCGAACGCGGTCGGCGTCGGTATCCTCTTTTCGGCGCGACGGCGCGCGGCCCGGCATCGGTAAGCCCGGGAACGCCGGGGACAACCTCTCCGGCGGCATCGCCGGCACCTCGCACGCGAGAACTCGCGCATCCTGCTTGGCGCGTGCCTAACGCGGCGCCCACCGCGAACGCCGGCTCCTTCAACTCGTCTGCGAACTTGATGTTGCAGGGGCACACATCCTAGGAGGAGTGGCGCGTGCGCGAGGTGGCCGCCGCCACCCGCGGCAGCATGCAGTGAGCGACTGCGCCGATCGCTAAACCGAGCGGCCTGTGACGCGGAGTGCGCGTCTTGCAGAGGACAGCGGGGACCGACCGCCGATGTCGGCCGGCCCACGCTGCACATCACCCCGGCCTGCGAGACCGTCCATGACCGAGCCGACCTACGTGTCCACCGTCCGGATCGAGCGCCAGATGGGCGCACTACGCCTCGCCTACCTGCCGGCCGAGGCCGAGCCTGTGCGGTTCGGCACGCACGGCGCGGTGGCCGCGCACTACGGCGTCCTCGGCGAGGTGCCCGACCCGCACGCCACGACGCTCGACTACATCGTCGCGTCGGCAGCCGGCTGACTGGTCGGCACCCTCGGGGGCGCGCTGGAGGCGCGCAACATCGACGCGAGTCGGGGCCGGCTCGTCGCGGAGGCGCGCGGCGAGATCGAGCTGGAAGACGGTGTGCTTGTCATCCGCCGCATCCACGTGGCGTACCGTCTCGCGGCGCCGGAGGACGTGCGTGCTGCGGCCGAGCGGGCGCACGCCGCGCACCACATGCACTGCCCGGTGTACCGCACGCTCCACCGCTGCATCGACATCAGCTCGTCGCTCGAGGTCGGCCCGTGACACGCGACCGCGGCACGGCGGCTGCGCGGTCGCGCGGTGGGGCGGCACTCGTGACCCGCTCGAGCGCCCACGCCGCGTTCTCGCGCACCAGCGGCTCGAGGTCCTCGAGCGCGCGCGTGAGCACGTCGATGTCGTCCGCTGTGCCGACGTTGCCTAACACCACCGCGGCGTTACGCTTGAGCCCGCGCAGTTTGGCCCGCTTCATCGGCGAACCGCTGAACGACGCGGCGAACTCCTCCCCCGTCATCTCGAGCAGCTCGCGGGCCAGCGTCCGCGCATCCTTGCTCCCTAACGCCTGACGGGAGACGAACGGCGACTCCGCGGGGAGCGTCGTCGCGAACTTCTCGTTCCACGGGCAGACGTCCTGGCAGATGTCGCAGCCGTATAGCAAATCGCCTAACGGCGCACGGAGCGCCTCGGGAATCGCCCCCTTCTGCTCGATGGTCAGATAGGAGATGCAGCGCGTCGCGTCGAGCACCCGTGGCGCGACCAGCGCATCGGTCGGGCAGGCGTCGATGCACCGTCGGCAGCTCCCGCAACGGTCAGCCTCGAACGGCGCATCGCTCGGCAACTCGACGTCAACGAGCAGCGCGCCGAGGAAGAAGAACGAGCCTAACGTCGGATTGAGCAGGTTCGTGTTCTTGCCAAACCAGCCAAGCCCGGCGCGCCGGGCGAGATCGCGCTCGAGGATCGGGCCCGTGTCGACGTAGGCTTTGCCCGCCACCGGGGCGCCAATCTCCGCCGAGAGCCACGCCTGCAGCTCGACGAGCCGCGACGTCATCACGTCGTGGTAGTCATCGCCGCGCGCGTAGCGGGCGACCGGACCAGCGGGCTCCGCACCGCCATAATCCATCGCGACGACGATCGCCGTCGTCGCACCATCGTAAGGCAGCCGGCTGTCGCGCCGCTTCTCGGCGCCACGCGTCAGATAGTGCATCTCGCCGGCTCGACCGGCTGTCAGCCAGGCGTCGAATGCCGGCGCCGTCGCGGCGGGGCCGAGGGAGGTGATTCCGCAGAGATCGAAGCCGAGCCCGTAGGCCTGCGCCGTGAGCCGGTGCGCCAGCGCATCGCGCGACATGGTCTCACGTGCCCGCTCCGCCGAGGGAACCGGCAGCGGCGGCCGCTCCGCGGGCATCATGGGATTCACCCCTGCTCGCGCGACCAGCGCGCGTAGCGCACGACGTCGTCAGCGGGGGGGACTGCATCGTCATCGCCGTACGCGGTGTGCATCCGCCAGCGCAGGTACGCAGCGTCAGGCAGCGGCAGAAATGGGGGACGTCGCCACCACTGTCGCGAGCGAAACCGCCAGGCGACGCCGAGCAGGTCGAGCGCGATGCGCGGGTGGCGAACGCCACGCGCTGCGAGCGCGAGCGATAGCCGGAACCATCCCCGACGTGCCGAGATCATGAACGGAACCGTTAGTGGCGGGTGTTGATCACGATCGCGCCGCCCTCATGTCCCATCCCGAAGCGCTGCGACGCGTCGATCGCGTTCATGTACTCGATCGAGAAGATGCTGATCGCGGGGATCGTCGACAGCGTCTGCAGCGTCCCGTAACGCATCCCGTCGACGTAGACGATCGGCGTCGGCGGCTCGGCGTTCCGTATCGACTGCGCGCCGCGCGTTCGCAGGAACGCGGGCCGCAGCCGCTCGACCGCTTCCATCGCATTGCTTGCGTTCGAGCGCTCGATCTCGTCCGCGGTGATCAGGTTGCGATTCTGCGCCGCCGCATGCGTCGCATGGGGCCCGCAGCCGGCGAGACCGATCAGTGCCGCGGCGACAATGGCGATTCTGCTCATGGTTTCTCCAGAACGTTGCCGCGAATTTACCGTTGGGGGATGGCCGAACGCGAGATGCTGTTGCAGACGAGCCACCGCCCGCGCGCGGTTCAGGCGAATGAACGGCCGTCGAGCGTCGCCGGAGGCGCGATACCGAGAAGCTTCAACGCGCTCGGCATTACGTCGACTGTCCGTCGCGGCCGTCCTGCCGTTGGATGATTCACGACCAGCGGCACGAGCATGTGGTCGCGGTGCAGCGCACCGTGGGACGAGCGATGCGGGATTGGTTCGAAGCGGGCGCGAAAGTCCCACCCGCGCGCCGCCGACAGAATGATCTCCCCCGATCGCGCTGCGCCCGCAAGGTTCGCGATCTGGACGACCGAGTCGGGGTAATCACCGCTGAACGTCGCGTCGTAGGCCTCGTCGCCGCTCACTCCGCAGAGATTCGTCCCGATGCCTAACGGGTCGCCATCGAGCCGACGGTAGCTATAGGTCGGTGTTCCGCCGGTGACTGCCGTCCGCTCGACCATCGCCCGCCCGCGACGCGCGGTGACGACTTCGCAGATCGTCGGCGAGTGCGGCAGCAGCGCGATGTCCACCGACGAACGCTGCACCAGCATCTCCGCCAGCGCGCCCCAGCGCGTCGCGAGCGCCGGCCACCACGGACGTTGGCGCGCCGCAAGGTCGAGGTAGAGGTGCGCCATCGCGTTGCCACTCACCATCACCGCCACATCGGGACGCGTCCGGTAGATCCACGGATGCGCGACGACCCGGTTGCCGGCATCGGCGACTGCGGCGGCGAGATCGTCGTGCTCGGTGACCGTCGAATGTCCGTGATCGCTGACAACCCAGAGATGCGTCTCGTCCCACCACCCGCCGCGCTCGGCGTCGTGTCGCAGCTCTGCGGCGACCTGATCGACGATGCGCATCGCATCGGCGACGAGGCCGTGATCGTGTCCCTCGGCGTGCGAGGCCTTGTCGATTCCGGTGAGCGCAGCAAACACGAAGTCGGGACGTTCAGCGCGCACCCGGCGGGCCACCTCATGGCCCATCTGACGATCGATCGTCAGCCAGCGCGACGCGTCCCCGGAGAAATGGGTGCGCGCGACGCGCAGCATGAACCGGGCACTTGCGCCGAGGCGTTTTTTCGGGTGCAGCCCGCGCTGTATCACGCTCAACGAGCCGAGTGAACGCGGCACGAGCTCGTACATCGTCGGGCAATCGGCGGCGAGATCGGTGTCGACGTGGCGCATCTCGTGGCCGACGTAGCTGCGCGTGTAGTGCGGAAACGATGCATGCGTCCGCGCGCGATCGAACCAGCGGAGCGCGGGGAGCCCGGCGGGACCGGGGTAGCGTCCGAGGAGAAATGGGGCATACGCCGGTCCGGTCACCGAGGGGAATGCCGACGTCACCGTATACGCCGCGCCCTCGGCGCGGAGCCGGGCGAGCGCGGGGAGCGACCCGTCGTCGATCGCCGCGGCCAGGCTGTCGGGACGGGCGCCGTCAGCGACGAGGATGATTACGGGCACACGGAAATCTAGCGCGTTGACTGGCTGGGGACACTGCGATGAGGGACGTGGGAGGCTCCGATGAGGGATGAGGGATGAGGGAACCGACTGGGCGGTACCAACGGCGTCGACGAGGTACGCAACCGCACTCGTTGTTTCGTATCTCCTCTCTCTCTATCCTGCATCGGCTCCTTCCGCGTTCCTCAGCGCCGTGTTGACGCAAGCCCCGGCGCGATGGACTGCGGTTGACCTTCGACCGACGCGGGGAGAGACTTCGCCATGGCCTCACGAAAAAAGACGACGACGAAGCGCGGAGCGGTGGCGGGTGCGCAGCCGGACGCGAAGACGAAGCCGCGCGCGAAACGCGCTGGCACCCCGCGCACCGCGAGCGGCAAGAAGGCGCATCCCGGGCTGCTCGCCGCAGCGCAGCAGGAAGCGCAGCAGGGTGCGCGCGAGCGGACCGAGGAAGGGCACATGGCCGCGGGACGCATACCGCCGTCGCAGGGTGTCGAGACGCGGGTCTCGGGCGCGACCGCGCGCGTGATCGACGATGCGATTCGCGACTGGCGTCCGCCGCTCACCGAGGACGAGAAGCTCCTCAGCGCGCCAGCGACCGACGACCGGCGAAAGTACTCCGACTTCACGCGGACCGACACCTGGCGCGCGCTGCGGATCATGAGCGAAGTGATCGAAGGTTTCGATACTCTCGCCACCGTCGAGAAGGGTGTCTCGGTGTTCGGCTCGGCGCGGACGCACCCCGACGATCCGCAGTACGCGCAAGCGACCGAAGTGTCGCGGCTGCTCGCCGAAGCAGGCTTCTCGATCATCACCGGCGCCGGACCGGGAATCATGGAAGCGGCGAACAAGGGCGCACGGTTAGGCGGTGGCCGTTCGATCGGCTGCAACATCGACCTTCCCTTCGAGCAGGGCGCGAATCCCTACGTCGATACGCTGGTGAACTTCCGCTACTTCTTCGTGCGGAAAACGATGTTCATCAAGTATTCGGTCGCGTTCATCATCTTCCCGGGAGGATTCGGCACGCTCGATGAACTGTTCGAGGCGCTGACGCTGATCCAGACGGGAAAGATCTACCAGTTCCCGGTGATCCTTTTCGGCCGCCACTACTGGGCGGGACTCGTCCGCTGGCTGCAGACGCGCGTGCTCGGCGAGCGGAAGATCTCGGCTGGTGATCTCGACCTGATGCTGCTCACCGACGATCCGGCCGAAGCGGCCCACGCGGTGATCAGTTCCTACAATGCGCAGGACAGGACCGCGGGCTCGCGGGCGGAGCAGTCGCATGCCAAAGGGTGACGGCGCGAAGGGCGGAAAGAAGAAGAGCGAGCCGCCGCGCGAACGAACTGGTTTCAAGGCTTCACGCCCCGGCGCGGGCAAGCGCTCCTCGGCCGCGGGCAACAAGAGCGAGCAGAAGCGAGCCGCCGAAGACCGGGAACGCGGCGGCGCGCCGGCAGCGAAGAAAGCAGCGGTTGCCGAGTTGCAGACGTCGCATGAGAAGAGCCGCTTCCTCAAGGGCAAGAAGATCGACCCGCGGCGGATCGACGGCAGCGAGACAGTCGCCGACCTGATCGACGGAACCTTTCTCGCCTACAACGCGGCCCGGCTGCGTGAAGCGTGCCAGCTCTTCTCCGGCAAGATGCTCGCGCCGGACGTAACGTTAGGCCTTACGTTGACCGGGGCGCTCACGCCGGCCGGCCTCGGGATGGCAGCGCTGATCCCGCTGATCGAGGCCGGCTTCGTCGACTGGATCATCTCGACCGGGGCGAACCTCTATCACGACACGCATTTCGGGCTTGGACTAGCCATGCACCGCGGGAACCCGCAGGAAAGTGACACTGTCCTCCGCGAGGAGGGCGTCGTCCGCATCTACGACATCTTCTTCGATTACGACGTCCTGCTCTCGACCGACGCCTTTTTCCGGCAGATCATCCGCGCGCCCGAGTTCCAGCGGGCGATGTCGAGCGCCGAGTTCCACAACCTCTGCGGCAAGTACGTGCGCGAGCGCGAGAAGACGTTAGGCATCGGCACCAAGTCGCTGCTCAGCGCGGCGTACGCGGCCGGCGTCCCGATCTACACGTCCTCGCCCGGGGATTCGTCGATCGGGATGAACGTCGCCGCGCTGGCGCTCGAGGGTGGCAAGTGCCTGATCGATCCCAACCAGGACGTCAACGAGACGGCGTCGATCGTCCTCGCCGCCAAGCGCGGGGGCGGGAAGAGCGGGGTGATGATCCTCGGCGGCGGCAGCCCGAAGAACTTCATGCTCCAGACCGAGCCGCAGATCCAGGAAGTGTTAGGCATCGACGAGCGCGGGCACGACTACTTCCTCCAGATCACTGACGCCCGCCCCGACACCGGCGGCCTCTCCGGCGCGACGCCGGCGGAGGCGGTCAGCTGGGGAAAGATCGATCCCGACCGCCTGCCGGACGCAGTCGTCTGCTACCTCGACTCCACCGTCGCGCTCCCGCTGCTGACCAGCTATGCACTGGCCCGGTCGAAGAAGCGCCCGCTGAAGCGCCTCTTCGACCGCCGACAGCAGATGATGGATGCCCTGCTCGCCGAGTTCGCGAAGGCGAGCGAGGAGCCGCTGCAGTCTCAGGCAACGGACTCCAAGCTGCCGATGCACCGGTGAGCCGAGCGGTCAGTCCTTCGTCGGCGTTGCGATGAAGCCGCGGTTCCGCCCGCCCGCGCGATAGAAGCCGACGACGTCGCCGCCGGCGTTGATCCCAAACGCGCGAGTCGCGGTCGCTCCGGGAAAGTCGAGCGTCGCGTACTGATCGCCGAGCCGGACGAAACCGTGGAAGCGCAACGCGAGGTCGCGGTATGCACCGGTGATCTCGCCGGCCGGGTTCATG
Source organism: Gemmatimonadaceae bacterium (assembly GCA_046593895.1). Classification (GTDB taxonomy): domain Bacteria; phylum Gemmatimonadota; class Gemmatimonadetes; order Gemmatimonadales; family Gemmatimonadaceae; genus JABFXC01. The sequence continues at coordinate 410 of JBKJQR010000119.1, read as the reverse complement.
TCCCAGGCTGCGGTCACGTTGCTCCCCGGGACCATGAACGGCGTAAAGACTCCGTCTTCGACGACGTAGCCCTTCGTCAATCCGTCCATCATGTCGGTGAACAGCCCGGTCAGGCGCCGGCCGTTAGGCGTGCCACCGTTGTTCATCGTGGTGGGCTGGGCCAGTTCCTCGATCCCGTCGCGGGTGACCGCGATGCCGTGCATGGTCCCCATGGTGTCCTGGTCGTGCCTGCAGCCGAGGATGGTTCCGTCGGGGAGGATGCGCTGGGCGATCGTGTTGGTGTGCGCCGGGTCGTTCACCGCGACGAACTCCCCATGCTTCGTGAGCAGGAAGCCGTGGCTGTTCACCGCGGGCTCTCCAGGCATCGCATACAGCCCGACAATGTCACCCGCCGGGCTAATGCCACGAGC
>JBKJQR010000299.1:0-8888 GCA_046593895.1 Gemmatimonadaceae bacterium | reverse complement strand
ATGAGGTTGAATTGCAATCATCGCCTGCTGAACCTGTTCGACCGGGCTGGTCGTCGTCAGGCCTTACAGCGCTGGCGCTCATCGCGCTCGGCGGCTGTGGAGGCAACGCCCCCAGTGCACCGCCGCTCTTCGAGCTGCTCTCCCCGTCGGCGACTGGCGTCACCTTCGCCAACAGACTGCCGGAGAATCCCGACTTCAACATCATCAACTTCCTCTACTACTACAACGGCGCAGGCGTCGCGGTCGGTGACGTCAACAACGACGGCCTGCCTGACCTCTACTTCACCTCCAATCTGCAGTCAAACCGGCTTTATCTCAATAAGGGAAATTATCATTTCGAGGATGTGACCGATCGCGCCGGCGTCGCGGGTAGCGGGGGGTGGACGACCGGGGCAACCATGGCCGACGTGAACGGCGACGGCTACCCCGATATCTACGTGTCGGCGATCAACTACCTCGGAATGCACGGTCATAACGTTCTGTACATCAACAACCGCGATGGAACGTTCACCGACCGCACAAAGGAATACGGCCTCGATTTCTCCGGATATTCGACGCAGGCCGCGTTCTTCGATTACGACGGCGACGGAGATCTCGACATGTATCTCCTCAACCAGTCGGTGCGCACGGCGCTGTCGATCGGCCGCGGCCCGTTCCGCGAGAATCGCGACGCGATGGCCGGTGACCGCCTCTATCGCAATGACGGCGGCCACTTCACTGACGTCAGCGCGGCGGCGGGAATCTATGGACACGCTGAAGCCTCGGGACTCGGCGTCGTCGTCAGTGACGTGAACCTCGACGGCTGCCCGGACATCTACATCTCCAACGATTTTCAGGAAGACGATTTTCTCTACATCAACAACTGCAACGGTACCTTCAGCGAACGGCTGACGAAGTCGATGGGACACACCAGCCGTTTCTCGATGGGTGTCGATGCGGCCGACATGAACAACGACGGCCGCCCCGACCTGATGGTCGCCGACATGTTTCCCGATCGCGAAGACGTGCTCAAGACCTCGGCGAGTACCGAGAGCTTCACGCTGTACGACATGAAGCTTCGCGCGGGCTATCACCCACAGTTCTCCCGCAACACTCTGCAGCTCAACCGCGGCCGGGGGAAGTTCAGCGACATCGCGTACCTGGCCGGCGTCGCGGCTACCGACTGGAGCTGGGCGCCGCTGTTCGCCGATCTCGACAACGATGGTCGGAAGGATGTCTTCGTCACCAACGGTATCTATCGCCGGCCTAACGATCTCGACTACATCAGCTTCATCGGCGCCCCGGCGACGCAGGCGTCGCTGGCCAACGGCATCACCGCCGAGAACCTGACGCTGCTCCAGAAAATGCCGCAGATACCGCTGGCCAATTATGCGTTCCACAACAATGGCGACCTGACCTTCACCGACATGGCCGCGCCGTGGGGGCTCGGCCAGCCGGGGTTCTCCAATGGCGCCGCGTACGTTGACCTGAACAACAGCGGCGCGCTCGACCTGGTGGTCAACAACGTGAATGCGCCGGCGTCGATCTACCGGAATCGATCGCGCGAGTTGAACAAGCGCGGCTATCTCACCGTAAAGCTGCTCGGTTCGCGGGGAAACAGCGCTGGTATTGGCGCCAAGGTGATGATCACCGCGGGGGGCGCGCATCAACTGCTCGAGCAGAGTCCCACCAGAGGCTTCCAGTCCTCCGTCGATGATCGGCTCCACTTTGGGCTCGACTCAGCGGTGCGCATCGACACCCTGACCGTCGTCTGGCCCGATCGACGGTTCCAGCAGCTGACCAACGTCGCAACGAATCGACTGCTCGTGCTCAACCAGGACAGCGCGTCCGGCCGTTATGACTTCGCAAAGCCAGCGTCGCGGCCGCGACCGCTGTTCGAAGACGTCAGCGCGCACGTCGCGATCGACTACCGGCATCACGAAGACAGTTTCCTCGACTTCAACCGCGAGCCGCTGATGACGCAGCTGCTCTCGACCGAGGGTCCCGCCCTCGCCGTCGGCGACGTAAATGGTGACGGCCTCGATGATCTCTACGCCGGCGGCGCGAAGTGGCAGCCGGGCAAGCTGTTCCTCCAGCAGCGCGACGGAAGCTTTCAGCCGACGAGCGAGAGCGTCTTCGCCGCCGACAGCATCGCCGAGGATGTTGACGCCGCCTTCTTCGACGCGAACGGTGACGGGCGCCCTGACGTCTACGTCGTCAGCGCCGGGAACGAGTTCACGGGCAACAGCGACGCATTGCGCGACCGGCTCTACATCAACGACGGCGGCGGCCAATTCCACCGGGCAACCGATGCGCTCCCCGACCTTTTCGACAACGGATCGTGTGTCGTGCCCGGGGACTTCGATGGCGACGGCGACATCGACCTGTTCGTCGGCGGCCGCGTCGTCGCCGGGCAGTACGGCGTCGCGCCGCACAGCCACCTGCTGCGCAACGACGGGCGCGGCCACTTTACCGACGTCACCAGCGAGCTCGCGCCAACGTTAGGCACGACCGGGATGGTCACCGCGGCGGCCTGGGTCGACTACGACCATGATGGGCACCTCGACCTGGTGGTCACGGGTGAGTGGATGCCGGTTCGACTCTTTCATCAGGAGAACGGGCACTTCGTCGATCGGACCGCGACGTCGGGACTTGCCGGCTCAGAGGGATGGTGGAATACCGTCACCGTGGCCGACCTCAATGGCGACGGCCGTCCCGACCTTGTGCTCGGCAACCTCGGCTTGAATTCCTACCTCCGCGCATCAGCCAAGGAGCCGGCGCAGCTCTATGTCGGGGATTTTGGCAACACCGGCAGCCTCGAGCAGTTTCTCACTTTTTACAGGCATGGGGTGAGCTACCCGGTCGCCGGTCGCGACGAGATCGTCGGACTGCTGCCAGCGCTGCGCAGCCGGTATCCGTCGTACACGTCGTACGGGGCGAGCCGCCTCGAGGACATCCTGCCGAAGGCGGCGCTGGCTACAGCCGCGGTGAGCGTGGCGCACGACTTTGCCAGCTCGGTGGCCATCAATCGTGGCGATGGGACGTTCGCGCTTCACGCGCTGCCGGCAGAAGCGCAATTCGCGCCAGTGTACGCGGCGCTGGCGCAGGACTTCGATGGCGACGGCCACCTCGACCTCCTGCTCGCCGGCAACCAGTTCGGGGTGACGCCGCTCCCCGGGCGTTATGACGCGAGCTATGGGCTGCTGCTCCACGGCCGGGGCGACGGGAGATTTACCACCGTGGACCTCGCGGCCAGCCGGTTGCTCATCGAGGGTCAGGTGCGCCACCTGCGAACCCTGCGGGCCGCGAACGGCGATCAGCTCATCGTCGCCGCGCGCAACGACACGACGCTCGCCTTCATCCGACCGTTAGGTGCCGCCGCGGGGAGGGGGGCGCCGCCACGATCTCTCCGACGCGCAGCGGTCAGCGGCGCACATTGAAGTCGCGGTCCACTACGATGTTGGCGAGCTCGCGCTGCGCTCCGATTATCTCGTGCTCGATCGCGAGGATCTGGTCGATGATCGGCGCGTCGATGTCGCGGTTGCGGATACGCCGCCGTTCGCGCGTGTCGTCGTGCGTTGCCTCGAGGAAGATCCGCACGTCGGAATCGACGAGGCGCAACGCGTACGTGCCCTCGACGACGAGCACCGCGACCGCGGCGAAGTCCATCTGCGCCACCTGGAAGCTGTCGGTCGGGTAGTCCGCTCGCGGTACCGTTACGCCGTCGCGCCCCGCCCGGAACGCGGCGACGTGCGACTGGAGCAGTGCGCCGTTCACCTCCTGCGGCCCCACGCTCGAGAGATCGTGCGTGCGATGTTCGTGGTTCGCGCGCGGCGGCCGGATAAAGTAGTCGTCCTGATGGAGCACGGCAGCCCGTACGCCATCGGCCGACAGCGCGCGAGCAAGGGAGCTGGCGGTCACCGACTTCCCGCTCCCCGATTCACCGGCGATCGCGATGACGGGACGCAGGCGAGCGTGCAGCCCGTACTCGTCGGCCAGCAGCGACGCGAGCTCGCGCGCCAATGGAGAGTGCGAGCCGTCGCCGGCCCGCGCAGGCGTTGTCACGGCGCGAGCAGCGCCAGGCGCTCGCTCGCGCCCGCTGCGCGAAGGAAGACGACGCCCGTCGCGCTGTAAGCCATCTGCGTGGTGCCACCGGGCCGTCCGGTCTTGCCGTGGAAGAACTCCTCGAAACCATAACGGTCGTTCGCTCCAACGCGCTGCGTGAACGCGTCGCGCAATCGCTCGAGATCAGCCAAGCGTCCGCGTCGTGCCAGCGCCAGCCCGAGCCAGCCAAGCCAGATCGGCCAGATCCCGCCGTTATGATATTCGTGCGGCTGGTTGCGAAACCCGTGAAGGTGGTAACGGCTCAGCGCCGGCCACTCAGCGTGCGACTGGTCGATCACCGGATGGAACGCCGGCGGCAGCGCCGCGCGGGCGAGCCACTCATCGGCGATGAAGTCGAGCGAGCGGGCGCCGATCGCCGGCGCGACCTCGCTGAGGGCGAGCAGGCTGCACGTCGCGAGGTCGAACATGTCGTGCACCCCGACCGGAGTGTACGAAGCGATTGGATAGCGTCGGTCGGTCTCGCCGGGCCAGAAGTTCGCCTCGATGGCGCCCTCGATCTTGCCGGCCTTGTCGCGCCACGCCGGCTCGGCGAACACGTCGCCGGCCAGCCGGAGCGCCCAGGCGCGCAGCACCTGATCGTGCAGGACATAGCCCTCGTAGACATACTCGTCGGCCCAGTTCCCCCCGACCGGCACGTAGACCAGGTGCCGTCCATTGTACTCGAGTGCATCGAGCAGCCGCACCACAGCGCGTACCGAATCGGCAAACGCTACTCGATCGACCAACCCGGCCCGGACGCAGAGGGCGACCCCGATCATGTACCAGCTGGTCGCGTCGATCCGCGGGACCAGGGTGCCGAAGCTCACCCGCGGCGGCTGTCCATCGCGCAGCTCGTAATTCGAGGCGACCTGGCCTTCCGGCCCCTGGAGGTCGCGAAGGTGCTCGACCGTTCGCGCCAATGCGCGCGAGATGATAGGATCTTCCGTCAGCAGGCCGGCAACGCCCGCCATCACGGCGTCGCGGGTGAAGACGGCTGCATAGTTGGCCGTCGTCGCTGACGAGGCACGGATACCATGCGACCCGCTGAGCGAGCGAAGCAGCCTAACGGCCTCGTCGTAGAGCGGGGAAGGGACGTCCACGAGTCCTCGCGCGAGCATGGTGATCAACGGTCGGCGCTGTCGGCGCGCGGCCGCGTTGAACATAGCGAGAAACCCCTGACCGAGTGAGAGAGGAGCCATTCATGCCGGCGATGCCGACGTTCTTCAGGCCTCGGTTGTCCTTCCTGCAGATCCTGAACATGAACATCGGGTTCTTCGGGATTCAGTACAGCTTCGGCTTGCAGCAGAGCAACATGAGCCCGATCTACAAGTACCTCGGCGCCAACGAGGCGAGCCTCCCCCTCCTCTGGCTCGCCGGCCCGATGACGGGATTGCTCGTCCAGCCGATCATCGGAGCGATGAGCGACCGAACGCTCAGCCGATTCGGTCGGCGCACTCCGTACTTCCTCATTGGCGCAGTGCTCTGCAGCATCGCACTGCTCTTCATGCCGTTCAGCCGAGCGCTCTGGATGGCCGCCGGCCTGCTCTGGATTCTCGACGCCGGCAACAACGTGACGATGGAGCCGTATCGCGCCTTCGTCAGCGATCAGCTCGACCCGGCGCAGCACTCGATCGGATTCCTCACGCAGAGCGCGTTCACCGGCCTTGGCCAGACGCTGTCATACCTCACGCCGTCGATTCTCCTCTTCTTCGGGATGAATCGCGACCGCGTCAACGCGCATGGTATCCCGATCATAACCGTCTGGGCCTTTCTCTTCGGCTCCGTCCTCTCGATCACGTCCATTCTCTGGACAGTGCGCACGACGAAGGAGCTGCCGCTCTCCGTCGAGGACCGCGCGCGGATGGAAGCCGCGCCGCGCGGGCTCGGCGCATCGCTACGTGAAGTGTTCGAGGCGATGCGCGAGATGCCGGCAACCATGAAGCAGCTCGCCGTAATGAAGCTTTTCCAGTGGTACGCGATGTTCTGTTACTGGCAGTACATCGTGCTCTCGCTCGCGGTGACGCTCTTCCACACGCACGATGCATCGACGTCGGGCTTCCGCGAGGCGGGTCTCGTCAATGGTCAGATCGGTGGCTTCTACAATTTCATTGCGTTCGTCGCCGCGTTCGCGATGGTGCCGTTCGCAAAACGCCTCGGCCCGAAGTGGATGCACGCGATCTGCCTGACGCTCGCCGGCATAGCGATGATGTCGATTCCATCGATCACCCATCGCGCCTGGCTGTTCATCCCGATGATCGGTGTCGGGCTTGCCTGGGCGAGCATCATGGCGAATCCGTACGTGATGCTCGCCGGCTGCATTCCGCAGGAGCGCGTTGGCGTGTACATGGGAATCTTCAACATGTTCATCGTGATTCCGATGATGATCCAGATCTTTACGCTGCCGCTCATCTACCAGCCGTTGCTCCACGGAAATCCGGAGAACGTCGTGCGCCTCGCCGGTGTCCTGCTCATCTTCGCCGCAGTGGCCGTCGGCTTTGTTCGGATCACCGTTCCGCACGCGGCGCGTGCGGCCAATCTCGACGTCGCCCCGTCGCCAGCCTGACGCGTACCAACTTCGCACGATCGGTCACACGACCCTACACGAGCATGCCACGCAGACAATGACGAATCCCGCTCGACGCCAGTCGTATCCGCGCTTCCTCGCCGCGCTCGTCGCCCTCGCGGTCCTCGCCGGTTGCGCCACCGCACCGCAGGCGACGCTGCCGCCGTCGGCGACGAGCGGCATTCTCGCTCGCCACGCCGCTGATTCGCTCTACGACCCGTCGCGCGACCTCGGCGCATTGTTTCACGACGTGCAGATGGCCGCGGTCTACCCCGACTCGAAGACCTTCGTCGACGCGCGACCGACGTCCGCCCCCGCCGACATCGCGGCGCGTTACGCCGCGGCGAAGGGCGCCACCGGCTTCGACCTCAAGGCGTTCGTCATGCAGAATTTCGAGGCACCGAAGGCCGCCGGTGCTGACTTCACCACCGACACGACGCGGACGATGGAAGAGCACATCCGCGAACTGTGGCCAGTGCTTACGCGTCACGCCGATGCGGCAGATCCGCACTCCTCGTTGATCCCACTGCCTAACGCGTACGTCGTTCCTGGCGGACGCTTCCGCGAGGTCTACTACTGGGACTCGTACTTCACGATGCTCGGCCTCGTCGAGAGCAAGCGGACGGACCTCGTCCGCAACATGCTCGACAACTTTGCGCACCTGATCGCGACCGTCGGCCACATCCCCAACGGCAATCGCACCTACTACCTCGGCCGGAGCCAGCCGCCGTACTTCGCCGCGATGGTCGGGCTCTACGCCGCGGCGACCGATAGCGCGCAGGCGCTTCCTTACCTCGCCGCACTCGAGGCCGAGCACGCGTTCTGGATGGATGGCGCCGAGCGGATCGGGGCGGGTGAGGCGTATCGCCGCGTCGTCCGCCTGCCTGACGGTGCGCTCCTCAATCGCTACTGGGACGACCGGCCGTATCCGCGCCCCGAAGCGTACAAGGAAGATTTCCGGACCGCGCAGACACTTGCGCCAGAGAAGCGTGAGGCAATGTACAGGAACCTCCGCGCCTCAGCCGAGAGCGGGTGGGACTTCTCGAGCCGGTGGATGCGCGACCCGGCCGATCTGCGCACGCTCGAGACGACGGATCTCGCGCCGGTCGATCTCAACACCCTGCTCTACAACCTCGAGCACACGATCGCCGCGCTGCGAACCTTCCGGAACGCCGAGGGAGACGCTGCGGTCGCGGCGCGCTACGTCGCGGCGGCGGCCGATCGCAAGCGTGCGCTGCTCGCCGTGTCGTACGACCCGGACGAGGGCTTCTTCTTCGACGTCCGCTGGAAGACCGGCGTCCGCGTCACCGACCGGCCGTCACTGGCCGCTGCGGAGCCACTCTTCTTCGGCATCGCGACTCCCGAGCAGGGTCGGGCGACCGCTGAGCGCCTTGGGCGCGACTTTCTCAAGTCGGGGGGCTTTGTGACGACCGCGATCGCGTCCGGCCAGCAGTGGGACGCGCCTAACGGTTGGCCGCCACTGCAATGGGTCGCGATGGAAGGCCTGCGCCGCTACGGGCGGGGCGACATCGCCGACCTCGCGCGCGACCGCTGGCTGGCGCTCAATCGTCGCGTCTACGCGCAGACCGGCAAGATGACCGAGAAGTACGACGTCAACGACGCCCAGCGGCGCGCCGGCGGCGGCGAGTATCCGAACCAGGACGGGTTCGGCTGGTCGAATGGCGTCGCACTGGCACTGATCAGGAAGGCGGCTGACGCCAGGCAGTAGCCGGCCGCCGCTCGCCTAACGCGTGATCTCGATCGTTCGCACGGTGGCCGGCACCGTGAACCGTGTCTCGCGACGCGCGCGATCATGGACGTGTGTGACCGACTTCCCGTCGGCGCGCGTGCGCTTCGGCTTGTCCATCCCGTACACCGTGACGACGAACGCCCGCGCCCCGGCGTAATTGCCCTCGCGCGACAGCGCGAGCGTCAGCCCCTTCGCGCCGTTCGTCGTCCGCATTGTCGTCACGCGATACTCGCCGCGCTCGTAGCCGTACCCGTCGCCAGCATCCTCGTAGAGCTGGCTCGTCGCCGACCCTGGATAGACGTGGAGTTCGAGCGTGTCGAGCCGCCGGGCGCCGTCGTACAGCATCGGCGCCTGCATCGGCACGACCGCTCCGGCGCGCGCGTAGATCGGGAGTCCCTTGAGCGCCGTCGTATCGCCACCGTCGGCGAGCGCCTCCGGCGCGGTGGCGGTGACTGTCGCGCCCCCAGCGACCGACTCGGTGCCGATGCAGGC
>JBKJQR010000075.1:0-10399 GCA_046593895.1 Gemmatimonadaceae bacterium | reverse complement strand
GCGACCGGCGGCCGGTGGCCTGGCACCAGTGGGGCGAAGTCGTCTATCGCGACGTGCGCTTTCCCGGCTTCATCGGCGACATGCCGCACACCTGGGTCGCGTCGGACTTCATCCGCTCGCTGATCGACATGATCGCCTACGAGCGCGAGGACGGCGCGATCGTGATCGGTGCTGGCATTCCCGAGGAGTGGGCGAACCTCTCACCGGGCGTCAGCGTCTCCGGCCTTCGCACTTCGTTAGGCACGCTCGACCTGACGATGACCGGCGGCGGACGTCGCGTGCAGGTTCACGTCGGCGGTTCGCTGCGCGTCCCGGCGGCCGGCATCGTCGTCCATTCGCCATACGACACACCGATCCTGACAGCGAGCGTGAACGGGAAGCCGGTGCTGACGAATGGCCGCGAGATCGTGATCCACTCGCTGCCGGCGAACATCGCCTTCGGTCACTGATGCGACGACTGCGCAGCGAAGCGGCAGGGGTCGGGGTGCAGCGAGCATCCGGCGCCAGCCGGGGGAGCAAACCCCGAGCCCCTGCCGCGAAGCGTGACAGCGCGCAACGCAGTTCAGCCGAGCGATCCGCCGTTCGTCGCGATCACCTTCGAGTAATAGCGACCGCTCGCCTTGATCGTGCGCTTCTGCGTGGCGAAGTCCACGTGGATGATCCCGAAACGCTTCGCGAAGCCGAGGCTCCATTCGAGGTTGTCCATCAGGCTCCAGGCGAAGTAGCCGCGCATGTCGGCGCCATTCGTCATCGCCCGGTGCACGGCGCGCAGGTGTTCGCGATAGTAGTGGATCCGGCTCGGATCGTTGACCTCGCCGTCAATCGCAACCGGCGGATCGAAGAAGGCCGCGCCGTTCTCGGTGACGTAGAGTGGAATCCGCCCATAACGCTTCGTCACCCACTCGAGGGTGTCGGCCAGTCCCTGGGCGTAGACCTCCCATCCGGTCTCGGTGTACGTCGCGTTAGGCTGCCTCACGGCGCGGGCGCGGAGCGGCCAGCGGTCGGGGTCGTACTCGGTGACACTGCGCGTGTAGTAGTTGATTCCGAGGAAGTCGATCGGCTGCTTGGTGAGCGCGAAATCGCTGGCCGGGAACTCCGGCCAGGCGTCGCCATAGATGTCGCGCATCTCCGGCGGGTAGCTGCCGAGCAGCGCGGGGTCGAGGTACTGCCGGTTCATGTACGCGTCGCCGCGGGCGACTGCGTCGCGATCGGCAGCCGAGTCGGATGCGGGATACTTGGGCTCGAGGTTGACGACGAGCCCGACCTGCTGCCTGGCGACGGCGCGATAGGCGAGCACCGCCGCGCCATGCGCACGCATCAGGTTGTGCGAGACGATCGGCGGCTCGTAGAGGCTGCGATGCCCGGGCGCGAGCAACCCGTGCAGGTAGCCACCGTCGGCCACGACCCACGGCTCGTTGAGCGTCGCCCACATCGGCACTCGATCGCCGAGTGCCTTGTACATCACCGTGGCATAGTCGGCGAACCAGTCGGCGACGTCACGATTCAGCCAACCGCCCATGTCGTCGAGCGCGGCCGGGAGATCCCAGTGATAGAGCGTGACCAGCGGCTTGATGTTGCGCGCGAGCAGAGTGTCCACGAGGCGCTCGTAGAACGCGAGGCCTTTCGCGTTGACCTTGCCGCGGCCCGATGGCAGCACACGCGCCCAGGCGACCGAGAAGCGATAGCCCTGCAATCCGAGCTCGCTCATCAGTGCGACGTCCTCGCGCCAGCGATTGTAGTGGTCGCACGCGATGTCACCAGTGTCGCCGTTATGCATCATCGTCGGCGTGTGCGCAAAGCGCTCCCAGATGCTCGACCCCGCACCGTCGGCGAGTGGCGAACCTTCGATCTGGTAGGCGGAGGTCGCCGCGCCCCAGAGAAATCCGTCGGGAAAGCGATACGATTCTGTCATCGTGGCGATTCGGGTAGCACGCTCTGCGCCAACGCCGCGCGTTTGGAGACATCATGGCCCGCGTAACGCTCGAGGGAATCCGTAAAGTATACGAGGGCGGCACGGTCGCCGTTCACGCCGTCGACCTCGACGTCGCCGACGGCGAACTGGTCGTTCTCGTCGGGCCGTCGGGGTGCGGCAAGAGCACGACGCTGCGGATGATCGCCGGGCTCGAGTCGATCAGCGAGGGGCGACTGCTGATCGACGGCAAGATCGTCAACGATCTGGCGCCGGCACAGCGCGACATCGCGATGGTGTTCCAGAGCTACGCGCTCTATCCGCACATGACCGTGCGCGACAACATGCGGTTCGCGCTCAAGATCCGGAAAATGACCGCGGCCGACATCGACAAGCGGATCATGGACACCGCGCAGATGCTCGACATCGTGCCGCTGCTCGACCGCACGCCGCGGCAGCTTTCCGGTGGGCAACGGCAACGCGTCGCGATCGGTCGCGCGATCGTGCGACAGCCAAAGGTCTTTCTGTTCGACGAGCCGCTGTCGAATCTCGACGCGAAATTACGTGTGCAGACTCGGCGCGAGATCTCGCGATTGCAGCGCCGGCTCGACGTCACCTCGATCTACGTCACTCACGACCAGACCGAGGCGATGACGATGGGCGATCGCATCGTGGTGATGAACGCCGGGCGTGTGCAGCAGGTCGACACGCCGATCGCGCTCTACGAGCGTCCGAAGAACCTCTTTGTCGCAGGGTTTATCGGGAGTCCGCCAATGAACATCATGCGCGGCACGCTCGAGCGGAGCGACGCCGGCCTCGTCTTCCGCGGCACGGGATTCACCCTTCAACTCGGCGACGCGGGAGCGCGCGGACTCAGCAAGCATGTCGGCGCATCGGTGGTCGCCGGGGTGCGGCCGGAGCACCTCTACGTCGCGTCGCCGCCGCCGAATGCGCAGCGGGTGGACGGATTCACCGTGGACGTCATCGAGCCGCTAGGGAACGAGACGCTGCTGCACGCGCGGAGCGAGAGTCAGGAACTCACCGCGGCGCTCGCGCCGCAAAGTCTGCCGAAGCCAAGCGAGCGCGTTGCGTTGGCGATCGATGTCGGGCGACTGGTATTTTTCGACCAGCCAGACGGCGAGGCGATCGCGGTCGACTGAGCGGTGATGATTGATCGGAGTGTAACTGCTGTCGCGCTTCCAACTTGTGAAACTGCAGTTGAACCACCGAGAACCGCTGCGAAGGCGAGATTCTCGATGCGGGGTCGCGAACAGCTTGGGTGGCACGCGTGGAGAGAATATCTCGCCATGCATGCCCAAAACACTCGTTGCCCACGTGCGACCGCGAACGGCGGAACGCCATGGTCGTTCTCGGTGGTTCAATAGCGAGTTGTCCGAACCGCGGACGACCGCGGATAGCTCCGATCGGCGCTCGCGGGCGGTGACGCAATCGCGAACCGTGTAGTCTATCAGTTGATGGCTTATCGCGACCGATCGACGAGTGATACGCAGCACATGCCCGACGACGAGGCGGTCATCCGCGTGCTCGCCGGTGAGGTCGACGCGTTCGCCGTGCTCGTCAATCGCTACCGCAACAATTTCGCGCGGTTCGCGACGCGCATGGTCGGCAGCGAGGCTGACGCCGAGGATGTGTTGCAGCTCGCGTTCGTGCGCGCGTATCGCGCACTCGACCGATGCCGCGAGCCGGCGCGGTTTGCCGCCTGGTTTCACCAGATCGTCGTCAATGAGTGCCGCACCTTTGCGACGCGTCGGACGAGACGGGAACGGTGGTACGCAGACGACGACTCGGCACTCGAGTCGATCGCTGCCGAGCCGGCGTCGGACGCGTACGACGAGGGACCATCGTTAGGCGAAATCCAGCATGCGCTCGACCAGCTTCCGGTCGAGCAGCGCGAGGCGTTCCTCCTCAAGCATGTGGAAGGAGCGGAATACGAAGCGATGTCGGAGCTGACCGGGACAGGCGTCTCCGCGCTGAAGATGCGCGTCAGGCGCGCCTGTCTCAGGCTCCGCGAACTATTGGAGGAGGTACACAATGACTGACCATCCGCTGCCTGACGATTCCGCGGGGCGCGCTGACATCGGTGACGAAGCGATCGAGCGGATCGCCGCGCCGCTTCGCGAGCCGGTGATGTTCGGCGACGAGTTCACTGCACGCGTGATGCAGTCGGTACGCGAATCACGAGCGGCGGCAGCGGTACCGCAATCGTGGTGGCGGCGGCGCTACACACTGCACGTCACCCCGCTTGCCGGACTCGCATTGGCGGCGGGGCTTGCCCTGGTCGCGGTGCTCGGCCGGGCCAGCGCGGCGCGGCCGAAGACCGATGCGCAATCGATCAACGGTGCGTCCGCGACCGCAGCGGCGCGCGATACGGTCTATCTCGTCCGCTTCGCCCTCGTGAATCCGGATGCGCACAATGTGTCGCTCGTCGGTGACTTCAATGGATGGGCGCCCGATGCGACACCACTGGTCGGCGAAGGAGTGAACGGCGTCTGGACCGCGTCGGTCTCGATGGCGCCTGGGCGCCATGAGTACGCGTTCATCGTCGACGGGCAGCGGTGGGTGAGCGATCCATTTGCCGCGGTGGTGAACGATGAGTTCGGAGCCAGCAGCTCGGTACTGCGAGTCGGCGATGCTGTAAGCGCGTCACTCGGTTCGTCGCCCGCCACCTGATCTACTGGGGCGCACCTCGTGCGCCCGTCTCTCCATCTGCTGATGACGAACCGACTCATCACGTCGCCGCGTGTCGCCACCGTGTGCGTCGCACTGCTGCTGACGGCCGCCCGCACACTTGGCGCGCAGAATAGCGCGACGCTCGATGTGTCGAGCTCGCGGCTTCGCTATTCCGGCGACACCGCCACCAGTGGCGCATTCACCGTCGCCCCGGCGCTGCACGCGGCGCTGCCTAACGCGCTGGTCGATGCCAGCGTCGGGCTCTCGCAGTTCACCGGTGGAGGTTGGAGCGCACAGGGGCTAATCGCCGGTGGCGCATTCACGCCATGGCGGCCGATCGTCGGCGAACTGGCCGGAACGAGCGGCGGGAGCGTGCATGCGGATGGCAATCGCACCGCGCAATCGCTGGCCAGCCTGCGGCTGCACGTCGTCCGCGAATCAATCGGCGCCTGGGCCGGCGGTTCGGCGGGACAGGCGTCGGACAGTCTTGGGTGGCACGGGGTCCGCAGCACGGAAGCGGGATTGTGGATGCAACGCGGCAACCTGACGTCGAGCCTCTCGCTCACCCCGACGCGGATCGCCGACTCGATCCGCTACACCGATGCCCAGGTCGCGCTGCGGCTGGCTACACCGCGGGCAGATCTCGCCGGCTCGATCGGCCGGCGTGGCGGTGACCAGAGCGCGCTCGGCGGCGGCACCCAGGGCTGGATCAACGCCAGCGCGACGCTCTGGCTGAGCAGCGGTCTTGGCTTGACGTTAGGCGGTGGACGCTATCCGTCCGATCCGTTGCAGGGATACCGGCCGGCGATGTACGGAGAGATCGGATTGCGCTTCGGCGTGCGCGACTTTGGTCGCGCCGAGGCTCGCGCGGCGCGCAGCGATGGCGCGCCGTCGCCGGCTCCGGTTCGGCTGCCTAACGTGCTGGCGCGCGCCGACCGGGAGGCCGACCGCGTCGGGAACGAGTTCGAGCTGCGCCCGGCGGAAGGCCGCGGGCGGACGCTGCGCATTCGCGCCGGCGCGGCCCAGCACGTCGAGGTCAGCGGTGACTTCACCGGATGGCGACCGCTGTCGCTCACGCCCGCGGCGGGTGGATGGTGGTCGGCCACGCTGCCGATCGCCGCCGGCACGTACGAGATGAACTTCCGCGTCGATGGCGGACCGTGGCTGGTCCCGCCAGGCCTGACGGCGCTCGCCGATGAGGATGGTGGCGTCGTCGGTGTGCTGGTGGTGCCCGACCGCTGACCGTGCGCGGGGTCACCGCCGCGCAGTGACAGCGTCGAGTGAAGTGACGCGGACCGGAGACCTGGCAGTCTATCTGGTGCAGGTTGAAATGGAGCAGGATGCGCGTGCGGCCGGGTCGCCCACGCGCGCAACGTCAGCGGAGGATCTCATGCGTTACATCCATTCGTTCGTCGGCCTGGTTGGTGCGGCGATGATTGCGACGGCTTCCACGGGTGCGCAGACGCCAGCGGCCGATCCGTCGGTGCGGCTTCGCGCGGTGCTTCCGGCCGACGTCGCCGAGCGTGTGCTAGCGACGATCGCGGACGCCCGCTCGCACGACCTTCCGGCCGCGGCGCTGGAAAACCGCGCGCTCAAGTTCGCCGCCAAGGGCGTTGCCCCGGCAGACATCGAGCGCTCGGTGAAGGGTCAGGCCGCGCGGATGGCCAAGTCGAAGAATGCGCTGGAGAGCGCGCGCGGCAGCAAGCCGGCCGATGATGAAGTCGAAGCCGGCGCCGAAGCGATGCGCCGCGGCGTCGATGGCGCACAGGTTAGCGCGCTGGCGAAGAGTGCGCCGTCAGGACGCTCGCTCGCCGTGCCGCTTTACGTGATCGGCAGCTTGATGGATCGCGGGCTTCCGTCGGATGCGGCGCTGCAGCGTGTCCACGACCGTCTCCTCGCGAAGGCGAGCGATGCGGACCTCGAGAAGATGCCGCATGAGCTCCCGGCTCAGGCAGTTGCGGGCAAGGCGCACAAGCCGGCAGTCACCGGCACCGACCTCGCGGTGACCAAGCGGCCGGCGAACGCGGGCGGCCGCCCGTCGACTATTCCGGCCAATGGCGGCGCGCATGGCAGCCGGCCGGCGTCTGCAGGCACCGGCGTGGGGCATCGCCCGACGCCCTGATCGCTGGCATCGATGAAGCAGGTGGCCCGCATCGTGGCGCAGTTGCCACGGTGCGGGCCTCGCTACTTTAAGTAGCCCCGTCGCCGCCAGGCTCCAGCTCCGCCGGCGACCAGCGGCTGTTCTTCGACCATCAACCTCGCCCCAGCCATGCGCACTACTGCCACTCTCGTCGCACTGCTCACTGCAACCGCTCTCGCCTGCTCGACCACGGAGAAAGGTCAGGACACCACCGCCCACGGCATCATGTCAGACACGGCGGCAATGTCGGCTGCCCGCACTGACACCGCCAAGGGCGGCGCGATGGGCGCCAACGCCGGCGGTGCGACGATGGTCAAGACGATCGACGGCTTCAAGACGCCGGAGAGCGTGAAGTGGGATGCATCGTCAGGCAACTGGTTCGTCACGAACATCAACGGGTCACCAGTGGCCAAGGATGGCAACGGGTTCATCTCGCGCCTGACGAAAGATGGCGTCGTCGACTCGCTGCACTTCATCACCAGCGGAAAGAACGGCGTGACACTGAATGGGCCGAAGGGAATCGCGATCATCGGCGACACGCTGTTCGTTGCCGACATCGACGCGGTCCGCGCGTTCAACAAGACCACCGGCGCGCCGATCCGCAGCTGGGACCTGGCGAAACAGGGTGCGAAGTTCCTCAACGACGTCGCGGCCACGCCTAACGGTGACGTCTACATCACCGATACGCAGGTCGCATTCAAGGCCGACGGCTCGGTGTCACACACCGGCGTCGACCGCATCTTCATGCTCACCCGCGACCGGAAGGGCGCCAGCATCGCGATCCAGTCCGACTCACTCGGCCGTCCGAACGGCATCGTCTGGGACGCGAAGAACAACCGCTTCATCGTACTGGCCTTCGGAACGAAGGCGATCCACGCCTGGACACCGGGCCCCGGCAACGCGGTGACGACGATCGCCACCGGCCCCGGACAGTTCGATGGCGTCGAGATTGCCAGCGACGGTCGCGTCCTCGTCACGAGCTGGGCCGACAGCAGCGTCTCGGCGATCAACGGCAGCGCGCTCACGCATGTCGTCACCGGTGTCGAAGCCCCCGCCGACATCGGGCTCGACGCGGCGCGCGGACTGCTCGCGATCCCGCTATTCAACAAGGGGCAGGTTCAGCTCTGGCAGCTGAAGTAAAGCCGTTAGCAGTGAGCGAACGGCGTCGAGGAACGCCGTTCGCTCATTGCTTACTGCTTACTGCTTACAGCTCATGGCTGGAGCGTTAGGCAGTCGCCAGGCAGTTCGCGTCAGCGAACCGCGACGCTGCCGAGGTTCTGCACGACGCCGCCGCCGGGAAAGTAGGCGTTCTGGAAATACTCGCTCACCATCCGCTGCGTGTTGAAGAAGCTCCCGTTCAGCGCGATCGCGTTCTGAGAGACCTCCGCCCAACGGTAGGGCAGTCCGTAGTACAGTGGCAGGATCTCCTGCTCGAGCTTGCGATAGAGATCGACCGCGTCGTGTGACGGGTCCTTCTGCATCCCGTGGTCCTCGCCGATCGACCACCCGGTCACACCCTCGACGCAGCCCTCGACCCACCAGCCATCGAGGATGCTGAAGCTCGGCACTCCGTTGAGCGCCGCCTTCATTCCGCTGGTACCACTCGCCTCGAGCGGACGCATCGGCGTATTGAGCCACACGTCCGAGCCAGCGGTCAGCAGTCCGCCGAGTACCATGTCGTATTTCTCGAGGTAAACCACCTTGACCGCGTCGCCCAGTTTCGCGCTCGCCTCGAAGATCCGCTGGATGAGCTGCTTGCCCGGCTCATCACGCGGATGTGCCTTGCCCGCGTAGACGATCTGCAGCGGCCCGACACGACGCGCCATTGCGCGGAGCCGCTCGAGATCAGTGAAGATCAGGTCAGCGCGCTTGTACGGCGTCGAGCGGCGCGCGAAGCCGATGGTCATGATCTTCGGATCGAGCTGCACACCGGTCTTCCGCTGCACCTCGCCGAGGAGCACTCCCTTCGCCGCGGCATGCGCATCGCGAATCTCGTCGAGGGGAATCTTCACTGCATAGCGCAGGTACATGTTGTCCTGCCGCCAGCGCGGGATGTGCCGGTCGAACAGCCGACAGAACGGTTCCGAAGTCCACGACACGCCGTGCACGCCATTGGTGATCGATTCGATCTCACTGCGGGGAAACATCTCGCGTGAGACATCCTGGTGCCGCATCGCGACCGCGTTCACGTAGCGCGTGAAGCGCAGTGCGAGAACGGTCATGTGCAGCCAGTCGCCCTCGAGCGCGCCCGCGCTCTGCAGCAGCGTCACCCGCTTCGCGCCGAGCACTCGGCGCACCATGTCGAGCGGAAACTTGTCGTGACCCGCCGGCACCGGCGTGTGCGTCGTGAACACGCACTGCTGGCGGACCGCGGCGACGTCGGCCTCGGAGACGGCACCATCCCAGTGTCCGTCGCGCTGCCGCTCGAGCAGCCCGAGCGTCAGCAGCGCAGCGTGCCCTTCATTGATGTGGTGAATCACTTCGCCGTCGTACCCAAGCGCGCGGAGCATCGCGGCACCGCCGAGTCCGAGGACAATTTCCTGGCGGAGCCGGTATTCGTTGTCGCCACCGTACAGCACATCGGTGATCTGCTGATCGTCAGGCGTGTTTTCCGGCAGCGCGCTATCGAGAAGAAAGACGGGGACGATGCGCCCTGATACGCCACGCACCGTGTACTGCCAGGCGCGCAGTTGCACGGTGCGTCCTTCGATCTCGACGCTGGTTCGCGCATCGAGCGGAGTGAGTCGAGCCTCCGGATTCCACTCAACTGGCGTCTCGGTCTGGCGGCCCGCCGCGTCGAGATGCTGAACGAAATATCCCTTTCGATGGAGCAGCGTCACGGCAACCATCGGCGCGCCGAGATCGGCCGCCGCACGAAGCGTATCGCCGGCGAGGACGCCAAGTCCACCACTGTAGGTCGGAAGCGACGTCTCGAGGGCGATCTCCATCGAGAAATACGCGATTGTCGGATTTGCAGGACTCGACATTTCGAAGCAGTTGAGTGGATGCAGCGATCGTGGCGCGCTCAGCCTTCGGGCCGCGCGCTGGTGTCACAGGACATTAGTCGGTTCCGCGTTTTTCGACAGCCGGACCGCCGATTTGGCGAGTGCCCGCTGCTTTTTGCCCGGGACGCGGGTCAGTCTCGGCGTGATGGTAATTGCAGCCTGCGTGCCGAGCCGTCGTGGTGTTGTCGCTGTGCCGCCCGACTGCACTGGATCGAGGCTGTAACACCGGGATCGTGGTCGAGCTCCTCGAGCGACACGGCCAGCCGCCGCGTCCAGCCGGAGAACCGATCGTGCCCGATGCCAGGCACATTCACCGGCTCGACCTCGCCGACGACGTCGGCCAGTGAGAGCCCGACCAGCGCGGCTGGCGTCCGGCAGAGGAATTCATGCATCGCCGCGCGCAGCCTTGGTCCAGCGCCCCCAAAAGCGTTAGGCAGCTCACTGCTCGACGCCGGTGCCAGTTCGCCCGCGGCGTCGCCCGGCGCGAGTACCCCGTCGGCCACCAGTCGCTCGAGCAATGCGCGCTTCTCACCCTCTCTGCCTGCACGCTCCGCGGCCGCGGCATCATCGCTCTCGATCAGGCCGAGGGAGCGCCGTAGCGCGATGTCATCGCCGCGCCAGAATCCCTCGATCGTCGGCAGGTCGTGGGTGTTG
>JBKJQR010000278.1:0-3544 GCA_046593895.1 Gemmatimonadaceae bacterium | reverse complement strand
CGGGCCGTTCGATGTGCAACTCGGCGCGGCGCCGCAGCTGGTTCGCTGTCTCTGAGCGCCTAACGTCCCGACGCGCGGGGCCGTAATCGCCCGAGTGACCGAGAGTCCGCTCACCTCGGGATGCTTACCGCCGGCGCCGACTCGTGGTAGTATGGGCGTCGAGGGGTTGGCCGGCGCGAAGACGCCCGGTCGCTCAGCGAGGACAAGCCGGCGTCACTTCCCGAACGGGGCGGCATTCCATGCGGATGATTCAGCGTGAGCTTCACCAGCAGCTGGCCGCCGAAATCCACTCGGCGCGGAAGCGGATTGAATCAACGGCTCGCGCGCTCGACGGCGCACAGCTCGTGCAGCGTCCGCAGCGCGACGCGTGGAGCGTGGGCGAAGTGCTCGAGCATCTCTGTCTCAGCGGCGAGCGATACGACGAGCCGATCCGCCAGGTGGTGCACTCGGCGCGGCCAGATCCCGCTGCGCCGGCGCGGGAGTGGAAGTCGTCACTGCTCGGCGGCTTGATCGCGAGCTCGCTGGCCAAGCCACGGAAGATGCGGTCGCCGAAGCTCTTCCATCCCGGGCCGACACCGCGGAACGGCGTGCTCGAAGCATTCCTCGCCGGCGAGCGGCTGGTGTCGGCGACGATGGTCGAGGCAACGCTGCTCGACTGGCGGGCGCTGCGCATCGCGACACCGGCGCTCCCCGGATTCTTTCCGAAGATGAATCTCGGCGATGCGTTCAGGATGTATGCGGTGCACATCACGCGTCATGCTGGACAAATCGAACGGGTGGCGACGGCCATCAAGGCAAGCCGGTAATGCGCGCCGCGTGCGCGATGCGCGCCGCCCAACGCGCATCTACGTTACAGGACGATGACGATTCCCGAGCTCTACCCCGACCTGGCGCGGCTGCTTGCCGAGTATTTCTCGCTCGAGAACGCACGCAACGGCGCGTACTATCGTGACGCGGTGCTGGTGTTCGTGCTGACCGAGGCGCACGGCACCCTGTTGCAGGCGGCGAGCGATGCGCGGGCGATCCTCGCGGTGGACTCGGAGCTGCGGGCGTTCGAGGCGTACCTGGACGAAGCGAAGCTCGATTTCAGCGCGCTCGGTGTCGGGGTGACGGCAAAAGACTGGCTGGCCGACGTGGTGACGCTGATCGCATCGTCCGTGTAAAGCCTCGCGCGCGCGGCCTCCCGCTGGACGCGGCGCGCGCGCGAGGCGGACGGTTTCGAGCGCATCGCCTGACGCGTCCTTGGAAGCGACCGTGACGACGGTTCCGCGCCACCTCTTCACCGCCGCGATGCCGCTCTTCAGCTGGTTTCGACGCGCCCCATCGGCGACAGAGGCTGCGTTGACGCGGTCGCCTAACGCTGCAGACAAGCGGTGCGCGCACTGCGCGGTCGCGCTCCCGCCCGCGGCGCGCTACTGCTTCATCTGCGGCGGAGAGCTTGCCGGACAGACGCTGTCGTCGCTGCAGGGAGGCGACGACGCGATCGTCGCGATGATGCAGGCACGACTCGCCCACGCGCTGGCTGGCCGCTACCATGTCGGAGAGGCGATCGGGAAGGGTGGGATGGGGATCGTCTATCTCGCGAACGCCGTCGGCGATGCGACGCAGGTGGCGATCAAGGTGCTGCGGCCCGAGCTGTCGAGCGACGCGACAGGCGTCGCGCGCTTCGAGCGTGAGGCGGAGATCGCCGCGAGCCTGCGGCACCCGGGAATCATCCCGATTCGCGAAGTCGGGAGCGAACAGGGATTGCACTACTTCGTGATGCAGTACGTCGCCGGCTGTTCGCTCGACGCGGTGTTGCGCGCGCGAAAATCGGAACAACGCCTGCTCTCGGTTGCCGCGGTCGCGCGGATACTCGCCGATGCGGCGTCGACGCTGGCGCATGCGCACGCGCAGGGGGTGGTCCATCGCGACGTGAAGCCGGCGAACATGATGCTCGACGAGGAGAGCCGCGTGGTGCTCACCGATTTCGGGATTTCGAAGAGTGCCGCGGGACGCACGGACGGAACGACGGCGGCCGCACTCACCGAATTCGGGACAGTGCTCGGGACGCCCCACTACCTGGCGCCCGAGCAGGCACTGAGTCGCGCTGTGGACGGCCGAGCGGACCAGTATGCGCTGGCGATCGTCGGCTTCGAGATGCTGACGGGATCGGTCCCGTTCGACGACGAGACAGCGCACGGGATCATTCACCAGCACCTGAACGACCTGGCACCGCGCCTGACGACACTACGCGCGGACGTCCCTGAACACATGGCATCCGCGATCGCCCGGGCGCTGCTGAAAGCGCCGTCGCATCGGTTCCCCGACATGGCGGCGTTCGCCCGCGCCGTCGAGCCTGACACACACCGCGCCGCGCGCCGCTGGCGGCGGGCGCGTCAGGCAGCGGCGCTGCTTGGTGCGGCTGCAGTCGTCGGCATCGCGGCGTGGGCGAGCGGCATCGGGCGCTGACGGTCGGAGATCGACAGACGCGATGCGGGAAACGACACGCGCGATGCCTGATACGCGAAACGACGCGCGCGATGCATGGTCGTGAGGAGGGAAAAGGGGGAACTTCTGGGGTGGTTCGGGACTTCGTTCAGCAGGGAGAATGGGGCCGATTCGGATCGAGCTGCCAGCCTTCGAATGTTGAAAAAACAGCGGTCTTCTGCAGATCCAATCGCAGTGCTGCGGTCGTAAATAGTCAGAGGGGCGGGAGGGCAGGATCATCGCCCGGTAGGCCTCATTTTTCAGAGAGAGATTCAGCCATGACGAAGTCATACGACATCAAGTTGCTCGTCGTCGGGGGAGCGTTCGCGCTGGCGACGGTGGGCGCAGCGACCACTCTCAGCGCACAGGCGACGATGAGCCACGACAAGGACGCTTCCGCGCAGACGATGCAGAAGCCGGCGTTCGTGAAGCCGAGCGATGCGGTGCTCCGGCAGAAGCTGACGCGCGAGCAGTACTCCGTGACGCAGCATGACGGCACGGAGGCACCGTACCGGAACAGCTACTGGAACAACCACGAGGCCGGGATTTACGTGGACGTCGTTTCCGGCGAGGTGCTGTTCAGCTCACTCGACAAGTACGAGTCGGGCACCGGGTGGCCGAGCTTCACGCGTCCGCTCGAGCCGGCGAACGTCCGCACAGGATCCGATCGCACGCTGGGCATGGCACGAACGGAAGTACGGTCGGCAGCGGCGAATTCGCATCTTGGCCACGTCTTCAATGATGGGCCGGCACCGACGGGCTTGCGCTACTGCATGAACTCGGCGGCGATGCGCTTCATCCCCGTCGCGACGCTCGAGGCGGAAGGTTACGGAAAGTACGAAGCGCTGTTCGCGAAAGGCGCAAAGAAGTAGGTCTGTGCGCGCTGCCTAACGGCCGGGGGGCTCTGGACGGCGCGTATGGGGGTCAGGAACCGGCAATAGCACGCCGCTGGTTCCTGGCCCTTTGTCCTACCAGCGTGGGTCGTTGCTGAGCAGGACCTCGATCTCGGACACGGGGACTGGCCGCGAAAACAGGTAGCCCTGCGCGGACGAGCAGCCCATCTCGCGCAGCGCGG
>JBKJQR010000200.1:0-10826 GCA_046593895.1 Gemmatimonadaceae bacterium | reverse complement strand
GTTGGATGGAACTGCACGAACTCCATGTCCTGCAGGTCGGCGCCGGCGAGATAGGCGAGCGCCTGTCCGTCGCCGGTGTACTCCCAGCTGTTGCTGGTGATGTTGTAGGCGCGCCCGATGCCGCCGGTGGCCATCACCACCGCCTTGGCGCGGAAGACCTTGAACCGGCCCCGTTCGCGATCGTAGGCGAACGCACCGGCGATGCGGCCGCCATCGGTGAGCAGCGTGAGCACCGTGCACTCCATGTGCACGTCGATCCCCTGATGGATCCCGTGATCCTGCAGCGTGCGGATCATCTCGAGGCCGGTGCGGTCGCCGACGTGGGCGAGCCGCGGATAGCGATGGCCGCCGAAGTTGCGCTGGAGGATGCGTCCGTCGGCGGTGCGATCGAACAGCGCGCCCCATGATTCGAGTTCGTTGACGCGGGCCGGCGCTTCCTTCGCGTGCAGCTCGGCCATCCGCCAGTTGTTGACGTACTGCCCGCCGCGCATCGTGTCGGCGAAGTGGACGCGCCAGCTGTCGCGATCGTCGACGTTGCCTAACGCAGCGGCGACGCCCCCCTCGGCCATCACCGTGTGGGCCTTGCCGAGCAGCGACTTGCAGACGAGGCCGACGCTGACGCCGTCGGCACCCGCTTCGATCGCCGCGCGCAGGCCGGCGCCGCCGGCACCGATGACGAGGACGTCGTGCTCGATCGCCTGGTGGTCGAGCACTAGAGAATCCTCCAGTCGTGCCAGATCCCCATCGAGCACAGGCGGACGTAGATGTCGGCGAAGGCGACGCCGAAGAGACTCATCCACGCCCACTTCATGTGCCAGCGATTGAGGCAGCTCGAGCAGTCGTAGGCCGCCTTGCGCAGCGGGCGCCGCGAGAGCTGGTCGAGGTAGCCGCCGACGATGTGGCGCATCGAGTGGCAGCCTAACGTGTAGCTGCCGAGCAGCCCGACGTTGAGCGCGAGCACGAGCGACCCGACGCCGATGCCAAAATGCGTGCGACCGTCCGCGCCGGTGAACCAGAGTGCCTTCCAGACGTCAGTCGCGAGGAGGACGAGGAAGATCACGGCGACGTAGAGGAAATAACGGTGCACGTTCTGCATGATGAGCGGAAACTTCGCCTCGCCGCGATATCCGGAGCGTGGCTCGCCAACCGAGCAGCTGATCGGATCGGCCCAGAACGCCTTGTAGTACGCGCCGCGGTAGTAGTAGCAGGTGAAACGGAAGAGCGCCGGGAATGGCAGGATGATCAGCGCCGGCGAGAAGGGGAGCCACGCTGGCCAGATGCGCGGCTTTGGACCGAGCAGCGCGTGGGGCGAATCACCGAACAAGACCGGCGAATAGAAGGGCGAGAGATACGGTCCGTAGCTGTAGTGCGCGTTCTGGAACGCCGCCCAGGTCGCGTAGCCGAGGAAGGACGAGAGGATCGTGAAGACGATCAGCGGCTGCACCCACCACGCGTCGCGGCGCATGGTCTCGCCGAAGCCGCGGTGAATCGGAAGGGGGGCGTGCGCCATGTACTCGCTACTCCAGGATGATGTTCGGGGGAATTGGCCATCCGGTCCAAGCGCCGTCAATGCCACTGGCAGAGCGGCGTGCATTGGCCGAACTTTCGCCGGGGATCAGCTCGGCCGCTGACAGACGGGGAGACGTGATGCGAACCAAGCACCTCTGGTTGTATGCGCTCGTCGCCGCGTTCGCGATGGCGTGCGGGAAGAAGGAGTCGCACCGTCCGGCGGTGCACAAGCGCCCGGGCGAGCTGCACGTCTACGTCGACACGATGGGCGCCATCGAGCTCGAGGGGCGCGCGATGTCGTTCGACTCGGTGAAGATGCTGCTCTCGGCGCAGAAGGCGTCGCAGAAGGTCGTCTACTACACGCGCGAACGCCCGGGCAGCGCACCAACGCCGGCGCAGTGGGTGATTTTCGCGCAGGTCCGCGAGCTCGGGCTGCCGATCCGGTTCGAGGGCGACACGCTGGCCTTCGCACCGGGCGACACGCGGTAGTGCGATCACGCGCCGTCGTTGCGTTAGCCACCGTCGCACTGCTCGCCTGCGGCGCGCCGGCTCGGCTCCCGGTATCGGCCGGGACCGGCCCGCACCCGGTACTCCCTGCACCGCAGACGTCGCTCATTCCGCTCGTCGGGATCGCGACCGCAAAAGGGTGGCCGAAGGGCGTGACGCCGATCGCCGGCGAAGGGATGCGGGTTGCCGCCTTTGCCCGCGGGCTCGATCATCCGCGTTGGCTCTACGTGCTCCCTAACGGCGACGTCCTCGTCGCCGAGACGAATGGACCGCCGCGTCCGAAGAACAATCGCGGGCTCAAGGGCTGGTTCACCGATTATTTCCAGAAGAAGGCCGGCTCGGCGGTGAAGAGCGCGAATCGCATTACCCTGCTCCGCGACGCCGACGGCGATGGCGTCGCCGAAATGCGGACGACCTTTCTCAGCGGCCTGAACTCACCGTTCGGAATGGCGCTCGTTGGCAACATGCTGTATGTGGCGAACACCGATGCGGTGGTACGTTTCCCATATGCCACAGGCGACACGCAGATCACCGCCCTCGCAACAAAAGTCGCCGACCTGCCCGCGGGTCCGATCAATCATCACTGGTCGAAGAACATCATCGCCAGCGTCGATGGCGCGCGGTTGTACGCGGCAATCGGATCGAACAGCAATGCCGCGGAGAATGGCATCGCCGCGGAAGACGGACGCGCCGCCGTCTGGGAAATCGAGTTGGCGACGGGCAGCCATCGTGTCTTGGCATCGGGGCTGCGCAATCCTGTCGGCATGGCGTGGGTACCAGAGACTGGCGCGCTCTGGGTCGCGGTCAACGAACGCGATGAGCTGGGCGGCGACCTCGTGCCCGACTACATGACCGCGATCCGCGATGGCGCGTTCTATGGCTGGCCATACAGCTATTTCGGACCGCACGTCGACGCGCGCGTCAAGCCGCGCCGGCCCGATCTCGTCGCGACCGCGGTCGTGCCCGACTATGCGCTGGGCCCGCACACTGCTTCGCTCGGACTGTGTTTCGCCACGACAACCGGCTTGCCGGCCGCATTCAAGCAGGGGATGTTTGTCGGGCAGCACGGCTCGTGGAATCGGAAACCGCGCAGCGGCTACAAGGTGGTGTTCGTCCCATTTCGCAACGGAACGCCAGCGGGTGCGCCGCTCGATGTGCTCAGCGGATTCCTCGATCGTGAGGGCGACGCACTGGGTCGGCCGGTCGGAGTGGCCATCGACCAGCGCGGCGCGCTGCTCGTCGCTGATGATGTCGGAAACACAATCTGGCGAGTGACCTCAACTATCCCATGAACAGATACCTCTCGCTCACGCTCGTCGCCGCGCTTCTCGCCGCCGCCTGCCGCCCTGCTCCCATGATCGCGCCGACTCCAGCGCCCACCCTGCCGTCACTCGTGATGACGCCGCACATCGTCCCCGCGCCGGCGTCGATGACGGTCGGCGGTGGCGCGCCATTCGTCCTCACCGCGGCGACGTCGATCGTCGTCGCTCGCGGGAGCGCCGACGCCGCGCCGGTTGCCGAAGCGTTAGGCAGCCTGCTCCGGCCGGCGACCGGATTCCCGGTGCTCGTGCTCGCCGCCGGCGCGCCGCCGGCGCCCGGAATGATCCACCTCTCGCTCGCCCCCGATCGCGCCGCGCTGGGCGACGAAGGCTACGACCTGACGGTCAGCGCCGACTCGGTGCACCTCGCAGCGTATCGGCCGGCCGGACTCTTTCACGGCGTGCAGACGCTCCGCCAGCTGCTGCCGTTCAAGATCGAATCGGAGATGGACATCGAGCACGCGTGGACCATTCCCGCGGTGACGATCACCGACCAGCCGCGCTTCGCATGGCGCGGCGCGATGCTCGACGTCGCGCGCCACTTTTTCACCGTAAAGGAAGTCGAGCAGTACATCGACATCCTCGCGCTCTACAAGATGAACGTGTTTCACCTGCACCTCGCCGACGACCAGGGGTGGCGGATCGCGATCAAGTCGCGCCCGCGCCTCACCAGCGTCGGCGCGCAATCGCAAGTCGGGGGCGGACCGGGTGGCTTCTACACCCAGGAGGACTACTCGGAAATCGTCCGCTACGCCGCGGCGCGATACATCACGATTGTCCCCGAGATCGACATGCCCGGGCACACCAACGCTGCACTGTCGGGCTATCCCGAGGTTGCGTGCAGTGTGCGACCGACCGGTAGCTACACCGGGACCGATGTCGGCTGGAGCACCCTCTGCGTCGACAAGGAAGAGACCTACGCGCTCGTCGACGACATCGTCCGCGAAATCTCGGCGCTCACGCCGGGTGCCTACTTCCACGTCGGCGGCGACGAGGTCGACGTGAAGACGCTGTCGCCGGCGCAGTACATCAAGTTCATCGAGCGCCTGCAGACCATCGTCACCAGCCACGGCAAGCGAATGATCGGCTGGGAGGAAATCACCAAGGCGCGCCTGCTCCCGACCACCGTCGCCCAGCAGTGGAAGAGCGACTCGGCCACCGCCGCGCTGCAGTACGGCTCCAAGCTGGTGATGTCCCCGTCCAACCGGGCCTACCTCGACATGCAGTACACGCCAGCGACCGAGCTTGGGCTGCACTGGGCGGCGTACATCGAACTGCGCGACGCTTACGACTGGGACCCGGCCACCTACATGAAGGGTGTGACCGAGAGCTCGATTCTTGGCGTCGAAGCGGCGCTCTGGAGCGAGACCCTGCCTAACGTGAGCGCCGCCGAGTACCTCGCGATGCCGCGACTGCCCGCGCTGGCCGAGGTCGGTTGGTCTCCGCAGGCCGCACGCGACTGGCCCAGTTTCCGGACGCGGATCGCCGCGCAGGCGCCGCGCTGGAACCAGCTCGGCATCAACTGGTACCGGTCGCCGCAGGTCGACTGGTAGCGGTCGTCGGCCGTCAGGACTGACGGCCGACGAGCAGGCTGCAGCAGGTCACCCCACCCTCGGCCTTCGCCAGCTCGCCGGCCGGTACGCTGATCACGCTGATCCCCGCCCGCTCGAGGCGCTCCCGCGTCCGCGGGAACTCGGCCGCATGGATCACCGCGCCGTTGACGAGGAGCGCGTTCGCCGCGAATGGCTCGGCGGGGTCGACCGCGATCGTCCGGACCGCGCCTAACGCGCTGGCGCTGACCCACGCCGGGTTGAAGAGCACGACGTCGTCGGCGACCAGCGTCGCCGCGCTCTTCAGGTGCAGGCAACCGGTGAACGGGATCGACTCCACCGTGTAGCCGCTCGGTGCAGCGAGTGCCGACAGCTGGCGCCGACCCTCGGCGTTGCTCCGCGGGCCGGCGCCGGCGAGCAGCCGCCGCCCGACGCGCAGCACGTCACCCCCGTCGAGCGTGCCCTCGCCGGCGATGTCGGCCAGCGGGCGGTACCCCTGCAGTGCCTCGCGGACCGCGCCGGTCTCGCGGCGGCGAGACATTGCCCCCGGCCGCGTGATGATGGCCAATTCGTCGAGGATGATCGCCGTGTCCTCGATGAACACCGCGTCGGCCATCAGCGGGTCGGCGGCAATGCGCACGACTTCGCAGCCACAGCCACGGAGTGCCGATTCGTACGCCGCATGCTCGGCGCGCGCGCGCGACAAGTCGATCGGCGTGCGCGCGAGATGCGTGAGCTCGCAGTCAGTAGCGAGTGCCGGGGTAATCTCCCGGGTGAATGCGAGCGTCGGCATCGACGAATGGGGGAGACAGGTTTTCGTCGGCGTTCGTTCCGCTGACCGGCGTATGATGCGCGACCCGCGATGGCGCTGTCCAGCTGTTGCGTCAATCTCCCGGGGACAGTCCATCACGAGGACGCCGGTGTGGCGCGCGGAGGCCCAAGCGCCGGCAGGAGGAACGGTGGAACGCGACGCGACCGGCACGGCGACATCGCAGTACATCCCCACGCTCGACGGGTGGCGAGCGATCGCCGTCCTGCTCGTGCTGTTCAGCCATGCCGGCCACGCTTACGCACGCCAGCAGGCGAGCGAGAGCTGGCTCGATCACGTCGGTACCGGCACGCAGGGCGTGAACATCTTCTTCGGCCTGAGCGGCCTGCTCATCACCAGCCGCCTGCTTGAGGAGTGGTCGCAGTCGGGACGCATCTCGCTCCGCCGCTTCTACATCCGCCGCGCGTTTCGCATCCTCCCCGCCGCGTTCCTCGTGCTCGCGGTAATCGCGGTGCTCGGCGCATTGGGGTTGCTCCCGGTCGTTCCGCGCGAGATCGCCGCGGCGGCGTTGTTCTTTCGCAACTATCTCCCGGCGCTTCTCTCGCCCGATTTCGCGGGCTTTTTCACCGCGCATTACTGGTCGCTCGCCGTCGAGGAACATTTCTATCTCGTCTGGCCGGCGCTGCTCCTCCTCTGCGGGGCGCGGCGCGGACTGTGGGCGGCGATCGCGGTGGCGCTCGCCGTCGCCGTGTGGCGGCGCGTCGAGCTGCTGCAGATGATCGCCCGCCTGCACACCGTCGACCCACTGTACTTCGTCCGCACGGACCTGCGCATCGACTCGATCATGTGGGGCGCGGCGCTGGCGCTGCTGCTCGCGCGTCCAGGTGCGCGGCGGTGGATCGAGGCGAATCTCACAGTGCTCGTTTCAATAACCGTGGTCGCACTTTATCTGATCGTCGTCCGCGTCTTCAACGGGCGCCCGACGATCTGGGAGGCGATGCTTGTCCCGCTGATGATCGCGTCGACGATGCTTCGCCCGCGTTCGCTTGCCAGCCGGCTGCTCGAGTCACCGCTGATGCGCTGGCTCGGGCGACTCTCCTACAGCCTCTATCTCTGGGAACTGTTCTTCGTCTTTCGCGGCGTGCCGCAGACGTTAGGCATCCTGCAGACATTTCCGCTCGACATCGTGCTGACTCTTGCCTGCGCCAGCGCGAGCTACTACCTCGTCGAACGTCCGCTCATCCGCGTCGGACATCGGCTGACCCCGCGCATCCCAGCCAGCGCTCAGCCAGTCGAACCCCCCGCAATGGGTAGCCGCTCCATCCGGATTGCGTAATCGCCGAATCCGACCGAGCGCCAGAACGCATGGCCGACGCGGTTGCTGGCGAGCACGTCGAGGGTGATCCGCAGCTCGGCTGGTATGATCTCGCCGAGCAAGAGGGCGATCGCGCGGCGCCCCACACCGCGGCCGCGTTGCTCGCGGAGCACGAAGAAGTGCCGGATGTACGCCGAGTCGTCGTCCATGCTGACGAGCGCGTAGGCGACGGTCGTCGCTTCCTCGACGAAGATGATCGCGCGGTATTCGCCCTCCTCGATCCAGCGCCGCATCCGCGCCTCGAGATGCTCGAGTTCCATTCCGCCACCGCCCCACTCGTCGGCGATCAATTGCTGGTTGATCTCGGCGAGCAGGGGGGCGTCGGAGTCGACGGCGATGCGGTAGTTCACTGGTTGTGGGAACGGCAAGCCGCCTAACGCCGCCAGAGCCAGGCAAAGGTCGCCGCGGTGATCAGGGCGTAGACCAGGCTGTCCACCGTCGACCTGATGGTCGTGCCGAGCGATCGGTGATACCAGATCGACATCTGCCAGAGCGCCATGCCGTAGCCGAGGAACGACGCGAGCGCGATCGTGTGGAAGACGACGTGGCGGTCGGCGCCAGGTAACAGGAGCGGCACGGTGATCGCCGCGGCGAGCAGCGCGACGATGAACAGGTAGACGAACCACTTGGCGAGCATCCCGCTCATCGGCGTCATGCCGTTAGGCATGACCGTCATCATCAGCACCGGCCCCTTCGCGAGGCGATCGGCGTATTCGGGGGTGCGCAGCTGCTGCATCGAGTCCGGCTTCGGCAGCATGTAGTCGCCCGGCGGGATGGCCAGCGGCCGCAGCGCGGCCGTGATCTGGTCCTCCTGCGGGAGCCGCTTGAAGTCGCCCTTGTGCCAGGGGAGCAGCATGTGGATCACCGAGCTCGCGACGAACACGAACACGGCTGAGAGCAGGATGGGGAGCCAGAGCGCGCTGAGGCCGATCATGATGTCCTCCGGGACGGGGCGACTGCTCGAGGCGTGTCGAACGGCTGAAAACGTGCGCCTTGCCGCCGACGGGTGTCAAGCCGCGCTCGCGAGGGGGGTTGAGTATTTGGCATCGCGGTCGTTACCAATCGTCCGTGCCCACGACTCCACCATTCTCCTTTCGCCACGCGCACGCGCAGGGTTCGGCGCGCGTTGGATGGCTGCAGACGCCGCGTGGCGTCGTCGAGACGCCAGCATTCATGCCGGTCGCGACGCAGGCCACCATCAAGGGATTGTCGATGGAGGAGGTACGCACCGCCGGTGGCCGGATGGTGCTGTCGAATGCCTACCATCTCTACCTCCGGCCCGGCGATCTCATGGTTCGCGCACTCGGCGGGCTGCACCAGTTCGCGCGCTGGGACGGACCGATGCTCACCGACTCCGGTGGCTTCCAGGTCTTCTCGCTCGCCAAGTTGCGCACCGTCAGCGAGGACGGCGTGCGGTTCCGCAGTCATCTCGACGGATCGCTGCACGAGTACACACCGGAGGCGGTGATGCGCATCGAGCGCAACCTCGGTGCTGACGTCATCATGCAGCTCGACGAATTGATCGCCGGCCAGGCGACGCTCGACGAGTCCCGCGCCGCGATGGAGCGCAGCCTGCGCTGGCTCGATCGCTGCCGCGTCGAGTTCGACCGGCTCGAGCGCGATGGTCGTGCGCCGTTAGGCAGCGCCGTTCCGGAGGATCCGCCTGACGGTCAGCCATCGCTCGTCCCACTCGACCCGATCGCCGAGTGCGTCGCGCCAGCGCAGGCGCTGTTTCCGATCGTGCAGGGGGGAACGCAGGCCGAGTTGCGGCGTGCGTCGGTCAGCGGGATCATTGGATCGGGCGACTGGAAGGGCGTCGCGATCGGCGGGCTCTCGGTCGGCGAATCGAAGCCGGACATGTACGCGACGCTCGAGGTCTGCGACGCGGCGATTCCGCGCGGTCTGCCGCGCTACCTGATGGGCGTCGGCTTCCCGGACGATCTCGTCGAAGGCGTACGGCGTGGCGTCGATCTCTTCGACTGCGTCGCTCCGACCCGCATGGGGCGCAACGGCACCGCCTTCACCCCCGACGGCAAGGTACAGATCAGGCGGAGCAGCCATCGTACCGATCGCCGTCCCGTGGTCGACGGCTGCGGCTGCCCCTGCTGCGCGCGTTATGATCGCGCCTACATCCGGCACCTGTTCGTCAGCGGGGAAATGCTCGGCATGCGTCTTCTCGCGCTGCACAACGTCACCTACCTGCTGGACGTCATGCGCGATGCACGGCGCGCATTGCTCGCCGGAACGTTCGAGTCGTGGAGCGAGGCCTGGCTCACCCGCTACCGCGGCGCCGTCGAAGCTGCGCCCTGAAAGCACCGTCGCGGCACGCCAGCGGCGACGGACGAGCCGACGGCTCAGTCGTCCGCGTAGTTGACCACCTCGAGCTCCTCGACGTGGAATTCGGCGATCCAGAGCGGACGGCCGTCGTCGGTCGCGTGCTCGATGAGGTAGAGGTCGTCGCCTAACGCGCCGACGACCACCCCGACCTCGCCGACCCTCGGCTGCGGCGGCTCAGCCGCCGGCCCGTCGACGTCGCGACTGGGAATCGCGAGATGGTTGACGCGGACGACGTCGGAGAGCTGGAGCTCGATCATCGGCCTGATGTCAGTGTAGGGGAGGCGCGGGGGATCGCTGGTAATACGCACCGCGCGACGTCACCCCGCAAGCCTCGCCATCGCGGCGGTGCTCTGCGGTTCAATCGCATGCCAAAGACGTCGCCGGCGTCGCTCCCCGCACTGCCGCTGTCGCCAATCGGCCCTCCCTGCGCAATATTCTCGAACCCCCTACCCCGACCGCAATGGAACTGCCAATCATCGTCATCAACTTCCTCTACGCCATTCTCGGCGTGGTGCTGATGTACGCCAGCTACCGGATCATTGACGCGCCCACACCGGAGATGGATTTTCGCGATGAACTGAAGAAGGGAAACATCGCCGTCGCGATCTTCATCGCCGCGCTGTTCATCTCGATCGCGATCGTCGTCGCCGGCGCCCTGAATTGAGCCGAGCGCGTCGGCGGTGGTTGCTGGGCTGGCTCGCCGGCATTGTCGCGCTCCTCGGCGCGTCCAGCGCCGGCGCGCAGGGCCACCGGCTCGGCGCCGCCTTGCGCAGCGCTGATTCAGCGCGTGCGAGGTCGCATGACGACTCGCGTTATGACGATTACTTCAAGAAGTATTCGAAGCGCTATTTTGGCGCGCCATTCGACTGGCGGTTCTTCAAGGCGCAGGGGATGGCCGAGTCGGAGCTAAACGCGAACGCGCGCAGCTTCGTTGGTGCACGCGGCATCATGCAGCTCATGCCCTCGACGTACGCGCTGATCGCGTCGAAGCGCCCCGATTTTCGCTCGATCGATGATCCCGAGTTCAACATCGCCGCCGGCATCATGCACGACCGCTGGCTCTGGACGGTCTGGCAGAAGCAAGTCCCCGACGACGAGCGCCACCGCTTCATGTTCGGCAGCTACAACGCCGGCGAAGGCCCGATCATCCGCGCCTGCATTGCCGCCCGCGGCGATCACCTCAGCGACGCCGAGTGGGCGAGCATCGAGCACGTCGCCCCGCGCATTGACCGCTGGCGCTACCGCGAGACGCTCGGCTACGTACGGAAGATCGATGGAAACTACTCGAAGCTGAAACGAAGCCGTTAGCCTTGAGCAGCCGTTAGCCGTGAGCCAGTAGCGGGGAGGAACGGCGGGGGGCCCGCAATGCGGAACCGCCGTCGCTCAACGCGAACGGCTACTGGCTCAAGCCCAGTTGTTTTGGGTTCGCACGCCGAATGCCTTAGATTCCCGCGTACGCT
>JBKJQR010000088.1:0-7152 GCA_046593895.1 Gemmatimonadaceae bacterium | reverse complement strand
GCCCGAATGCTCCATGGCGAGCGTGCTCCCTCGCTCGTCGGCGAGCGGACGCACCGTGACGAACAGGTCCTCGATCAGGTCGGGGAACGTCGCCGGCTGCATCTTCAGGTCGATCTTGCCGGCTTCGATCTTCGACAGGTCGAGCACGTCGTTCACCAGCTCGAGCAGGTGCTTTGCCGCGCGGTGCGTTCGCTGGATCCCCTCGCCCTGCTTGTCGTTCAACGGACCGTAGATGTTCTCGAGCAGCAGCGTGCTGTAGCCGAGGATCGCGTTGATCGGCGTGCGCAGCTCGTGTGACATCGACGCGTAGAAGCGGCTGCGCGCCGTCATCGCCGCCTCGATCTCGCCCTGACGTCGTTGCAGCTCTTCGTTCGCAGCGCGCAGTTCTTCAGACGCCCGGGCCAGCGACTCAGCCTGGTCCTTCAATGCTTCTTCTGCACGCCGACGCTCGGTGATGTCGCGCGCGATCATCGTGTAGAGACGGAGTTCGCCTTGGTCGAGACGTGACACCGACGCCTCGAGCGGAAACTCCTCGTTCCCGACGCCACGCGCCGCGATCAGGCTCATCACGTGACGCTGCAGCGGCTTCTCGGTCGCGCAGGTGTCGTCGGCTTCATGGGGCGACGCACCGAGCAGTATTCCGACCTGCTGGGCCCGCGACTTCTCCGGGAAGATGCGCCCGATCGACGTACCGACCGCGTCGCGCGCCGGGATGCAGAACGTCCGCTCGGCGGCTTCGTTGAAGAGCGTGATGTGCTGTCGTTCGTCGAACATCACGATCGCGTCCAGTGCGCCATCGACGACTTCAGCGAGTCGCGCCTGCGTCTCGCGCAGCTCGGCGCGGTGGCGCAGCTCGAGCTCGCGCCGCTCACTCTCGCGGAGCAGGTCGTCCTGCACCTTGATCTGCTCCTGCTTGCGATAGAGGTCGACGAACACCGCGACCTTCGATCGCAGGATGTCGGGCTGGAACGGCTTGAACATGTAGTCCACCGCGCCGACCGAATATCCCTCGAAGACGTACGCCTCCTCCTTGCTGATCGCCGTCAGGAAGATGATCGGGATGTGTCGCGACCGTTCGCGGGCCTTGATCAGCCGCGCCGTATCGAAGCCGTTGAGCCCGGGCATCTGGACGTCGAGCAGGATCGCCGCGAAGTCGCGGGTCAGCAGGTGCTTGAGCGCTTCCTCGCCTGACAACGCCCGCACGAGGTTCTGGCCTAACGATTCGAGGATAGCCTCGAGCGCGAGCAGGTTTTCCGGCCGGTCGTCGACCAGGAGAATGTTGACCTGTTCGCCGCTCACGGTGTGCTCCGCAGAGAGTCGCCGCTGTCGCGGGTTGGAGCCGACCGCGGCGTGCCACGGCTCGCCGTTCTCGCCCGGGCGTTCAGCGTCGCGATCAGCGCGCCGATCTCCTCGACCTTCGCGACGCGCGCGTCAGGCACCAGCTTGAGCGCGGCCGCTGGCATCACCGCGCTCTCCGCGGTCGCCGGATCCTGCACGATCGCAGCGCCGCCGCGATCGGCGATCCGCTTCAGCCCGCGGGCACCGTCGTCGTTCGCGCCGGTCATGATCACGCCGACGGTGCGCGCGCCATACGCGTCGGCCGCCGACTCGAAGGTGACGTCGATCGACGGTCGGCTGTAACGCACCGGCTCCTCGGTGCTCAACGCGAGATGCCCGACTTCGACGAGCACGTGATATTCCGCTGGCGCGACGTAGACACCGCCGGCCTCGAGTTCGGTCTTGTCCTCGATCTCATGCACCTTCAGCGACGTGTGATCCTGCAACAACTGCACGAGCAGATGATCCGAATCGCGGTGCCGATGCTGCACCACGACGACCGGCAGGTCGAATGCCGCCGGGAGTCCTCCGAGGACCCGGCGCAGCGCGTGGAGTCCTCCCCACGACGTTCCGATCACCACCAACTCGTAGGCCACATTTTTTCAGGTCAGCGAACCTTGCGATAGATCTTTTCGGACGCGATCTGTTCATAGCATGTCTCGTACTGCGAAAACTTCAGCGACTCTTTCCCGCCAACGCCGAGAATCCCGAAGTTAACGAGTGAGTCGTAGAACAACCGATGCACCGTCGCCTGCAGCTTGCGGTCAAAATATATGAGCACGTTGCGGCAGAGGATGACATTGAACTCGCTGAACGAACGGTCGGTGACCAGGTTGTGCTGCGAGAATACCACGTGCTCCGTGAGCGACGGGTTGAACAGCGCACCGTCGTACTTCGCGACGTAGTACTCGGAGAACGCCCGCTTCCCGCCCGCTTTGATGTAGTTCTCGGTGTATTCCTGCATCCGCTCGAGCGGAAAGATTCCCGCGCGCGCCTGCTGCAACACGACCTCGTTGATGTCGGTCGCGTAGAGCCGCGACTTGCCGAGCAACCCTTCCTCCTCGAGGAGGATCGCCATCGAATACACTTCCTCTCCGGTCGAACAGCCGGCGTGCCAGACGCGGATGAACGGATACGTCCGCAGCAGCGGCACCACCTGCTCGCGAAACGCCCGGTAAAATCCCGGATCGCGAAACATCGCCGTGACGTTGATCGATAGGTCGAGCAGCAGCCGCTCCATCACCTGCGGGTCGTGCAGTACCCGCTCCTGCAACGACGTGACGTTAGGCAGCTCCTCGGCGTTTATCCGCTTCCAGATCCGCCGGCGAATCGACGAGAACGCATACGACCGGAAGTCGAAACCGTAATGACGGAAAATCGCCTCGAGGAGCAGCTCGATTTCGAGCTGCTCCATCTGGGTGTCGTAAGCCAGCGGCGGCTGGGCGAGCTTGCCGATCGAGTCAGCGATAGAGCCACACCCTCATCAGTGAAAGCAGCTGCTCGGTGTCGACTGGCTTGGTGATGTAGTCCGATGCCCCGGCCGCGATCGTCTTCTCGCGATCGCCCTTCATCGCCTTCGCGGTCAGCGCGATGATCGGCAGCGCGCGGAACTTCGCCTTCTTCCGGATCTCGCGCGTGGTCTCATAGCCGTCCATCTCCGGCATCATGATGTCCATGAGCACCAGGTCGATGTTCGGATCCTTTTCCAGCTCGGAGATCGCGTCCTTGCCGTTCTCGGCGAACCGCACGTTCATCCCGTGGTCCTCGAGCACGCTCGTCAGCGAGAAGATGTTCCGCACGTCGTCGTCGACGACGAGGATCCGCTTCTCGGCGAACACGCTGTCGGCGTTGTGCAGCTGCTCGAGCATCCGGCGCTTCTGCTCCGGCAGCTTGGCCTCCACGCGATGGAGGAAGAGCGCGGTCTCGTCGAGCAAGCGCTCCGGCGACTTCACATCCTTGACGATGATCGTCTCGGCGTACTTCCGGAGCTGCGTGTCCTCGGCGGGCGTCAGCTCCTTCCCGGTGTACACGATCACCGGCATGGTCTGCATGTTCGGATCGCCCTTCACCCGCTCAAGCAACTCGAAGCCGCTCATGTCGGCGAGTCCGAGGTCGATGACCATGCAATCGAACTTGTTGTGCTGCAGCAGGTCGATCGCTTCGCCAGCCGATCCGACCGCGGTGATCTCGACGTCGTCGGCCGCGATCAGCTCGACGATTGCCGTCCGCTGGTTGTCGTCGTCCTCGACGACGAGCAGCCGCTTCACCCGCTCGTCGATGAACTTGAGCAGGCGCGAGAAGGCGTCGTCGAGCACTTCCTTGCTCACCGGCTTCTCGAGGAACGCAAAGGCGCCGGAGAGAAGTCCCTGCTGCTTGTTCTGGTCGCCGGAGACTATGTGTACCGGGATGTGGCGCGTATCCGGATGATGCTTCAACCGGTCGAGCACCTCCCAGCCATTCATGTCCCCCATGCCGATGTCGAGCGTGATCGCGTCCGGCTTGTACTCGTGCGCCAGTGTCAGCGCATCGCGCCCGCGCAGCGCGACGATCCCCTTGAAGTCCCGTCCGCGCGACATCTCGAGCAGCACTCGCGCAAAGTTCTCGTCGTCCTCGACGATGAGAATCACCCTGTCGCCCGGCTCGATCGTCTGGCGGTCGTCCTCGTACGAGGATGGCATCTGCACGTCGGCCAGCGCCGTCGGTGCGATCTCCTCGATCGTCGCGACATCGCCCCCGTCGCCGTCATCGCCACCGTTAGGCTCGAGCCGGAAGCCCGGCCCGGCTTCCGCCGTGCCGACCGTCGGCGTTACCCGCGGTGACGTGATCGCCTTGTCGTAGGCATTCATTCCGCCCTGCGCAGACGAGCCGCTCTCGCCGCCCGACATGCTCGCGCCAGACGATGAACCGCTCGAGCTCATCCCCGAGGAGCGACCGCCGCTCCCCGTCGAGCTCCCGCTTCCACCGTACGAGCCGCCCCGCGCGCCGACACTGGCGTCACCGCCCGGACGCTGCCCGCCGAGCGCACGCCGCGCTGCGCCGCTCCCCGCGGCCGCCGGCCGCGACTGAGCGCGGCCACTCGGCGATGCTTCCGGATCGATCCACGTCGACGGCAGGAAGAGCGTGAACGTGCTCCCCGACCCCGGCGTGCTCTCGACACGAATCTCGCCGCCGAGCAGTCGCGAGATCTCGCGGCTGATCGACAGGCCCAAGCCCGTGCCGCCGTACTTGCGGCTCGTCGTGCCGTCCGCCTGCTGGAACGCCTCGAAGATGAGCTGCTGCTTGTCCTTCGCGATCCCGATGCCGGTGTCGGTCACCGCGAAAGCGATCACTTCGGGCGCCCGATCGAGCGAGGGATTGGCGAACCGCTTCGTCTGTGTCTTCTCCGCCTTCCGCACCTTGAGGGCGACCTCGCCCTTTTCCGTGAACTTCATCGCGTTGGACAGCAGGTTCTTGATCACCTGCTGCAGCCGCTGTCCATCCGTGTAGAGGCTGGTCGGCGTCCCGTCGGCAATCTCGACGCGGAACGTCAACCCCTTCTGGTCGGCCACTGGCTTGAACGTCCGTTCGACGAAGTCGCGAACGTCGTTCATCGTGACGTCGGCGGCGTTCACTTCCATCTTGCCAGCTTCGACCTTCGACAGGTCGAGGATGTCGTTGATGAGGTTGAGCAGGTCCGTACCCGACGAGAGAATCGTCTTCGCGAACTCGACCTGCTTCGGCGACAACGTCTTTTCCTTGTTGTCGGCGAGCAGCCGCGAGAGGATGAGCAGCGAGTTGAGCGGCGTGCGCAGCTCGTGGCTCATGTTCGCGAGGAACTCGCTCTTGTACTTCGAGCTGAGCGCGAGCTGCGTCGCCTTTTCTTCCAGCGACTGGCGGGCCCGCTCGACCTCGATGTTCTTCTCCTCGACGCGCCGGTTCTGCTCGGCCAGCAGGTTGGCCTTCTCTTCGAGCTCCTCGTTGACCTGCTGCAGCTCTTCCTGCTGTTCCTTGAGCAGCTCTTCCGACTGGCGCAGCGACTTCGCTTGCGCTTCGAGCTCGCTGTTCGACCGCTTGAGCTCTTCCTGCTGCGACTGCAGCTCCTTCGACTGCGACTGGAGTTCCTGCGTCAGCTTCTGCGACTGCTCGAGCAGTTCCTCGGTGCGCATGTTCGCGCCGATCATGTTCAGCACGACACCGATCGACTCGGCGAGCTGGTCGAGGAAGGTCAGGTGGATCTGGCTGAACGGGAGGAAGCTCGCCAGCTCGATCACCGCCTTCACCTCGCCCTCGAAGAGGATCGGGAGGACGATGATGTTGCGCGGCGGCGCCTCGCCGAGGCCCGACATGATCTGGATGTAATCGTCAGGCACGTTGGTCAGCAGGATCGCCTGCTTTTCCAGCGCCGCCTGGCCAACCAGTCCTTCGCCGATGAAGAAGCGATTGGCGACGTGCTTCCGCGACCGATACGCGTAACTCGCGATCAGCTTGAACGCTTGCGCGCCACCTTCGTTCTCGCCGATGAAGAATGCGCCGTGATGCGCACTGACCAGCGGCGTCAGCTCGCTCATGATGAGGCGCGAGACCGACTCGAGGTCCTTCTGCCCCTGCATCATCCGGCTGAACTTCGCCAGGTTCGTCTTCAACCAGTCCTGTTCCTGATTGCGCTCCGTCGTTTCGCGGAGGTTCGCGATCATCTGGTTGATGTTGCCCTTCAGCTCATCCAGCTCGCCCTGCGCTTCGACGGTGATCTGTCGCGTCAGGTCGCCCTTCGTCACGGCGGTCGCGACGTCGGCGATGTTTCGCACCTGCGCCGTCAGCGAGTTCGCCATTGCGTTCACGCTGTCGGTGAGCGCCTTCCATGTCCCGGCGACACCCGGCACGTCGGCCTGGCCGCCGAGCTTTCCTTCGGTGCCTACTTCCTTCGCGACTCGCGTCACTTCGTCCGAGAAGACTCGCAGCTTCTCGACCATCGTGTTCACCGTGTTCTTCAACTCGAGGATCTCGCCTCGCGCTTCCGCGGTGATCTTCTGCGACAGGTCGCCGTTGGCGACTGCCGTCGTGACGAGTGCGATGTTTCGCACCTGCCCCGTCAGGTTCGACGCCATGAAGTTCACGTTGTCGGTCAGGTCGCGCCACACGCCGGCTGCTCCGCCGACTCGCGCCTGTCCGCCGAGGATTCCTTCCGTGCCGACCTCGCGCGCCACGCGTGTCACTTCGCTCGCGAAGCCATTGAGCTGATCGACCATCGTGTTGATGGTGTTCTTCAGCTCGAGCATCTCACCCTTCGCCTCGGCCGTGATCTTCTTGCCGAGGTCACCCTTCGCGACCGCGGTGGTCACGTCGGCGATGTTTCGCACCTGGTTGGTCAGGTTGCTCGCCATTCCGTTCACCGAGTCGGTCAGGTCCTTCCACGTGCCGGCGACACCGGAGACGTTGGCCTGTCCGCCTAACCGTCCCTCCGTTCCTACTTCGCGGGCGACACGCGTGACTTCCGCGGCGAAGCTCGACAGCTGATCGACCATCGTATTGATCGTGTTCTTCAGCTCAAGGATCTCGCCCTTTGCCTCGGCCGTGATCTTCCGCGACAGGTCGCCCTTCGCGACCGCGGTCGTCACGTCGGCGATGTTTCGCACCTGGCTGGTAAGATTACCGGCCATGTAGTTCACGGAGTCGGTCAGGTCCTTCCACGTGCCGGCCACGCCGGGCACATTCGCCTGACCGCCAAGAATTCCTTCCGAGCCTACCTCGCGCGCGACGCGGGTCACCTCAGCGGCGAACGACGACAGCTGATCGACCATCGTGTTGATCGTGTTCTTCAGCTCGAGGATTTCACCC
>JBKJQR010000207.1:0-28461 GCA_046593895.1 Gemmatimonadaceae bacterium | reverse complement strand
CAATGCTGCCCGCGCTGCGCTCGATGCGAGCGGGCTCGCCCTGGCGATTATCAGTCTCGCCAAGCGAGACGAGGAGATCTTCGTCCCCGGACGGACGGACTCCATCCGCCTGCCGCGTCGGTCGCCGGCGCTGCGGCTTCTGCAGCAGGCGCGCGACGAGGCGCATCGCTTCGCCGTGGCCTTCCAACGGCAGCAACGTTCCGCGAGGACGGTGACATCCGAGCTTCTCTCGATACCGGGCATTGGCGCGTCGAAGCGGGGGGCGCTCATCCGCGCCTTTGGCAGCGTGCAGGGTGTGCGCGCGGCCGGTGCCGAAGCGATCGCCCAGCTCCCTGGATTCTCGCTCGCGTCGGCGCAGCGTATCCTCGCTTCGCTCGACCGCAGCGATCCGACAAAATCCGCCGGACCCGTCGCGCCGGCGGTCGCCACGCTGCCTAACGTCAGCAGCGCGAACGGGGGGAATCCGGTATCCGCGTCGCGGACCGGAATTGGCGATGAGGAACTTGCTGCGCCGGCAAGCGATGCCCACCTCGACCCGTCGGCCTGACGATGCGTACTCACTGGACCCTGGCCTGCTCGGCCTGCGACTTTTCGGCACCCGGTGAGCAGCTCGCCGCGACCTGCCCACTCTGTGCGCAGCCGTTGCTCGTTCGCTACCCGTCGCTTCAACCCGACCGCGATGCGCTCGCTGGGTGGGACATGTGGCGCTACCGAGCGGTCCTCCCGCTCGCTGTGGGCGAACAGCCGGTCGGACTCGGCGAGGGAGGCACTCCGCTGC
The DNA here is from genome assembly GCA_046593895.1 of Gemmatimonadaceae bacterium. Taxonomy (GTDB): domain Bacteria; phylum Gemmatimonadota; class Gemmatimonadetes; order Gemmatimonadales; family Gemmatimonadaceae; genus JABFXC01. The sequence goes on along the minus strand of JBKJQR010000207.1, from coordinate 27,683 downwards.
TCGACGTGCCGCGCCTCGCCAGCGAAGTTGGAGTCCGGCGACTCTGGATCAAGGACGAGGCGTTGAATCCGACGGCATCGTTCAAGGCGCGCGGGATGAGCGCCGCGATCACACGCGCCCGCGCGCATCGCGTCGCGGGGCTTGTTGTCCCGACCGCCGGTAACGCCGGCGCGGCAATGGCGGCTTATGCCGCCGCCGCCGGCATCCCGGCGCGTGTCTTCGCCCCCGAGTCCACACCGGCGACCATCCTCGGCACGATCCGCGCGTTAGGCGCGACCCTCGTCACCGTCCCGGGACACATCGGCGACGCTGGCCGTCAGGCGCGCGCATTCGCCGCCGAGTCGGGATATTTTGACGTCTCCACCCTCCGTGAGCCCTACCGCATCGAGGGAAAAAAGACGATGGGCCTCGAGCTGGCAGAACAGCTTGGATGGCGGCTGCCGGATGCGGTCGTCTATCCCACCGGCGGCGGGACTGGCTTGATCGGGATGTGGAAGACGTTCGCTGAGATGGTTGAGTGGGGATGGATCGACCGCGACGCGCGCCGCCCGCGGATGCTCGTCGCCCAGGCCGATGGCTGCGCTCCGATCGTCCGCGCCTTTAACGCCCGCGCCGACCATGCCGAGCCCTGGCAATCGCCGGAGACGCACGCCAGCGGGTTGCGCGTTCCCGGACCGTTAGGCGACCGCCTGATTCTTCGCGCTCTGTACGAAAGCGACGGCGATGCCGGATCGGCTTCGGAAGATGCAATCCGCCGCGATACTACTGCGATCGCCGCGGCGACCGGGATCGACGCCGCGCCGGAAGGTGGCTGCGCACTCGCCGTGCTCCGCATGCTGCTTGCCGAGGGCCGTCTTGATCGGCAGAGCGAGGTGGTCATCTTCAACACCGGCAGCGGCGCGAGCTATCGGCTATGATCCTGATGTCTCGTTCCTGACCCATGCCGATCGCCATCTTCGATCCGTTCTCCGGAATTTCCGGCGACATGACCCTCGGCGCGCTACTCGATGTCGGTCTGTCCCCCGACTGGTTGCGCGCACTGCCGGGGGCGCTTGCGATCGACGGCGTCGGCGTGCGGATTCGCGACGTCCGCCGCGGCGACATCGCGTGCAGGAAGGTGGACTTCGACATTCCGCCCCAACCGCACGGGCGCGGGATTCGCGAGATTCGCGCCCTGGTCGCCGCCGCCCCCGTTCCTGACGCCGTTAGGCAGGCGGCCGACCGCGCGTTCACGGCGATCGCTACCTGTGAGGCGGAGATTCACGGAATGGCGCCGGAGGATGTGCACCTTCACGAGGTCGGCGCTGTCGATGCGATCCTCGACGTGGTCGGATCGGTGTGGGGCTTTCACCTGCTCGGGATCACCGACGCGTTCACCGGCCGCGTCGCGCTCGGCGATGGGACGGTCCGCGCGGCCCACGGCGTGTTGCCCGTTCCGGCGCCGGCGACGCTCAAGATCCTCGAAGGCATTGCGGTCAAACCCGGCCCGGAAGGGGCAGGCGAGCTCGTCACCCCGACGGGCGCTGCCATCCTGCGCGTCCTGACCGCTGGCCGGCCTGTGCCGGCATATATCCCGAAGCGGAGCGGATTCGGAGCGGGAACCAAGGATTTTCCCGATCGTGCCAATGCCCTACGCCTCATCCTCGGCGAGCATGTCAGCCCGACTCACGGTGATACGGTCGAGTCGCTCGTACTGCTCGCGGCCGACGTCGACGACATGTCACCCGAGTACCTCGCAGCTGCCGCTGACGTGCTCCGCGCGGCGGGCGCGCTCGACGTGACGCTGCACCCGGTGCTCATGAAAAAGGGTCGCGCCGGGACGCGCATCGAGATCCTTTCCACGGAGTCCATCGCCGATGCGTTGGAAGAACTGACGCTCATCAAGACGACAACGATTGGCGTGCGACGCACGAGCGTGACGCGTCGCGCCCTGGCGCGCCAATCGGTGACGGTCGAAGTCTTCGGGCTTCCAGTCCGTGTGAAGCTCGTCACACGCCCCGATCGATCGGTGACCGCGAAGCCCGAGCATGATGACGTCGTGCATGTCGCACACGCGACACAGCGACCGATTGCCACTATATTCCGCGAGGCCCAATCACTCGCGGAACGCAGCCATGAGGGCCGGGTATGACGCCCCTGCAGTCCACTACGCGGTACCCCCGAGAACATCATCGAGGATATTCATGACTCTGTATCGGAGCCTTTCCGCGGTCGGCGCTGCATTCGCACTTCTCGCACCCACTGCGCGCGCCCAGCAGCCCAAATCGTGCGAGATCGACGAGAGCAAGCCGAAGGAAATCGCGACTGCGAACTTCCTGATTCAGCAGGCACGCGGCATGTCGGCACAAAAGAAGATGGACGCGTTCAAGAAGGTGGTGAAATCGCTCACCGAAAAGGGCGACCAGCCGAACCCGGTCGGGCGGAACTATGAGCTGGGGAAGGTATTTTTCAGCATCGTCGATGACAGCACTGCGCCGCGCATGATGTCCCGCGGCGATCTCGGGTTCGTAACCGACGTTGGCACTTCGGTCGACGTCGCCGTGCTCGCCGACTCCACGATGCGTATCGTCGAGGCCGCGCTCCCGGAGTGTAAGGCGACCGTCGGCAGCTGGCGCCGCCAGGGCGCATGGCTCCGCGCGACGCAGGCCGCGAGCACGCTGTTCAACGCCGGAAAATTCGATTCGGCAGCGGTCTACGCGAAGCGATCGATGTTGCTCGATCCGTCCGCGCCTTACGCGTACAGCATCATGGCGTCGCTGGCCCAGCGCGGGAACGATATCCCAGGCGCCGTCAACTACACCCGTCGGGCCGCCGAGGCCGCGACGTCCGACACGGTGTTCAGCGAACAGCGCCGCCTATCGCTCTTCAACCTCGGCATCCTCGTTGGGAGCCAGGCGGAAAGTGCGACTGGCGCCGAACAGAAGAAGCTGGCCAACGATGCGGCCGCAACCTTCCGGACGTTCATCAACGAAGCGCCGAAAGACGACAACATTGCGACCGCGCGCGCGTCGCTCGCGCGGATGCTCAGCCTTGCCGGCGACACAGCTGGAGTAAAGGCGACGTACGCGGCGGTCCTCGCGAACCCGAGTGCCTTCAGCGACGATGAACTTGTCCAGGCCGGCGTCGGCGCGCTTCGTGCCAGCCGAGACAGCGACGCCGCGGTGCTCTTCAAGGGAGTCATTGGGCACAATCCCTACAGCCGCGATGGGTTGTACAACCTGTCCGCGGCCATGTCGAACATGCACCAGCAGGCGGCGCTGCTCCCGTACGCGCGGACGCTGACGCAGATCGACCCGAACAACGTTGACGCGTGGCTGTTCATGGCGCGCGGGTACCAGGCGATTTCGAAGACCGAGAAAACACCGGCTGGAAAGAAGGCCTATGCGGATTCAGTGATTGTCGCCTTCGCCAAGTATGAGAAGCTACCGACGGTGCTGACGATCCGGACCTTCAGCCACAATGGGGCCGATCACTCGGTCAGTGGTAGCATCGAGAACCGAGGAACGGCTCCGGCCACCTACGCACTCTCCGTGGACTTTCTCGACAAGACGGGAGGCGTCGTCGCGTCCAAGACCGTGAGCGTCGGTCCAGTCGCTCCAAAGGCACAGGCGTCTTTCCGCGTCGCGGTAGAGGGAACCGGCATTACCGGATTTCGTTACGCTCCGCTCAAATAACCGAGCCGCCGAGTAACCGAGTGCCCGGACGCTCGTCGTCCGGGCACTCGGTTTTTACAACTGGCAGTGGTGCACGACGTTACTCGGGCCAACTACCGAAGTCGCTCTGATTCCTTGATTTCGGCCTCGGCATCTGCTAAATTGCCTCAGCTGGATTCGGGTCGGCAGTTGCCGAGCAAACAGCGGGGAGATCATCGGTTCTGGTCTTCCCGCATTCATCTGTCGGTGTGCATGGTTCGAGTAAGTCGGGTGTTGAATGGCGGCATCGCTGAGGAGCTCGGAATCCTGCCAGGGACCGAGTTGCTCACGGTCAATGGCCGCGAGCTCACCGACTTTCTCGACTGGGAATTCCTCACCGCCGAGGAGGAGCTACTCGTCTCGGCGCGCCTGCCTGACGGGGAATTGGTCGAGTACGAGATCGAGCGCCCGGAAGGCGAACCAATGGGTGTCGAGCTCGAACCGCCCACCGTGCGCCGTTGCGCGAACCGTTGCGAGTTCTGTTTCATCGAAGGGCTGCCGACCGGGCTTCGCAAGCCGCTGTATGTGCGTGACGATGACTACCGCCTGTCCTTCGCCTATGGCAATTTCGCCACGCTGTCGAACGTGAAGGAACGCGACATCCGGCGCATTCTCGAGTATCGCCTCTCGCCGCTCTACGTGTCGGTCCACGCGACTCCTTGGGAGGCGCGAAAGAAGCTTCTCAACAATCCGCGCGTGCCGAATATCGTCGCGCAACTCCGGCGGCTGTCCGAGGGCGGGATCCAGTTCCACGCGCAGATGGTGATCGTCCCCGGGCTCAACGACGCTGAGATCCTCGAGCAATCGCTCGCTGACCTCTGGAGCTTCGGTGACGCGGTGCTCTCGGTGGCACTCGTCCCCGTCGGCGTCACACAGTTTTCACACCTTTATACGGGCAAGTCGATGGACGCGGAGAATGCGGAGAAGATTCTCGCAACCGTCGACACGTGGGAATCGCGCGCACTGCGCGAGCGCGGGGAGCGCTGGGTCTACGGCTCGGATGAGCTCTACATGCTCTCGCGCCGACGGCTGCCTGACGCTGAGCACTATGGCGAGTTTCCGCAGATCGAAAATGGTGTGGGTGCGGTCGCAGCACTTCGCGCCCGCGTCGCGAACCACCTCCACGAGCTGCCGCGCCTCGACGGACGCCGGATCGGAATCGTGACCGGCACGGCGATGGCGCCTCTGATGCCCGACCTGTTGGCGCAACTCACGCGGCAGACAGGCGCAATCTTCGAGCTGATCCCCACCGTCAACACGCTGTTTGGTCCAACCGTCACCACCGCGGGGCTGCTCGTCGGTGCAGACATCCGGCGCGCACTTGCCGACCGCACCGACCTCGACTTCGCACTCATTCCCGCCGAAACGATCAACGACGCCGGCGTCTTCCTCGATGACGAGCCGTTCGTCATCGTCCGGGAATCACTGCCGATGCCAGTTTATCCTTCGTACGACTTCTTCGACGCGCTCGTCCCGGAAGGGCAGCAGGTGGCCGCGTGAACGTTCCTGTGGTCGCGATCATCGGGCGGCCTAACGTCGGCAAGTCCGCGCTGTTCAACCGCCTGGTCGACAGCGACTCGGCGATCGTTTCCGAAGAGGCGGGCACCACGCGCGATCGCCACTTCGCGCGCGCGCAGTGGAATGGCCGCGACTTCTGGCTCGTCGATACCGGCGGCATCGCCGACGACTCACGCCTTCCGATGGATCTCGAGATCCGCCGCCAGGTCGACGAGGCCATCTCCGAGGCGGACCTCCTGCTGCTCGTCGTTGATGCCAAGGTCGGCGTCCACCCGAGCGATGCGAAGATCGTAGACCTGCTCCGCGAATCGCAAAAGCCGTGGGTGGTTGTCGCCAACAAGGTCGACAATCCCGACTCTACCGATTTCTACGAGTTCTACAATCTCGGGCTCGGCGATCCAGTGCCGGTCTCGGCGACGAACGGCAAGGGCTCGGGCGACCTGCTCGACATCGTCGCCGACAAGATCCCCGAGGTGCTGTCGCCCGCCGACGAGCAGCTGCACGTCGCCGTGATCGGCCGGCCTAACGTTGGGAAGTCGTCGTTCGTCAACAAGCTGCTTGACGAGGAGCGCCTGGTCGTGTCCGACATTGCCGGGACGACGCGCGACGCGATCGATACGCCGATGAAGTACCACGGCCGCGACCTCGTGTTCATCGACACCGCGGGCCTGCGCCGTCAGGCGCGAGTCGAGGACGGGATCGAATTCTACTCCGGGCTCCGCACTCGGCGGGCGATCGATCGCGCCGACATCTGTGTGCTGCTGATCGACGCGACCGAGGGACTGCACAACCAGGATCTCAAGATCGCCCACATGGCGTGGGATGCCGGGCGCGGCCTGATCATGGTCGTCAACAAATGGGACATCAAGGAAGAGAAGGGGGACAAGTCGGCCGCGCACCTCGAACGCGATGCGGGCGAGAAAGCGCCGTTCCTCAAGTTCGTACCCTGGATCTTCACGTCGGCGCTCACCGGCCAGCGCGTCAACAAGACGCTCGACGTGATTCTCGAGGTCGAGGCCGAACGGAAGAAGCGTGTTCCAACGTCCGAAGTGAACGAAGGGCTGCACGGGCTCCTCGCGCGTCGCCAGCCCCCGCAGGCGTCTGGTCGCGAGGTGAAGCTGAACTACGCGACGCAGGTGTCGGTCGCGCCACCGACGATCGCCGTCTTCGGAAATGCCCCGGATCTCGTCGCCGAGCATTATGTGCGATTCCTCCACAACGGCTTCCGCGAGCTGTGGGGATTCACCGGTAGTCCGCTGGTCATCGTTCTGCGGCGGAAGTCGGCGGCCGCGTAGATGCATCCAGCCATCGGGGTGGTCGTCGGCTACATCCTTGGCTCGATTCCATTCGCCTACCTTGCTGGTCGCCTCAGCCGCGGGATCGACCTTCGCGAGCACGGCTCCGGCAACCTCGGCGCGACCAATGTCTATCGAACGTTAGGCTGGAAGGTCGCCGCCGTCGTCTTCTTGCTCGATGTCCTCAAGGGCGCGCTGCCGGTGCTGGTGGTACTGCGGCTTGGGCGCGCTGAGCACCTTCTCGCCTGGGCGATCGGCGCGGGCATCGCCGCAATCGCCGGACATGCCAAGCCGATTTTCCTCCTCTGGCGGGGGGGAGGGAAGGGGGTCGCAACAGCCACCGGTGTCTTTCTCGCACTCGCCCCGGTTCCAACGCTGATTGCGGTCGCTAGCTGGCTCGCCGTCGTTGCCGCCAGCGGTTACGTCTCGCTCGGATCACTCACCGCTGCCGTCGTGTTGCCTCTCGCGATCGCCGCCGTGCTGGGAACCCACGCAACGACTTTTCCGGTGAGCCTCGCGCTCGCCATTTTTGTCTTCTGGAGCCACCGGGCGAATATCGCGCGGCTGCGACGCGGCGAGGAGCACCGCTTCGGCCGGAAGGCGAGCGCGTGACGCGCGCCGCGGTGATCGGTGCCGGCGCGTGGGGCACGGCGCTCGCCAACCTGCTGACCGGGAACGGGCATGACACGGTCTTGTGGGCGCGCGAGCCCGACGTGGTTGCCTCGATCAACGCGCGCCATGTCAACGACCGGTTCCTCGCCGGCCTGCCGCTACACGCGTCGCTCCGCGCGACCGACGACATGGAGTCGGCACTTGGCGGCGCATCGTTCGTCGTCTACGTGCCGCCCTCGCACGCACTGCGCGCCGTGGTTCATGCCGGGCGCGGGACTGTGGCCAACGGTGCGACGATCGTGGTCGCGAGCAAGGGGATCGAGCACGGCACGCTCTCGCTGATGACCGACGTTGTTGCCGACGAACTGCCCGGCTGCGCCGTCGTTGCATTCTCCGGCCCCAGCTTCGCCGCCGAGGTCGCCGTCAGGCAGCCGACCGCGGTTGTCGCCGCCTCGTCGAATTCGGTTGCCGCCGACGTCGCGCAGGACATGTTCAGCAACAGCGTGTTCCGCGTCTACACGAGTGACGATGTCGTCGGGGTCGAACTCGGTGGTTCCCTCAAGAACGTGATGGCGGTCGCCACCGGCATCGCCGAAGGCCTCGGCCTTGGATTCAACTCGCGTGCCGCGCTGATCACGCGCGGTCTCGCTGAAATGTCGCGGCTCGGTGTAGCGTTAGGCGCAAAGGAGCGGACCTTCGCCGGGCTCGCCGGCCTTGGCGACCTCGTGCTCACCTGTACCGGCTCTCTCAGTCGCAACCGATCGTTAGGCGTCGAGATCGGAAAGGGGCAGACACTCGATGAAGCGCTTGCCGGCCGCGAAACCGTCGCTGAAGGTGCCGTCACCGCCGCGGGCGCGCTCGCCCTTGCCCGCCGCGAGGGAGTAAAAATGCCGATCGTCGAGGCGGTGCACCGCACGCTGTTCGAGGGCTATCCGGCGCGACGGACTATCGAGGACCTCATGGGGCGCGAGCTCCGCCCGGAACGCGATCGATGAATCACGCTGAGCCAGTGCAGGAATTCTTTTCGATCGGTGAGGTATGTTCACTGACCGAGCTCAAACCCCACGTGTTGCGGTATTGGGAGAGTCAATTCCGCTTTCTCAATCCGGCCAAGAATCGGTCGGGGAACCGTGTGTATCAACGCAAGGAGATCGAGCTGATCATGCTCGTGAAAAACCTTCTCTACACGGAGAAATACACCATCGACGGTGCGCGTCAGAAGATCGACGACCATCGTCGTGGCGGTGATCTCAAGCCGACTGCACGGGCCGCGCTCCCCCTCGAAGCATTGCAGTCGCTCGAGGCTGACCTCAAGCAGATCCTCGGCGTTCTCGATGGAACACGACCCGCCTCCGCTGAATGAGCGATATCGTTTGTGTCATCCCCGCCTATAACGCCGGGTCGACCGTCAGTCGGGTAATCACGGGATTGCGTGCATCGCTTCCCGATGCCGCAATCGTCGGTGTTGATGACGGTTCGACTGACGACACCGGTCGCATGCTTCGTCAGGATTGCGATCGGAGCGAGTCGTTCGCCGCAAACCGCGGCAAGGGGGCGGCGCTGCGCGCGGGTTTCCGGCACGCATGCGAGATGGGGGCGACAACACTGTTGGCGATCGACGCTGACGGGCAGCACGACCCTGCGTCCGCGCCGAGCCTGCTCGCGGCGCTCGTAGCGTCGGACGTCGCCGTTGGGACGCGGTCTCGTGCGCGGTCCGCGATGCCCCTCCATCGCCGATTGTCGAACGCATTGTCGAGCGCGGCGATCAGCGCCGTCGCTGGCAGCGCGCTTCCCGATACGCAGTGCGGTTACCGAGCGATCCGTCGCGAGGTGGTCGACGCGATCGACGCGGTCGGCGACCGCTATGAGTTCGAGACGGACTTCATCATCCGCGCCGCGCGAGCCGGTTTTCGCATCGTCGCGGTACCGGTGCCGACCATCTACATTGCGCGCGAGGAAGGGGGACGAAGCCATTTCCGCGAATGCCGCGACACCGCGCGTGTCGTCGCGACGATCTTTCGACATCGGCTCCGGACGGTCAGTTGATGCGGCTCCTGCTTACCAACGACGACGGCATCCTCGCCCACGGCCTGGCCTGCCTGGCGGAAGCCGCCGAACCGTTAGGCGAGCTGACCGTCGTTGCGCCCGACCGCGAGCAGAGTGCGACTAGCCACTCGCTCAGCCTCCATCACCCGCTGCGACCCGTCGCGCGCGGCGAGCGCCGCTTCCAGGTCGACGGCACTCCCACCGACTGCGTGATGCTGGCGGTGGAAGCGCTCATGCCGGAACGGCCCGACTTCATCCTGAGTGGGATCAACCACGGCCAGAACATGGGTGAAGACGTGCTTTATTCCGGCACGGTGGCGGCGGCGATGGAGGGACTGGCACTCGGCATCCCATCGCTTGCCTTTTCCTTTGCCGGAGGCGACTTGCGCGCCGATCTCACCCACCTGAAGGAACAGGTGAAGGTCATCACGCCGCTGCTCAAGCACATCACGTCACTTCCCAATTTTCCGAAAGACACGCTGCTCAACATCAACCTTCCCCCGATTCCCGCGGGCGACGTGAAGGGAGTGCGTCTCACGCGTCTTGGTCGCCGCGTGTATTCGAACTCGCTGAAGCCGATGGAGGATCCGTGGGGAAGGCAGATCTACTGGATTGGCGGCGGCTCGATCACGTGGACGGGTCCAGCTGATTCGGACTTCCAGGCTGTTCAGGACGGCTACGTGTCCGTCACGCCGCTCCACCTCGACCTCACGCACTTTCAGATGCTCGACGACGCGGGGTCGTGGTGGCGGGACCTCTAGACGGAGAGATGCGCGGCTCGCGCCGCCGGCTCGTTGAGACACTGCGCGAGGGTGGCATCGCTGACCTCGCCGTGCTGCGCGCCTTCGAGCAGACACCTCGTCATATGTTCGTTCCAACCGGTGTACGCCATCGCGCGTACGAGGACTCAGCCCTCCCGATCGGCAACGGACAGACGATCTCGCAGCCGTCCATTCACGCGCGGTACCTCGAAATCCTTCGCCTAACGGGGCGGGAGAAGGTGCTCGAGGTGGGGACCGGCTCTGGTTATCAGACGGTGCTCCTCGCACACCTGGCCGCCCAGGTGTTCTCGATCGAGCGGATTGGCCCGCTGCTGCAAGGCGCTCGCGACAACATCGCCCGCGCCGGCGTCCGGAACGTGTCCGTCCTGCTCGGTGATGGAACGTTAGGCTGGCGGGAATACGCGCCGTATGACGCGATCCTCGTGAGCGCCGGATCGCCGACAGTTCCCCAGCCACTGGTCGATCAACTCGCGGACGGCGGGCGTCTGCTCATTCCCCTCGGCGGCCAGGACATTCAGACGCTCGCCGTCCTGACGAAGAAGCAGGGACAGGTTACCCGCGAGGACATGCTCCCTGTGCGGTTCGTTCCGCTGCTCGGCCAGCATGGCTGGCAAGGATAGTCTAACCGAAGCAGCCGTAACTCTTTGACCGTCTGCTCGTCGTTAGTGAACCACGCCACGCGGATCAAATGGCAGACGAAAGAGACAGCGCGCCCCGAGCACGGCCATTCACGCCCCCCTTGCCGCCGTTTCGCGGGGCGGCGTCCGCACCGAGGCGTGCGGGCAATCCGCTGACACCGCCCGACGCAAAGCGCGGAGCGCTATTCGTCGGTACGCGCCCGCCGTCCAAGCCGGTGGCAGACGTCCCCCCAACGGTCGTCGAGATCGCGGAGCTCGCGCCCACCGTCGCCGGGACAGCAACCGATCCGACCGCGCCAAGCGGCGAGGATCCAGCAGCGGCGCTCGGCGAGACGGCGATTGCCGCGGTCGAGTCCGAGGCCGATAGCGAGCGCGCTGACGTCATCGCGGCCAGCGAGGCGATGCCCTGGCTGTTTGAGGATCCCGGCGCGTCGCAGCCGGTGGATGCGACACCGTCCGACGCCGTTCCGATTGCATCGTTAGGCGGAGAGCAGCGCGCCGACGTCGACGTCGCGGGTGTGCTCGAATCGATCGCGGCGCGCGTGCGTGCGGGGCACGTCGACGTCGGCGGCATCGATTCGACACTCAGTGAGGCGGCGGTGCTGGCCACGGTTCTCGCGGCGCTACTCCGCCCCCGAGCCCGGTGATCGAAGCCGACCGCCTTCACGCGCGCATTTCCGGGCGCGTGCAGGGTGTCGGATTCCGCTGGTTCGTGCGTGAGGAAGCGCGGCGCCTCGGCCTTGCCGGATGGGTGCGCAACCTGCCGACCGGCGAGGTCGAGTTGGTCGCTGAAGGCGCTCCCGAATCACTCGACGCACTCGCCCGCACTATTGGGAAGGGACCCCCCGGCGCCCGTGTTGAACTGGTGCACCGCCTGCCCACCGCCGCCGGGATCGACGCGCTTCCATCGCCCTTCGCGATCGAGCAGTGATGTCCGCGTCGGCGCTGGAGGCGCGACTCAGGGGGGCGATCCGTGACGTCCCGGATTTTCCCAAGCCGGGGATCCTGTTCAAGGATATTACCCCTGTTTTGGCCGATGCGATTCTCTTCCGCGAAACGACGGACGCGATGGCGCGGATATTCGACGAGCGCCAGGTCTCGCACGTGGTCGCCATTGAGAGCAGGGGCTTCCTCCTGGGAGGTCCTGTCGCCCAACGTCTCGGCGCCGGTCTTGTACTCGCGCGGAAGCGGGGAAAGCTTCCACGCCCAACGCTGCAGCAAGAGTATGCGCTGGAGTACGGCACCGACGCACTCGAAATCCACGCGGACGCGTTATCCGCCGGTTCGAGAGCTATCATCGTCGACGACGTGCTCGCAACGGGAGGGACGGCCGCTGCCGTGGCCGCGCTGGTGCGGGCCGCCGGTGCCGAGCTGGTCGGATTTTCCTTCCTCATCGTACTTGGTTTTCTTGCCGGCCGCCCCCGCCTCGTGGACGGCGATATCAGCGCGTTGATCGAGTACTGAGTCGCCCGCCGAACTGGTTCGCACCACTACGCACGTCAACCGAGAACACCGCCCCTCATGCAGCAGATCAAGGGAAGTGTCGTCAAGTCGCGCCTGGCCTTCGTCGAGGAGCATTCGGGGAAGGACGGCGTGCAAAAAGTCCTCGCCGCACTCCCTGAAGCAGACCGGAAAAGCCTCGCCTCTGTCATAACGGTGAAGTGGTACCCGCTGGATCTCGGCACCCGCCTCGACGACGCCATCGTCCGCGTACTCGGAGGGGGAAAGCCGGAGTTCTTCGAACGCCTCGGCGCCGCATCGGCCGAGAAGAACCTGACCACGGTTCACAAGGCGTTCGTGACCGACGGCGACCCCCACGCGTTCCTCAGTCGCACGCCAGCCATCTACTCGATGTACTACGAGAAGGGTCGCCGCGACTACCAGAAAACGGGGGATAGAGCCGCCGTATTGACGACACATGACGCCGAGGTGTTCAGCATCCCCGACTGCCTAACGATCGTTGGCTGGCACCGGCGAGCGCTCGAGATGTGCGGAGCGACGGGGGTGAAGGTGCTCGAAGAGGAGTGCCGCGCCACCGGAGGAGACGTCTGCCGGTACAAGCTGACCTGGAGTTGAGCGCGAACGTTGCTGCAGTCGCCTCCTCGGGTCGCGCGTGACCCGGGGAGGCATTATGTTTCCGTCCCGCGCCCATGCGGCCGCATCAGGGCCCAGGGGGCGACGTACCGCCCCTGTAGCTCAGGTGGATAGAGCAGCGGTTTCCTAAACCGTTGGCCGGGTGTTCGAGTCACCCCAGGGGCATCGGCGCGCATTCGGCGCTCCGGAGTCGGTACCCAAGACGACGAGATACGCGAGAAACGATGGAACGCAGCGAGCAGAATGCCGGTGGCGACCTGGACGACCGGACAGAATCGATTTTTGAGTGGTTGCACGTCAACTCGCGACTTGTCGGAGTCGCCCTTGCAGTCGTCGTTGTCGCCGGGGCTGGGGGCTGGCTCTATACGCGCGCGCAAGCCGGGAAGGAGATGCGGGCCGCGCAGACGCTGCAACGCGCGGAACAGTCCATGGGCCAAGGCAACATTCCGCTCGCGCAGACGGACCTGGAAAAACTCATCTCGGCTCAGCAGGGGACGGCCGGAGCGTCACAGGGTGCGATGCTGCTGGCGCAGGTCCATTACGACAAGGGCGAGTATCAGAAGGGGATTGATGCACTGGTGATCTCCGGGGCGGCGCGCAAGGAATTTGAAGCGCCCGCCGAGGCGCTGATCGCGGACGGTTACTCGCAGCTGGGGAAGTACGGCGACGCCGCGGCGCATTATCGCAAGGCAGCCGAAGCCACCCGATTCAAGAACGATCGCGCCGGTTACCTGGCGGACGCTGCGCGCAATTTCGGCGCGGCCAAAGACACGACACAGGCTCGGCAGTCCTGGCAGGAAGTGCTGAAAGATGAGAACAGCATCTTTGCGAGCGAGGCTCGTGTCCGGCTTGGCGAGTTGACGGCGAGGCCGGCGACGAAGAGCTGAGGGACCTGGCCTTCCAGGGCGGGCACGGGCTCAACGCGGGCGCCATCCGATCGTCGGGTGGCGCCCGCTGTGTTTTATGGCCGTGGTGTCCCCTTGGTGGTGACTACGAGCCGGCGAGCGATCGCGCGGGAATCGAGGCGGTCGATCTGGCGGGCGAGATGACGAAAAGTCGTAGTCTGTAGTTCGTATAATATGTATTATGTAAACTATAATACCCGCTCAGCTGTGGACAAATCCTTCACTTTCCCTGCGGCGCTATCTGCAAGTCTATCTGATTCACCATGTTGTGTGTGCTTTCGTAGTTATACCCACCGCAGTTCCGCTGCTTCACGAGCTCGCTAGATGAGTGTGCGCCAGGCCGTGAACTTTCTGAGTTTGCTTAGCCGACGCGGGCGGTCCGCGGTGCCGCGAGGTGCAACAACGTCGGATCTGGTGGCGCGATAGCGGCGGAACTCCGCGCTAGGTATAGAAAGTACTTGAACTCCCGCAGGGTGGCGCGGTAGGCGCCAAGTCCCCATCCGATACGAGGGGACGCCACGGGTATTGGCGAGCCCTAAGCCGACGGAGTCTCACCCATGAAAACGATGCGGCCTTCCCCGGCCAGCGTGGGCAGCCACGTCGTACCGTCCTGCCTCAGTTTGACCGTCAGGACTCGGCCGGACCGAGTTTTCAGGTCCACGTCTCCCGTGGCGAAGCCCCAGACTCGAAGCAGGATCGCCGACGCGACGGCTCCGGTGCCGCACGCCAATGTCTCCCCTTCGATGCCGCGCTCGTAGGTCCGGATCGCCCACGTGGGTCCATCGCTCGAGACGAAATTGGCATTTGCGCCGTCGGGTGCGAGCTCGGGTGACGAGCGCAGTTCCCGGCCCCGACGCGATACATCGGCGTTCGCGACGTCGTCGACAACGACAGTCAGGTGAGGTACGCCCGCGACCGCATATCCGATCAACGATTCCCCTGCGGAGGCGCTAATTGGCGCCTGGGGCTGGACGTTGGTGACCGCGGCGAGATCGATCTCCGGGCGACCGTCCACCACCCTCCCTGTGACCGGTCCGGAGTCCGTCTCGAAGCAGAGGACGTCGCGAAACCCCGGAGCTAGCTGCGCTGCGAGCGCGGTGCAGCAGAGCGCCGCATTCCCGCACATCGACGCACGCGAGCCGTCGGCGTTGTAATAGATCATCCGAAAATCGGCGCCTGGTTCTGCGGCGAGAAGCACGAGCCCGTCGGCGCCAATCCCCGTCCCGCGAGCGGACAGCCGTTGGATGACCGCCGGACTCCGCAACTCTTCGTGGGGATCGTCGCGGGCGTCAACGACGATGAAGTCGTTGCCCGAGCCGCTCATCTTGTAGAAGCGGAGGCCTGCGGAGGCGGTCATACCTTTCCCGTCAGTGCCCACCAACGAAGCCGCCACACCATCCAGATCGCCTCGCGGATGATGTGCTTCGACATCTTGCTCTGCCCATCGGTGCGGTCGACGAACACGATCGGAATCTCGCTGATCCGGAAGTTCTTTCGCACCGCCCGGAAGCTCATCTCAATCTGGAACGCGTACCCGTTCGAACGCACCTCATCAAGCGGAATCGACTCGAGAACGGCACGACGGAAGCACTTGAATCCGCCGGTCGCATCGCCCAATTCAAGTCCAGTGACAACCCTCGCGTAGATATTCGCGCAGTAGCTGAGGAGCAATCGAGTCATCGGCCAGTTCACCACCGTGACCCGACCATCTCGATAGCGCGAGCCAAGCACGAGGTCGCAGTCCCGGATTGCAGCGAGGAACTGCGGGAGATGGCCGGGGTCGTGGGAGAAGTCTGCGTCCATCTCGAAGACATACTCGTAGCCCCGCGCCAACGCCCATCGAAACCCCGTGAGGTAGGCCGTCCCAAGTCCAAGCTTCTTCTCGCGATGCACCACGTGAACTCTTGGATTCTGGGCACTGACCCGATCGACGATGTCCCCCGTTCCATCGGGTGAGCCGTCGTCGACGACCAGCACGTCGAGCGATGCGTCCTGCGCGAGCACGGTCACGACGAGCCGTTCGATGTTCTCCCGTTCGTTGTAAGTCGGGACGATGACCACCGCTCGCTCAGACACGCAGGCGAGACCCGGCGAACGCGCCACCGAATATCACGATCGTTGTCACGAGCAGAGCGACGATCGTGATTGGAAGCGCCCGTCGATACGCTGCATCGGCGAAGCGGAGTTCGATGTGCCGCGATCCCGCCGGCAGTGCAACCCCGATCAAGGTGTGGTCGACGCGGCCGACGGCGGCCGACTTTCCGTCCGCCGTCGCGGTCCACCCAGGGAACCAGTTCTCGGAGACGACGAGGGTCGCGCCCTGGGGCGCTGGTGCGTCGAGGTCGAGGACAATGTGCCCCGGGCGATATTCCGGGACGGAAACGCCGATATGAAGCGGCGGAGGCGCGGCGCTGAGCTTTTGCGCTGGGATGTGCGCGCTGGTATCGGCCAGCGCCACCGCGTCCAGGTCGAGGCGAGGATCGAGGATGTTGTTCTTGATGACATGGGGGGGCGCGTGCGCGACGACTGGTACCACCCACGCCGGCGGGTTCGCCTCATCGATCTCGTAGAGGTACACCGTGCTGCCCGCGGCGTCACTGACCGGCCCGACGCGCAATTGAAGCCGGAGGCTGTCGAGCTCGGGGATGGTCGTCGGTAGTGCTCGGTTCACGAGCAGGAATTTCACATTGGCAAGGCGGCGAAACTGTCTGCTACTCAGGGCATTCGGCGGAAAGGCTGGCGACTTTGCGCCGGCGATGTCCACCCAGCGTTGTGGCTCGTTCGCCTGATGGCTCGTCACGGTTCGCACTCCGTGAATCATCAGCGCGTCACCTTCGAGGATCGGATCGCCCGGCGCCCGCCCGCCAAGGGGAGCGACGATCGTGCGCCCTGGCACCGACAGTTTCTGCAGATATTCGACGGTGGGGTCGGCAGCAAAGATCTGCGACGCCGGTCGCGAGAAGATGAAATACTGGCGGACGACGGACCAATCATCGGCCGCGGCGAGCGCGACGAGTGCGCATGCAGCAACGCCCGGCGACAGGCGTCGTGCGCCGATCGCCCAGAGCAATGCGATAGCAGCCGCGGCGAAGAGGCTGGACCGGAAGCCGCTGATCTGGAGAGCGGTCGCGTTCGCGGCCACGAGCTCGAGGTTCTGCGGAAGCGCGACCGCACGGGCGAAGAGGTCGAGACCGCCTGATATGGCCAACAATCCGATTGCCGACGCGGCGACTCCCCAACCGACGAGAAATTTTCGCGGGATCGGCTCGGCGAGGACCCGTTCGAGCCCGACCGCGGCCAGCACGGCCGCCGCCAGCGACGTGATGAAGTAGATCATCCCCGGCGCGCGGACCACGTTCATCTTGGGGAGCAGAAACCAGAGGCGGTAAAACGGAGTGTGTCCGCCCCACGCCACCAACAGTGATACCGCGCCCGCGACGATCCAGAACCGCACGAAGGACCGTCGCTTCGCGGCGCCGAACGCAGCGACCGCCAGAATTAGAACGACGACCCCGATGTAATCGCTGTGGAGCTTGAGTTGGTTCTGTCCCCAATACCCATCGAGGATCCCCGAGAACTGCGGCAGGTACGCGTTGATCGTCTCCTCGATCGGCATTGCGTACGACGTCGCGTAGGCGTAGCTGACCCCTGCCCCCCGAGGGGAAAACGGCAGGTACTCGAGGAGCGGGAGAAAGTTCACCGCGGCGATTGCAGCCGCGAGTGCTCCGGCGGCAGCAGCCGCAGCAAGGCGGCGTGCGCGCACGAGCGTTGGTAGTCTCGCGCCATCGGCCTGGATCATCCAGGCGACGTAGATCGCGAACGGACCGGCGAGGAGTGCGAGGTAATAAGTGAGTTGAAAGTGCGGCGACAGTATGCACAGCGCGGCGGCGACGGACAGGACGCCGTAGGCCCACACTCGTCCGTCGCGGATCGCCCGGACGATCATCCAGAGCACCAAGGGGGACAGCGCGCTCACATACAACTTGCCGTCGTGCCCAGGTGAGACGAGCGAGGCGACTTGCCCCGCAAGCATGTATGCGACGCCACCGAGGAGTGCCGGATAAAAGGCGAGGCCCCAGGCGCGAAGGAAGCGGTGGGTGAAGAAGCCGGCGAGAAAGAGATGCAGCGCGACCGAGAGGTTGAACGCGGTCCCGCCGGAGAAGATCTCGCGAAGGATGAAGGTCGGGTAGAAAATATCGCCGTGTTGACCGGCGATGAATGGGAGGCCGCCGGCGATCAGCGAGTTCCACTCCGCGAACCGACCCGTTTCGCGAAGTACTTGCTGACCGAATACACGATAGGCGTAACCGCTCAGGTAGTCGCTGTTTGGATTCACCACCAGCGCCCCGGTCAGCATTGGATACACGAGCGCGAGCGTGCACGCGGCATAGACCGCGCACGCGACGACGTTCTTGAAACGGGGCTCGTGAAGCGGCAGCGGCGCCGCGCGGGTCGGTCGTTTGGAGGGGTGTGCCATCGTCGACTGGCGAGTGACTTCGCGCCGTGGTGGGTCCCCGGCGCCGCGCGAAAGGTAATGCCCCCGGCGGCGGTTTCGACAGACAGCTCTTACCGCGGAAGGTGCGCACGCGGCGATATATTTGGTCGCGGCGTCCCCTTCCCGAGCGCGAGACCGATCTCCGACATGCCCCAAGCCGACCTACGCGAGTATTACGACCGCGAGTATCACTACGGCGAAGATGTGGAGCAACCGAATCTCGAGCGCCTATGGCGCGCGATGAGCAATCTTGGTGAGCTTCGCGGGAAGGCGTTTCTCGATCTTGGCTGCGGCGTCGGTTGGGCAGCGCGTCTGGCGTTGCGCCGCGGTGGTGTATCGGAAAGCGTCGGCCTCGACTTCTCCGGGGCGGCGATCCAGCGCGCACGCAAGCATACGCCCGCGGCGCGCTGGGTGCAGGGCGACGGGAATGCGCTCCCCTTCGCCGCAGACTCCTTCGATCGCGTGTTCTCCTTTGGTTCGATGGAGCATTTCCCTGACGTTGCCGCCGGGTTTGCCGAGGCCGCGCGGGTGCTCCGTCCAACGGGCATTCTCGTGACGGTTGTTCCAAACTGGTGGATTCGCACCGATCAACCGCAGGAGCTGAGGGCGGCAGAAGGCGAATGGCGTTCGATCGCGGCCGGTGCCGGCTTCGAGGTGATTCGCGTTGCGGCCGATCACGGCCCGGCGATCCTGAAGAATCGGCGGCCGCTCAGGATCGCGCTGCGGCTGGCCCTGCACCTGTTGTCACGCGTCCCCGGGCTGCGCTACCAGCACGTGCTGGTGTTGCGCAAGCGCCAAGCCTAACGCTCGCCGTGCGGTTGCTCGCGCCGCTTGAGGAATGCGAGCGCTCCAAGAATCTCGAGGGCGACCAGCCAGACGCGCGACGCGATCGCCAGGAAGAGCGCACGATCGACGCCGATGATCGGGGTCAGTGCGGCAACGAGCACACCTTCCCGGATCCCGATCCCGCCAGGCAGCACGATTACCACTATCCCTGCGACATACGCCGCAACGTAAATCGCCGCCGCTGTCACGGGTGACAACGGTGCGCCGGCCAACACCGCCCGAGCGAACAGGGCGAAGGAAATCCCGTAGCCGATCCATCCGGCGAAGGTGACCGCGAGATAGCCAGCGAGTTCGGGGACGCTAACCTGGGGAATCGCGCGTACGTCGCTGATCCGTCGTTCGACCACGCGGCGCAGCGGCCGGAGGAGCGGTGGCAGCAGCCAGATCAGCGCGACAACGATTGAACCGGCGAGCGTTAGGCGCATGGCGAGCGACGGCAACGCCACCCCCCATCTCCCCAAGTACGTCTCGAGCGCGATTGGGGACACTGCCAGTGCGAGCGCCGTTCCCGTTGCGAGAAGCGCGGCCTGCTGGAACAGCACCGCGGCGGTCGCGGCGACGGGCGAGACTCCCTGCGCCGACGACAGGGCGGCCAGCCCGGCGAACTGCCACACGCCGCCGGGAACGTAGCGCGCGAGGTTCGACAAGAAGAACACGCGGAGCGCGGCCGGGCCGCGCATCGTCGCTCCCCACCAAGCGAGGCTCCGCGACCAGAGAACAACAAGCGACGCGAAGGCCATTGCCCAGACAATTGACCCGAGCGCGAGCGGCAGAAGTTCGATGTGAAGCGGAACGCGACGGAGATCTGCCTCGTGATTCCGCGCGAATCGCCAGACAAAGAGCACCGCTGCCAATACGAGCACCACCTGGAGGGCACGCTTGACGATTCGCTGCAGTTTTCGCTTGTCCGGGTCGCCGATCATGGATTACGCATCGCAGCGCCAATATACTTCGCACCGTGCGAGTCCTCCACGTCACCACTGCGTTTCCGCGCGATCACGGCGACGTGATCACGCCCTGGCTCGTCGAGCTGCTCAAGCGGTTGCGCGCCGACGGGGTAGACGCCGAGGTGCTCACCTCGTCGTACAAGGGGGCGCCGGACCAGACGTTCGACGGAATTCCTGTCCATCGATTCCGCTACTTCCTCCGCCGCTGGGAAAATCTTACGCACGAGGAAACCGCTCCGGACCGAATGCGTCGGTCGCTGCTCTACAGGATTTTACCCGTGTTCTTCGTCGCGGCAGGAATGGTCGCCGCCTGGCGGCTCGCGCGCCAGCGGCGTTACGACGTCATTCACGTTCACTGGCCATTGCCGATGGCGGCGGTCGGGTGGGCCGCCGCACGAGCGTCCCGGGCGCCGACCGTGACGCTTTTTTACGGCGCTGAACTCAGGTTTTCTGCCAGCGGACCGGGAGCACTTCGCACTTTCCTTCGCTGGGCAATCAGGAGATCAGACCAGGTCGTGGCGATCTCCACCTACACGGCGAACGAAGTTCGCCGCCTGGTCGAGGGGCCGGTCGAAGTGATTCCGTACACCTACGAACTCCCCGCGGCTGCTGTACGGTTGCGAGACGGGCGCCGCACGGGATTCGAGATCCTAACGGTCGGTCGGCTGGTCGAGCGCAAGGGAGTCGTCCATCTGGTCGAGGCACTCGCTGCACTGTCGCGCGACGTCGATGCCAGGCTGGTGGTCATCGGCGACGGTCCTGAAGCGCCGCGTATCCGGGCACGCGCTGAGGCGCTCGGCGTCAGCGAACGCGTCGAGCTGCGCGGTCGGATGGCGGATGCCGCACTGCGGGTGGCATACGCGTCCGCCGACGTCTTCGTCCTGCCAGCGATCGTCGATGCGCGCGGAGACACCGAGGGCCTCGGGGTCGTCCTGCTGGAGGCGATGAACTTCGGCGTACCTGTCATCGCCAGTGCGGCCGGTGGTATCGTCGATATCGTCGTCGATGGCGTAACCGGGCTGCTCGTTCCGCCGGCCGATGCGAGCAAGCTGGCGGCGGCGTTGGAGCGCGTCGCGCGCGATGGGAGCCTGGGTGATCGACTGGGGGCGACGGGCAAGCAGTTTGTCGCCGAGCGATTCGCGTGGCCGGTGATCGTACGACAGTGGCGTGCGGTGTATTCCCGCGCGACAACGCCTAACGTGTGACCGATCCGCCGCTGCCAGTCGGACGTTCTCGACGAACGGCCGTCCGGCCATCAGGTCAGCGCGCGCTTTCGTTCGCGTCCATCCGTCGGCGCATCTCGCGCAGCTCGGCGCGCTGGACCGCGATCATCTCGCCGACAAGACCGCCGACGAAAAATGTACTGCCGAGGATCAGGCACGTCTGGATGAAGGTCCAGACGGCTCGGATACCGCGCCCGGCGAACACCAGCTCGGCCACGGCAACCAGTCCGGCGATCGTGCCCAGCGCGAACAGTCCGGCGCCGAGCATCCCGAAGAGGAGCAGCGGCTTGCGACCGAACCGCAACTCGAACCAGACCGACAACATGTCCAGTACGCCGATGGGAATTCGCGACAGTCCGAATTTCGAGCGGCCGGCGTGGCGCGGGTAAAGCGGAACAGGAATCTCCGAGACGGTAAATCCTTCCGCCGCCGCGACAACGATCATGTAGCGGTGCCAATCCGGACGAATCGGCAGCGCTTCCATGATCTCGCGACGATAGGCCTTCACCGAGTTGAGATCGCGGACCGGAACATGGAAGAGCGCGCGACTGAGGCCATTGTAAATGCCTGAGACGAACGCCTTCTCGTACTTCCCTTCCTTGTAGCCGGTCACCATGTCGGTTTCGCCGGCGAGGATCGGCGCGGCGAGGCGCGGGATGTCTTCAGGCCGAAACTGCAGGTCGGCCGGATAGAATACGAGCACGTCGCCGCGCGCGGCCAGATAGCCGGTGCGTAACGCGTCGGCGATGCCACGTTGCGTGCGGTGGCGTTCGACGCGGAGGAACGGATACTCCTGCTGGAGTCGATGGAGGACGGCGGCGGTGCTGTCGACTGACCCATCGTCGACGACAATCACTTCATAGCGCGCCGTTGAAGCCTTGAACGCGGCCGCAGCCTGCTCCATGAAGAGCGGTAGGTTTTCCGCCTCGTCCTTGGCCGGCACGAGGACGCTGACGTCCACCGTGTCCCCTGCCCTCATCACGTTAGGCAGCGGCGCGGCGACGGGTGCCGAAACCGACGTCGCCGGAGATATGGACGTCGAGCGGCTCACACGCGCTTCCGCATGCGGGCCGAGAGGACGCCGAGCTGGTCGCGATACTTTGCTACGGTGCGTCGGGCGATCTGGACGCCGGTTTCCTTGAGAATGTTGACGATCGCCTGATCGGTGAGCGGATGCTTCGGATCTTCATCCGCTACGAGCTTCTCGATCTGCGCCTTGATCCCGCGCGCCGAGACGTCTTCGCCGTCGGTGGTCGAAAGTCCGGACGAGAAAAAGAACTTCAGTGGCAGCACGCCACGTGGCGTCTGCACGAACTTCTCGTTCGTGACGCGACTGACCGTCGATTCGTGCATGCTGATCACCTCGGCGACTTCGCGAAGGGTGAGCGGCTTGAGGAACTGCACGCCTTTTTCGAAGAATTCCCTCTGCCGTTCGACGATATAGTTCATGACCTTGAGCATCGTCTGGCGGCGCTGCTCGATCGCCTGGATCATCCAGTTGGCCGAGTTGAGCTTGTTCGAGATGAACTCCCTGTTCTCGCCGTCGAACTTCTTCTTGTCGCGAGCGATCTCCTGATACGTCTTGCTCAGCTTGAGCCGCGGCAGATTCGCGTCGTTCAGAAAGACGTGATACTTGCCGTCGATCTTGTCGACTACGAGATCGGGGATGATGTAGTTGTCGTCCCCGCTGCTAAAGCGAAGGCCCGGCTTGGGATCGAGCTTGGCGATCTCGTCCGCGGCCTTCTGTACATCCGATGGGCTGATGCCGAACCGCTTGGAGATCTCGCTCCAGCGGTGATTGATCAGCTCCTCGAAGCAGTCGCGCACGAGCCGGTACGGCACAGACTGCCCGAGCCCGGCCTCGCGGAGCTGCAGCATCAGGCACTCGCGCAGATCGCGCGCGCCGATGCCCGGCGGATCGAGTGCCTGGACAATCCCGAGCATCTCCTCCCCTTCCTCGCTCGTATAGAACGGAAGGTCTTCAATGTCGCGGTCCTCAACCTCGGCGGCGCGCTCCAGAACTTCGTTGAGCGCGAGCACGATCTCGTCGACGGAAGAAGCGAGGTAGCCGTCGTCGTTGATGTTGCCGATGAACTCATCGGCGAGCAGTACCTGGCGCGGAGTAAGGTCGAGCAGCGTGATCTGGTCCCGGAGGTGGTCGCTCAGGTCCCTGCTGTCGACGGTGACAGGCTCGTAGTACTCCTTCTCCTCGTGTTCCTCACGCCGTCCGCCCGCGTCGAAGCCGTCGAGGAGGATCTCCTCCCAGTCGATGCCTTCGACTTTTTCCTCGGGCGGAGTCTGCTCGACGGGCTCTTCCGCCTGCTCAGTCTCCTCGTCGTCCTCTTCTTCGGGCTCGATCAGCTCCAGAAAAGGATTGTTCAGCAGCTCCTGCTTGAGGTGTTGCTGGAGGTCGAGCAGCGGCATGTACAGGAGATCCATCGCCTGGTACAGGCGCGGATTGATCTTCATCTCCTGCTTGAGCTGTGTGCCCTGCGACAGTCCTTGCTTCACGCCACTCCGCCGATTTCGGATTCCGCGAACCGCGCACGCAGTCGCGTCGTCAATGTGGGACCGAGGTAAATCTCGGCCACTGTATCGTCGAATACCAGGTCACGAACCGTTCCCGACACCTTGACCTGTCCGTCGAACATGATGTACGCGCGGTCCACGATGTCGAGCGTCTGCTCCACGTTGTGATCGCTGATCAGCACGCCGATACCGCGGTGGCGCAGCCCGGCGACGATCGTCTGGATGTCGTGTACGGCGATGGGATCCACGCCGGCGAACGGCTCGTCCAGCATCATGAACTTGGGGTCGGTGACGAGCGCGCGCGTGATCTCGAGTCGCCGGCGCTCGCCGCCGGAGAGCGTGTATGCCTTGTTCTTGCGCAGGCGCTTGATGCCCAGCTCGTCGAGCAGAGTTTCGAGCCGCGCCTTTCGCTGATCGGACGAGAGCGGCAGGGTCTCCAGTATCGCGAGGATGTTGTCTTCCACCGAGAGCTTGCGGAAGATCGACGGCTCCTGCGACAGGTAGCCGATCCCCCTGCGCGCGCGCTGGTACATCGGCATGTCGGTGATGTCGGCGCCGTCGAGAATGATGCGCCCCGCGAGCGGCTTGATCAGCCCCACGATCATGTAGAACGTGGTCGTCTTCCCCGCTCCGTTGGGGCCGAGCAGTCCGACGATCTCGCCCTGCTGGAGGCGGAGCCCGACGTCGTTCACCACCTTCCGGCGGTGATACGTCTTGACCAGCCCTGCGGCCTCGAGCACGCTCGCGCGTGGGATCGCGATGACGCCCGAATGATGCAGCTCGAACTCGGTCTGATCGCAGGCTTCGTAGATGAGGCGGGCGACTTCCGCGCGTACCGGCGCGACCTCGCGCCAGAGATTTTCGTCCACGGCGACCCAGGCGTCGGGGTCCTTGAGATTCCTGCCGAGCTGGCGGATCACTCCATCCTCGGTGAGCCGCGGCAGAGCGTGATCCGCGACATACGCGTCCACCTCGTCGAGACTCAGCCGGCCGGCCTCACGCTCGACGTTCTTCCCTTCGTCCCGGAGCGTGCGCAGATAGTCGTCGCGGAACGCGAGCGCCACGTCGTGCACGCCTGCCCTGCCGTTCTCGTCCGCGCGGGCGAACAGCGCCTTCAGCGCCAGCGCGATCGAACGCTCCCGCGTGGACATGCGCGCGACCAGCTCCTCGACCCGCGGCGAATAGACGGGGCGCATCAGCGGGGAATCCCGGGACGCGGTCGTGTGGTCCGGGCAGGTAATTGTGGCGTCGTAGCCGCAGGAGTGGACGGCGGTATCGCCGTCAGCGACTCCGCTTCCAGGTAGACTCCCGACGCCTGGTCCGTGACCGTCACTGTACTCACCTCGCCGTCGGCGAACGCGATCGCGATGACCCGGCCGCGGACATAGTTGACCGTCGGCCGGTCGCGAACCCCCTCCGGATTGCCGAACTGGTAGAACGACCGCGCGCTCCCCGATGCGATCAGCTCGCGCGGTGCGGCCCGCGTAGTGTCGCCTGCGGCGGCGGAGTCGAAGCTGGCGACGATCGTGTCACCACTGATCCAGTCGCGCTCGTTCGACGTGACCGTTGCGGTGTCAGGGATGCTGTTGGCGAAGGCATCACCGATGGCGTGCATCTCGCGCAGGCGCTGATTCGGCGTAGAGACGTAGATCGAATCCGCGGTGATATCGCGGTCGGGGCTGGTCGCGCGGGCGCGTCCGGGCCCCCAGGCGTAGGCCTCCTGGAGCCGCTCGTCCGCCAGTCGCAGGTCTATGGAGTCGGCAAGCAGCTCGAGATCGCCACTGAGAACGTGGCCGGACGGAGTCGCCAGCACCCGCTCCAGCTTGCGCTCGCGCGAGAAAAGATCGATGACTCCGCCGCGCATGGTGAACGGCCGCTCGCCGCGCCCGGTCACTACCGGTGACAGCATGAGCCGGACGAACTCGCGCTCGCTGTCCACGAACGCCGAATCGCCGTTCGCCCTTACGGACGTGCGCGTGATGTCCACGCGGCGCGAGGCGTACACGAGGCTGTCGCCCACGAGCACGATCCTGTCGGCTAGAACTACGACCGGCTCGACCGCCGCCCCGCCCGCGCCGGGCTCCACGAGCGAGAGCTGCGGCCTCCCGGTGGCTACCGTCCGTGCGATGGGCCGTCCGACGACGGCGCGATAATAGTCGGCTTCCGGCGCGCGCATCACCGACCCGCTGCTCATCGTCGCGACTACGTTCCCCTGCGCATTGAGCCGGTCCTCCAAACGATGATACGTCATCCGGTCGGCATCAATCGTCGCCTGCGGCTCCGTGTAGTGCACGTTGCCGATCAGGAAGAGGATTCCGGTGTCCTCGTTTAGCTGCGCACTATCGGCGGAGATGCGGTTGTTCTGTCCGGCGCAGGACACGACTACACCGCGACCCAGGATCATCAGGTATGTCCCAGAGGGCTGCAGCACGCGATTGGCAGTGGTTGCCGGCGTGTTCTCGAAGATGAAATCGCAGTTCGGGAGCGCCTGCGCGCCGGCGACATGCGCCGATGCGACGATCGCGCCGGCGACGATCAGCATGCGCCGCATCAGTTGCTGTCCGGGCGCACGCCCGTCGCTGGAGGCCGTGGAGACGCTGGTGACCGCGCTGCCGGTGTCCCGCCGCCCTGGCCGGTGACGAACCCGCTGGCACCGCTGAGAACCTGTACGTTGTTCAGCCCGGGATCGGACCTGAAGCCCACGCCTTCGAGGCGACGCCCGGGCTCGGTCATCACGAAATGGCTGTCGCTCGAAAACTGGTTGGACGCCTGATTGTAGTTCAGCTCCGGGGTCACGATGCTCCGCCCGGCCTCGGTGTTGACCACCACGTTCCCGAACGCCGTCATGTTGCCAAGCCGCGTGCTGTACCGCCCGCGGTCCGAGGTCAGCACCGCGTCCTTCACGCCGCTCACGGTGTAGAAAATCGTATTGACGTCGTCGAGCTCGATGCGCGTGTTGTCGTCGAAGAAGTAGGCGGTGTCCGCCTGCAGCTCCGCGCGAATGACGCCGCGGTTGGTCATGTTGAAGCTCGCGCCGAACATCACCTGGTCGGCCGAGTCGGCCATGTGCGCCCAGGTCAGAACCGGTGGCTCACGCTTGTCGTCGCACGCGACGGCAATAGTTAGCAACGCGAATAGCGAGAGCGATCTCACACGACACCGGCGCGCATCAGATCGTGCAGGTGCACGACGCCGACGAGATCGTCGTTACCGTCGAGCACGGGCATGGACATGATGCCGTCCTTCTCCATCCGGAACACAACCGCGCTGCCGAGCTCATCCGCGTGCGCCGTTTTGGGTTTGGTGTTCATCACGGTCCCGATCACGATCGGGAAGACGTTCTCCTCGCGCTCCATCAGCCGCGTGAGATCGCCTGCCGTATAAACCCCACGAACCTTTTTAAGGTCATCCGATACGATGGCGATCCCGCGCTGCTCCGCGATGACCACCACGACCTGGCGGAGGGTGGCCGTGGCTGGCACGACCGGGAGCGGCGAGCCGACCATCACGTCTGACACGCGCGTTAGCAGGCGCCGGCCGAGCGAGCCACCGGGGTGGAGCCGGGCAAAATCCTCGGGAGCGAAACCCTTCTCTTCCAGCAGGGCGATCGCGAGCGCGTCCCCAAGTGCGAGCGCCGCGGTGGTGCTGGTGGTGGGCGCCAGATCGTGCGGGCAGGCCTCCTTCTCGACAGTCGCGTCCAGCGCGACGTCGGCGTGGCGCGCCAGAGCGGAGCCACTCGAGCCCGTGATCGCGATCGTGGGAACACCGAACCGCTTCAGATGATCCACGAGCGTTACCAGGTCGTTCGATTCCCCGCTGCGCGAGATGAGGATTCCGACATCGGAGCTGCCGACGATTCCGAGGTCGCCATGCGCGCTTTCAGCGGGATGGAGAAACGTCGCGGGCGTTCCGGTAGAAGTCAGTGTCGCTGCGATCTTCCGGCCGATGAGACCCGACTTCCCGACACCAGACACGATCACGCGTCCCTGACAGCTCGCCAGCATTCGCACGGCGCGCGCGAAGCTTGCGTCCAGGCGCTGTTCGGTCCTGGTGACCGCTTC
>JBKJQR010000065.1:0-16373 GCA_046593895.1 Gemmatimonadaceae bacterium | reverse complement strand
CCCGATGGGCTGGCGATAGGCGATGATCGCGAGCGACTCGAGTGCGGCCGCCGACAGACGTTGCGGACGCGCCGCGAGCTGCGCGCGCTCGGTCGCCTCGGTGTACTCGGCGCGAGTGAGGATCTGCCACCCCTCGCCGATCTCGACCAGCTCGACGCCGTGACCTTCCTGGTCGTAATGCTCGCGCACCTCATCGAGCGCCGCGCGAAGCGCGGCTGGCGAGCTGTCGAGGTCGAGCGCCGACAGCTCGTCGAACGGGATAGGCCGAGCGCTCGCGAAGAGCGCGGCCTCAAGCAGCTTCGCCAGCGACGTCACGGACGATGTCCACGGATCCGAAGGGTTTCTGTTGAAAGACACGCAGCTCGCCGACCTTCGCCATCTCGAGAATCCCGAGCAGTGTCGAGAGGACCTGCCACGGTTCGGCATCGATCGCAACGAGGTCGGCCCAGCGGGCGCGCTCGCGGAGTGCGAGCACCGCGCGAATGATCGTGATGGCGCCCGGCACGTCGAGCGGCCGGGCAACGACTTCGTGCATCGTCGGCTGCCTAACGGCGCGGAGGATCCGGTCGACGGCCGCGAGCAGCTCGGGGAGTGACAGCGAGAGGGCGATCGGCGCCGGCGGCGTGAGCGAGGACTGGACGTAGGAGCGCGCAAACTGATTGCGACGCATTTCGCCACGCCGCTCGAGGACGTCGACCACCTCGCGCATCTGCTGGTACTCGAGCAGCCGGCGCACCAGCTCGGCGCGCGGGTCGTCCCACTGGTCGTCGCCATCGGCGCGCGGCAGGAGCATCTGCGCCTTGATGCGCAGCAGCCGCGCCGCCATCTCGAGATATTCTGCGGCGTCGTTCAGCTCGAGGGTGCTGATCCGGGCGAGGAACTGCTCACAGATGCGCGCGATCGGGATGTCATAGATGTCGACCTGCTCCTCGCGAATCAGCGCGAGGAGCAGGTCGAGAGGACCGGAGAAGGTGCCTGCGTCGACGAGAAATGCCGGTATCGTCGAGTCGCCGTCTCCGCGAAACGAGCGGACGGTCGCAGCGGTGGATGGCGCGTCGTGAGGCGGCGCGTGCGTCGCCGTCACTGACCGCCGCCCCACGGGGCAAGTGGATGGCCGAAGAGATGCCCGACCGTCGCTGCCAGCTGCCACGACCAGATGGACAGATGCGTCGATGGGGCCAGCCAGTAGCCGAGCAACGGCGTCTGGAGAAGCACGATGAGGACGATGATTCCCGTGAAGCCGACACGCTGGTAGTGGAGCGCCCAGGCCGGTGGCAGGATGTACTTGAGCACGTGCGAGCCGTCGAGAGGCGGCACGGGCAGCAGGTTGAAGGCAGCGAGGCTCAGGTTGATCCAGACGCCCCATCCCATCATCGCCTGCAGGAGCGCCTGGCTCTCGCCGAGCGCCGGAACGACCGGAATGAGGCCAATGACGATCATCAGCACCGTGCAGACGATCGCCAGCGCGATGTTGGTGACGATGCCGGCGAGTGAGACGATGATGTCGCCGCGCTTGAACTGCCGATACTTGCGCGGATTGACGGGCACCGGCTTCGCACCGCCGAGGATCGGCCCACCGAAATACGCGAGCATGACGGGGAGAATGATCGTCATGAACGGGTCGATGTGCTTTAGCGGATTGAACGTCAGGCGCCCGAGCATGAGCGCGGTGTCGTCGCCCTGCTTGAGGGCGGCATAGCCGTGGGCGACTTCGTGCGCCACGACCGAGAAGAGGAGCACCGGCGCGGCGAGAATAAAGGTCTGGAGTGCCTGGCTTTCCAACGGCGGGGATGTGAAGGTCGGTGCGCGCTCGCGCGGGCTCGCTCTGGCGCGGGCGCAGCGGCGCGCGGCGCGTTGTCGCCCGCGGCTGCCGCGAAGTGGCCGAAAGCTAGCCCTCGCCCTCTGGGGTGTAAAGCCATGCGCCAGCTTGACATCCCGAGACGCGAGGCGCATATTTCACGCTTGTTCCGGTCGCGCCATGGGCGCGCCCACCATCAGATCAATCTGGAGAACTCGTGCCGAACATTCGCTCCGCGAAGAAGGCTATGCGGAAGTCGCGCGCCGCCGCGATCCGCAATCGCGGGCAGCGCTCCGCGCTTCGTACCGCCCTCAAGAAGTCGCTCGCCCCATCCTCCAGCGGCGATGAGCGGACGACGGCCGTCAGCCTTCTCGATCGCGCCGCCCGCAAGGGCCTGATCCACCCGAACAAGGCCGCCCGGCACAAGGCGCAGATCGCGCGCACCGCGTAGATCGTCGCGCTGTTCGCTGGTCGACACTGCAACCCGGAACGCGGAAGGCGCGCTGCCGCGCGCCACGGCGGTCGAGAAAGTCGGATGAACGACGAAGGGCCCGATCGACATCGTCGATCGGGCCCTTGCGCCGTTAGGCGCTTCCTCGTCACTCCGCCGTTCCGCCTTCGCCCGCGGCAGCCGGGCGCTTCCGCGTTCCTCATCGCCGTGTCGCAAGCCCGCGCGGGGCAGCCTACATGCCAGCCAGCTCCGCCCCACAGCGCTCACAGTACCACTCGGTCGGGAAGTTCATCGCGTCGCACTCGCCGCAGCGGAGAGTCTTGGTCTGCTCTTGCGGCACGTCGCGGAGAAAGGACGGCACCGCGTCCGACATGTCGCGTTCCGGCACCGCCTTCGACGGTTCTTCCGACCCGGTATTCGTCGCGCTGCCGGACTCGCTGCCAGAAAAGGTGGGCTCCGGCGTCGACGTCAGCCCAGCGTTAGGCGCGACGCCGTTGGTTGCCGGCGCGGGTGCGACGGGGGTGTCGAAGAGGCTGGCACCGCCCTTCGCCGGCGTCGCGGCTCGCGTGACGGACGCGCTCGTCCGAACAGGGGGCGACGCCGCCGGCGTTCCGCTGCGCGCCGCAGGGGCATCGCGGTTGGCAGCCTTGCCGGCAACGCCCCCGCGCTCGCCGTCCGTCACCGACTTGAGGAACTCGAGTTCGTCGAATGACCCCGACCGCGGTGGTTCGGAGCCCTTCTCGGAGCGGCTCGTCTCGGGCTTCGACGATCCCGCCTCAGACGCGGCGGAGCGCCCTCCGGTCATCGAGAGCAGTTGCTGCAGGCGCGCTATCTCGCCGGTCACGCTGGCGCGTTCACTGGTGAGCTTCGCGATTCGCTCGTCGCTCTCGCGTTCGATCGCCGTCCATTGGCTGGCGGTGACTTCGCCGACATGCGAGCGGAGCTCGGCCTCGTAGCGCTCGTCCCGAATCGCCGTCTCCTCGCTCTGCATCCGCGCCAGGCGCTCGGTCAGCGCAGCGGCGGTGGCCTGAACCTCCGCGGTTCGGCCAGTCAGCTGCTGCAGGACTTCGCGCAGCCGCGCCTCGTAGTCGCCACGGACGCGCTCGAACACGTGCGGGGGCGTGATCGAGCGGCGGCTCTCGAGCTGCGCGATCCAGTCCTCGTACCGCTGGCGCTCGAGCATCAGCGCCGCAACCGCGTCCATCGGATTTCCAGCTTGAGTCGTCATCGCTTCTCTTGCCCGCTGCTCGTCGTCGAACAGCCAGGATATGGTCCGGCCAACCCGGCACGTTGCCGCGCCGCCATCAGTTCCGACACCTGCTCCGCACTGAGCCGGTTCACCCGGCCCACCTGGCGCGCCGCAAGGATGATTCGCGCGGCGTGCTCCAGACTTTCCATCCGCTGATGTGCGAGGAGCAGCGAAGGGCCAACCGTCGTCGCCCCGTGGTTCGCGAGCAGGAATGCGTCGTGCGTCCGGATATACGGCTCGAAGCTGTCAGCGAGTGCTGCGGTCCCGGGCGTTGCGTACTCGAGCAACGGCACCTGGCCGACCTGAAAGATAACCTCCGGCAGGACGCAATCGATGAACCCCTCTCCGGCTACCGCGAACGCTGTCGCCGTCGGTGGATGCGCATGTACGACCGCCTGCACGTCGGGACGCCGCTCATAAATCCGCAGGTGCATGAGCACCTCCGACGAGGCGCGCGGTCCCCCTGTTGATCGACCACGGAGCCGGGGTGGCGACGCGACCTCACCGAGATGCATCTCGACCAGGTCGTTCGGCCCCACATCCACCTTCGACATCCCTGCTGGAGTGACGAGTACGCGGCCTCCGGGCAACCGCACCGAGACGTTGCCATCCTGCCCCGCGATCAGCCCTTGCTCGTACAGCCGGCGGCAGACGGCGACGATCTCGCGCCGGAGCGCTATGCTCACGGCACGCCTACCGCGCGAGCCGGTGGATCACCCGTCCGCCGACGATGGTGGCGTGGACGAGGCCGCGCAGCGTCCGCCCGGCGTAGGGGGTGTTGCGCCCTTTCGAACGGAACGCTGACGGCTCCACGGTCCACTGGGCTGCGGGATCGAACACCGTCACGTCCGCGTCGGCGCCGGCGTGCAGCGTGCCGCCGGGCAGATGGAAGAGCTTCGCCGGCGCCGTCGACATCCGCGTAATGAGCGTGACGACATCGAGAATGCCGCTGCTGACGAGCCACGTGATGTTGACCGCCAGTGCCGTCTCGAGGCCGACGATGCCGTTAGGCGCGTCGGCGAACTCGCGCTCCTTCTCGTCGTAATGGTGCGGCGCGTGGTCGGTGGCGATCACGTCGATTGTCCCGTCCTTCACGCCTTCCTGCAACGCGGCGACGTCGTCGGCCGTGCGGAGCGGCGGGTTCATCTTGGCGTTGGTGTTGTACCCCTCTACCTCCTGCTCAGTGAGCGACAGATGATGCGGGCAGACCTCGGCCGTCACGTTGATCTTCCGCTCCTTCCCCCAGCGAATCAGCTCGACCGAGCCGCGCGTGCTCATGTGGCACAGATGCACGTGACCGCCAGTGCGACGCGCGAGCAGGATGTCGCGGATCGCCATGATCTCCTCGGCCTCGCTCGGAATTCCCATGAGGCCGAGCCGTGCGCTGACGATGCCTTCGTTCATCGCGCCACCGTGCGCGAGCGTCGGTTCTTCGCAGTGATCGGCGACGGGAATGCCGAAGGTGCGCGCATATTCGAGCGCGCTCCGCATCAGTTGGGCGCTGACCACCGGCTTGCCGTCGTCGCTGACCGCCACCGCGCCGGCGCCGACCATCTCCCCGAACTCGGCGAGCGCCTCGCCTTTCTGCCCGACCGAGATGGCGCCGATCGGATAGACGCGCGCCGCGTTGGCGCGCTGCGCCTGCCTGACGATGAAGCCGACGGCCGCCTGATTGTCGGTCACGGGATCGGTATTCGGCATCGCGCAGACCGCGGTGAACCCGCCGGCCGCGGCGGCCCGCGCGCCGCTGGCGATCGTCTCGACGTCCTCGCGCCCCGGCTCGCGGAGGTGGCAGTGCACGTCGATGAAGCCCGGGGCCACGATCAGTCCCGCGCAGTCGATGATCTCCGCATCGTCAGGCGCGCCATCGTTGCGGCCGATGCCGGTGAGCTTGCCCTTTTCGATCACGACGTCGCCGACGCCATCGCGGCCCGCACCCGGATCGATGACGCGACCACCGCGGAGGACCAGCGGTCGTGTCATCGGTCGCTCCCTTTCGCCGCCTCGGCGAGATGCGCCTGCCCGCCGGACAACAGGTAGAGCACCGCCATCCGAATGGCCACGCCGTTAGTCACCTGGTTGAGGATCACGCTGTGCGGACCATCGGCCACGTCGCTGTCGATCTCGACGCCCCGATTCATCGGACCGGGATGGAGGATGAGGACGTCCTTCGGCGCACGCTCGAGTCGTTCCCGCGACACGCCGAAGACGCGATTGTACTCGCGAAGCGACGGGATGTACCCGGCCGTCATCCGCTCGAGCTGCAGGCGGAGGATGTTCAGCGCGTCGGCCCACTGGATCGCGTCCTCGATCCGGTCGAACACCGTGACCCCCATCTCGTCGATCGCGTTAGGCATGAGCGACCGCGGCCCGCAGACCGCGACCTCGGCACCGAGCTTCTTCAGGCCATGGATGTTCGAGCGGGCAACGCGCGAGTGGAGGACGTCACCGCAGATGCAGACCTTGAGACCGTCGATCCGCTTGAAGTGGTCGCGCAGCGTCAGCAGGTCGAGGAGACCCTGCGTCGGGTGCTCGTGCGTGCCGTCGCCGGCGTTGATGACATTGCTCTCGATGCGGGCGGCGAGAAATTTCGCGGCTCCCGATGCGCCGTGGCGGATGACGACCATGTCGATCCGCATCGCCTCGAGATTGCGCGCGGTATCGACCAGCGTCTCGCCCTTGCTCACGCTCGACCCCGACGCGGCGACATTCACCGTGTCCGCCGACAGGCGCTTCTCGGCAAACTCGAAGGAAATGCGCGTCCGCGTCGACGACTCGAAGAACAGGTTGACGATCGTCGCACCGCGCAGCGTGGGGACTTTCTTGATCGCGCGCTCGCTGATTTCCTTGAACGGCTCGGCGGTGTCGAGAATGAGATTGATCTGGTCCGACGACAGCGGCTCGAGCGCGAGAAGGTCCTTGCCGAGCGGACCGGTCACGCAGCGGCCTCGCGCGCCGCCTGGATGACCGCGTCGCGCCCATCGAGCTCGCTGACGAGGACGTCGATGCGGGAGCCGGCGGGGACGTCGACCGTCTTCCCGACGACGTCGGGCTGGATCGGCAGCTCCCGGCCCCCGCGGTCGATCAACACCGCCAGCGCGATGCGCGCCGGTCGGCCGAAGTCCGCCAGCTCGTCGAGCGCGGCGCGAATCGTCCGCCCCGTGTAGAGCACGTCGTCGACGATGACGAGTCGCTTGCCATTGATGTCGGCGCTGAGATCCGTCGGGCCGACCACGGGGCGCGGTCCGACTGTCTGCAGGTCGTCGCGGTAGAGGGTGATGTCGAGGCACCCCGACGGCACTGTCACTCCCTCACTGTCGGCGATGATCGCGACGATGCGGCGCGCGAGCTGCACTCCGCGGCGCTGGATCCCGACGATGACGAGGTTGTCGGTGCCGTCGTTCAGCTCGACGATCTCGTCAGCCATGCGCTTGAGGGTACGCTCGATCGCACGTGCATCGAGCACCGGGGTGGGTTCCTTGGGGGCCATGGCGAGGGAATATGCCGCCGACGAAGTGGAAAGAGAAGCGTGAAGCGCGTAGTTTGGGCCGTAGACCACCTCGTGAGGTCGATCGTGAAGGCCATCATCGTCGCCGCGACTGTTTCACTCGCTGCGTGTCAAACACCGCACCCCTCCCCCGCGCCAGTGACCGACCTTCACGTGGCCGTCGACTCGCTGATGCGCGAGTACTCCCGGGGCGACCCGCCAGGGGCGGGCGTGTTGATCGTGCACGACGGGCGGACCGTGCTCTCCCGCTCGTATGGTTTTTCTGACATCGACGCGCGCAGTCGTTCGACCCCACAGACCAATTATCGGCTCGCGTCGCTGACCAAGCAGTTCACGGCCACCGCGATCATGCTGCTCAAGGAATCGGGACGGCTGCGCTACGACGATTCGATCACGAACTACCTGCCGCAACTTCCGCCGAGCGCCAAGGGCGTCACGATCCGCATGCTGCTCACGCACAGCTCCGGGCTCTGGGCGTACGAAGATTTCGTGCCTGACAGCCAGACGACGCAGGTGCACGACGCCGACGTCCCGCTGCTGCTTGCGCACGCCGAGAGCACGTATTTTTCGCCGGGGTCGGCGTATCGATACAGCAACACCGGGTACGCGTTGCTCGCATTGATCGTCGAGCGAGTGTCGGGCCAATCGTTCGCCTTTTTTCTACACGAGCGGATCTTTGCTCCGCTTGGAATGTCCGGCACCGTCGCCTACGAGCGCGGAAGATCCACCGTACGCGACCGCGCGATCGGCTACACGATCGATGCCGGCAGTATTCGGCAGACCGACCAGAGTGCGACGAGCGCCGTGCTCGGCGACGGTGGCATCTACAGCTCGATCGATAACCTGGCAAAATGGGACGCCGCGCTCGACACACACGCGCTCGTCAGCGAGTCCGATCAGCGCGAGGCATGGACGTCGGCGGTGACGACCGGTGGCGTCCCTACCGGGTACGGGTTCGGGTGGTTCGTCGACAGCTCGAGCGATGGGCCGCGCCTGCGGCACCACGGCGAGACGAGCGGATTCACCAATGCGATCCTCAAAATTCCGTCGCGGCGCCTGACGATCGTCATCCTGACGAACCGTGCCGGCGGCGCGCCGTGGGACCTGGCGAGCCGCATCGCCGCGCTCCCGGCGCTGCGCTAGCTCTCGCCGGACGTCACCTGCATGTGGTTGACGATCGCCACCAGCCCGACCCCGCCTAACGTGTTGCCGAGCAGCGTCGGCAGCATGAAGTGGAAGACGTACGTCCCGACGGACGCCGCGCCCGACCAGATTAGATAGCTCGTCTCGACGGAGCCGACGATAACGTGGGCGAGACCAGCGGCGCCGACAAGCCATGTCATGATCACGATGACCCAGACGTGGGCGGTCCTCGCCGCGGGGAGCATCCAGACGAGCAGCGCAATCAGCATTCCGGCAAAGATCGCCCGGATGAAGATCGTGCCCGCACTCGGCTCGACGGCCTCGAGGCCGATGTCGTGGAATGCCGACTTGAGCTTCTCGTCGAACATGGTGGTTGTTGCAAGCACGAGCTTCGCGATGAGCGGCCGCCACTCGGCGTCGGGAAGGTGCGACCGGAGCGTGCCCTCGGCGACGAACGAAAAACCCATCGCCAGCCCGGCGGCAAGACCAGACCAGGCGAGAGCCGCCGGGGAACGATCGAGCTCCTTCACTGCCTCGCGGCGGACGACCTCGTGGGTCGCGGCGGCGTCGAAGCTTTCTTTCCGCTTCGCCTTCGACTGGGTCTCGGCATCGGCCGGCGTCTCGTTGCCCCTGTCGTCGCGGTTGCGTGGTTCGCGACCGCTCGCGTCGTCGGGTTTCGTCACTGCAGCGTGTACAGATAGCTCGCGATATGAACCGCGTCGCGATGTGTGACACCGGCGTTAGGCATGGCGGTTGTCATGTCGTGTTGTTTGGAGTTCTCGATCCGGTGGGACACGTTGCGCGGGGTATTGTGGGCCGCGGCCCCGATGTAGATGCGACTTTCGAGCCGATCGAGCGGCGAAGTTACCACCCCGCCGCACGGCGAGGATGGGTGGCCGACGCAAGGCGCACTGTCCGCCCTTCGCGAGCGGTCGCCGATCGGCGGTGTACGCAGTAGCTTTGCGGTAATTCAACGTCCGGGGTCTGCGCCATGCGCGGCATCGCATCATCTCGTCGTCGATTTCTCTTCGTGCTCGCGGTCGCGCTCGTGCCGCGGCGCGCGTGGACGCTCGGGTCTTCCCGATCGCTCGGTCGCGGCCCGGTGGTCCATCCGACGCCGCGTCCCGGCATCACCGCAGCGCGCGTGCTCCACGCGAAACAGCTCGAGATCCAGCACGCCGCGCCGGCGTTCGAGATGGTGCGCGAGATCCCCGCGGTGGTCGACGGGATCCACTGTTATTGCGGCTGCGCAGCGCAAACCGGATTCTATTCGCTGCTGTCCTGCTATGAAGACGGGATGGCGCAGCACTGCGAGATCTGCCAGGGCGAGGCACGCCTCGCGTACAAGCTCCATGCCGACGGCTGGTCGTTGAACGGTATCCGCGGCTCGATCGACGCCGCCTTCGGCGATCGTTAGGCAGGATTGCTGAATCACCCTCCGGGAGTCATCCCCATGTCGCGTTCATTTCGTATCTGTACCGTCGCCGTCCTCGGCGTGATCGTCTGTCTGGCGCTGCCGGCGCGCGCCCAGCTCCGGGCGAGTGAGCGCGGATCTGTCTCGCAGACGGTCGACGGAACCGTGATCACCATCGACTACGGCCGGGCGCAGGTGCGCGGGCGCGAGCATGTGTTCGGGAAGCTGGTCACTCCGGGCGAAGTGTGGACGCCGGGCGCCAACTGGGCGACGACGCTCGAGGTCTCGCAGCCGGTCACGGTGCAGGGCCACGCGCTGCCCGCCGGCAAATACTCGTTGTGGCTCGTCACCGGGCCGGGAGACTGGACGCTGTACGTCAACGCCAAGGCGCAGCTCTTCCACATGCAGCCGCCCAAGCTGCCGGACATGCTGCTCGCGATTGCGGCGCACCCCACGGCGGTCGAGCCGACCGAAATCCTGACCTTCGATTTTCCGCGTGTCGCGCCAGATACCGCGACGCTGCGCTTCCGCTGGGCGACGAGTTCGATCGCGATCGACATCGTCACGCGACCGTCGCGTTCGGGCACTGGCCTGACCGACGCGCAGATGGCACCCTTCCTCGGCAGCTACCTGCTGACGATGATGGGACCAGGCGGGCCCTCTCCCGAACATCATCTCGAGATCGTCAACTCCAAGGGCGTGATGCGGGCGATCGTGGATATGGGTGAGGAGCCGTGGCAGTTCGAGCTCGTGCCCACCGCTGATGCCAATCGCTTCATGCCGGCGTTTCTCGACAAGGGCAAGGTGTTCGACGTCGAAGTGACACCGGTGACATTCGAGATCAATTCGGGTCGCGCGGTTGGATTTCAGGTTCCAGGCGTGGGCTCTCCACTCTGGATGCGGGCGCGACGCAAGCCGTGATGCGGAGGGGCGCGTGGGAGGTCTGCGCGCTCGCTCTAGCGATCGTTAGCGCCGCAGGCGCCTGTCGTCACCGGGTCGCCGACGAGCCGATCGCGTACGCTACGGTCGCCGCGATGCGCGTCCCACCCGCCGACGCGCGCATCGCCTACGGACCGGGACCCTTGCAGTTCGGTGAGCTGCGCCTGCCTAACGGCAGCGGCCCCTTCCCGCTGGTGGTCTTCATCCATGGCGGCTGCTGGCAGTCCGACTTCACGCTCGACCACGTCGGGCCGGCGACCGCGGCGCTGGCGCGAAGTGGCGTTGCCACCTGGGCGATCGAGTATCGGCGGATCGGCGACGCTGGCGGCGGGTGGCCGGGCACCTTCGAGGACGTCGCGCGGGCGACCGCATACGTCGAGCAGCTCGCCGCGAAGTACCCGCTCGATCTCGGGCGCGTGGTACTCGCCGGTCATTCCGCCGGGGGCCAGCTCGCGCTCTGGGTCGCCGACCGCGAGCGGACGGCGATCGGCGATGCGCCGCCGGTCCCGGCATCGATCACGATCCGCGGCGTCGTCAGCCTCGCCGGGATCACCGACCTCCGCGCCTACGGCGCGCTGCCCGGGGGGTGCAACCGGTCGGTCCGCGCGCTGCTCGACGGCGAAGCTGCTGAACGACCGGATCGCTACGCGGCGGCCAGCCCGCTCGAACAGCTGCCGTTAGGCGTTGCCTCGCGATTGATCCATGGCGCGATCGATCCGATCGTTCCGGTAGACGAGAGCCGCGCGTTCGCCGAGCGAGCGCGCGCCGCCGGAGACGACGCGCGCCTCGTGATCATCCCGCGCGCCGGGCACTTCGACCTCATCGCCCCGACGTCGGCCGCCTGGCCGAGCGTGGTGCGAGCGGTCGGCGAGCTCGTCGCGAAGCGCTGACCGCCGTCAGGCGGGAGGTGCCGCCGCGCTGACCGCGAGCCCGTCGCACGAACGCAGGGCGGCGCGGAGGTCGAGGGTCGCACCCTCGGCGATCGTCAGGCGGCCGGCGCGAAAGAGATCGGTAGCGCGGAGCGCCGCCAGCGCCCGGCGCATCGACGCGGGTTGAAGGCGGCGGACCGGCGCCCGTGCGCAGGCCACCACGCTGTCGGTCTGCGCGATCTCGTTGACGATCGCGCGGGCCGACTGCAGCCACTCCGTCGTCCCGCCGGCGGCGACGGCCACCGGGGCCGCCGGCAGGGCCCGGGAAGCGAGGACCACTGGTGCGTGTACGTGCGCGGCGAGCGAGCGCGAGAGAAGTGCCTCCGCCACGGCGCCGATCGGCGCACCGAGATGCCACACCGTGAGCCGGACCGTGTCGCGCGCGAACATCGTCAGCGTCCACGCGCCGAGCGGGCCGGCCGCCGCCGGCCACTCGGCGGCGAGCGCGGAGGCGACCGCTTGGCGCAGATCGCGGGCCGGTTCCACGGGCCTCACCGAAGACGCCGGCATCCGCGCCTCCGCCGCCGCCTGGGCGAGCAGTGATCGCGCGTTAGGCACCGCGATCACCGACACCGACGGCACGACACCGGTGGCGCGACCAATTCGTGCGGTGAGGCTGTCCTCGAGCGCGATCGCCGCGTCGGCGGCGGCAACGACCAGCAGCCGCAGCGCGAGCGTGCGCCGCTCGATGGTGACCTGCGTCTGCACGGCGCCCGGGCTCGCCTCGTGAACCAGGCGACGGACGGCATCGCGCGCGTGCACTTCCCAGGTGACCTCATTGAGGGCGCTGCGCAGCGGCACGTAGACCGCGCCGAGGAACAGGACCGGGACCAGGAGGCGCATCGGCACGCCGTGCCGCGACCCGAAGCCGAGCGCGAGGGCGCTTTGGAATCGCGCCGCGAGACGGCCGGTCCGCGTTTCGTCGCGCTCTGTGAACGAGGCTTCGAGGCGCTCCGCGTCGACGCGGTTGAATCCGAGCAGGAGAAAGCTGAAGACCGAGAGCACCAGGATCGCCGACAGGTTTGCCGTAAACAACAACGACGCGCCCGCCGTCACCGTTCCGCTGAACGTGCCAATGCCGAAGCCGACGGCGCAGAGCGGCGGAACGAGCGCGATCCCGATTGCCGTGCCTGCCGCAGCCGCCGTGCTATCGGCGCCCGGCCGCACCGTGGTGTACGCCGCCGTCAGCGCGCAAAAGATCGCCACCAGCAGGTCGAGCGCGGTCGGCGCCGCGCGCGCGCTCACTTCGGCCGTGACTTCGTGGAACGGTAGCGACAGGGTCAGCAGCATCGCGACGACGACCGCCACGACCACGCTCAGCGCGACCCGCAGCGACGCCCGCATCACGAGCAGCGACGATCCAACGGCGAATCCCATCCCGAGCTCGATGATCGGTCCCATGAGCGGCGAGACGAGCATCGCGCCGATGACGACCGCTGTGCTGTTGAGCACCAACCCGAGCGTCGCGATGCCGGCCGCGAGGACAAGCTGTATCCAGTAGCCCGGCGCACGGCGCGCGTTGTTGGCGAGCATCGCCTTCACCGTCTCGGCGCGGCCGCCCTCGCTCACGCCGAGCGACGTCGAGACGGCGTGCTGTGCGCGCTCGGCACCGCGAACCAACGCGCGCCCGACAACGCGCAGCAGCGCGCGCCCGGCGGCGTTCAGCTCAGCCGCGCGTCGACCGATTCTTGTCGATGATGGCAACGATGATCAGCGCGAACGCCGCGAGTCGGATGACGTCGAACCACACGATGTCGGACACCAGGTCGGTCGCCAGGGCAAGCGCCGTCCGCTGGACGAGGAGGAGCACGAACGAGGTCGCAAACAACGCGAACAGGCGGTCGCGCGTCTGCCGGTAGAACAGTCCGTCCCCGCTCATCGGCGACTCCCGGAGCAGGACGGCCGCCGCAATCGGGCGACGGCGAGAGGGACTTGTGGACGTGTGGTGGCGATGGGCATCATGCGAGTGAATCGGAAACGAACGCCCGAATGTAGCGGCTGCAACCTCGTTGCGCGACCGCGTACCTCGAGCGCGCGCAGCCCCAACGGAATCTGCAATGCCACATGCGGCCAGCTTTGTATTGCTCTTCACGATCGCGACCGGCGTGGCGATCTCGGTGCGCCGCCTGCGCGCGCCTTACACGGTCACGCTCGTCCTCGTCGGCTTGCTGCTCGGCAGCCTCCGGCTCGTCGACGCGCCGCACCTCACCAAGGATCTGCTGTTCGCCTTGATTCTTCCCGGACTCCTTTTCGAGGCGGCCTTCAACCTCGACATACGGGAGATCCGGAAGCTGCAGCGTACCATCGCGACCCTCGCAGTGCCCGGCGTGATTGCGGCGATTGCGCTCACCGCCGCGATCATCACGCCGATCATGGCGGCACTCGGTCTCGACCCGACGTTCGATTGGCGGTACGGGCTCGTGTTCGGCGGCGTGATCGCCGCCACCGATCCCATTGCAGTCGTCTCGCTCTTCAAGCAGCTGCGCGTCGGCCATCGACTGACCACGCTCGTCGAGGCCGAAAGTCTGCTCAACGACGGGACCTCGGTCGTATTCTTCTCGCTGATCCTCGCCTACGTCAGCGGCTCGGGCGTCTCGGCGGTATCACTGCTCGCGCAATTCGCGCTCATCGTCGGCGGCGGAGTGCTGGTCGGCTCGGGGATCGGCTTCCTCACGACCCAGATCACGAAGCGGCTCGACGACCCGATGATCGAGCTCACGCTCACCGTCATCGCCGCCTATGGTTCGTTCGCGGTCGCCGAGCAGTTCCACCTGTCGGGGGTCATCGCGACGGTGTCGGCCGGGATGTACTGGGGGACGGTGGGTTGGCACACCGGGATGTCTCCCTCGACGCAGCTCGCCGTCGAGAGCTTCTGGGACTATCTCGCGTTCGCGTTGAACTCGTTCGTGTTCCTGCTGATCGGCTTCGAGGTCGAGCCGCGGATGCTCGTTGCCTCATGGGCGATCATCGGGGTTGGTTTCGTGGGTTCGCTCGTCGCGCGCTTCGCGGTGATCGCCGTGACCTCTCTCCTCTTCAGGCCAACGAGCGAGCGCATGCCGGCCAGCTGG
Organism: Gemmatimonadaceae bacterium; assembly: GCA_046593895.1. Taxonomy (GTDB): domain Bacteria; phylum Gemmatimonadota; class Gemmatimonadetes; order Gemmatimonadales; family Gemmatimonadaceae; genus JABFXC01. The sequence goes on along the minus strand of JBKJQR010000065.1, from coordinate 1,874 downwards.
ACGGCCGTGCTCACGTGGGGCGGGTTGCGCGGCGCTCTGTCGATGGTACTCGCGCTGTCGATTCCGGCGCGGTTTCCGCATCGCGACCAGCTCGTCGCCATGACGTTCGGGGTCGTGCTGCTGTCGCTTGTCGTGCAGGGGGTCTCGATGTCGCGGCTCCTCCGACGGCTTGGCCTCGTGCCCGAGAACGTCGACACGACCGATCTCGATCGGGCGCGGCTCGAGCTGCGGCGCGTCGCGCGATCGATCGAGGAGCTCGGCGAGATGCGGCGCCAGCACGTCGCGCGTCCCGAGGTCCTGGACGCGATCGAACAGGCGCTCGACGCGCGCCGTACTGGTGCGCGCGGGCAGATCGACGCGCTGCACCTCGCGAGCGACGAGCTGCGTCGCGACGAAACGATGCGCAACGTCCGCCGGCTGCTGATTGCCGAGAAGGCCGAGCTGGCGATGGCGGCGACGTCGGAGAGCAGCAGCGGCGATGTCGCGCGCGCCATGATCGGACAGGTCGACGCAACGCTGGCCCGACTGGAGGCAGGCGACTTCGAGGATGCCGTGCAGCTACTCGGGGAGCAACAGCCAGCAGGCGCGCGCCGCCGGTGACGACGCGCGCCTGTTGATCATCGCGCCGTCAGGCAGTCGCGCGCGGAGTTCGCGATGCGGCGGGCCGGTTCACATGATTGCACCCGGCCAGTGCGCCAGTGCGACGCTGCCACTGCTCGCGCAGCACGAGGTGCGTTTCGCACTGCCCCACCTGACAGACCGGACAGAGCGCCGCGGCCGGCCGGTCACACTCGATGCACCGCATCAGCGTGACCCCTCGCCGACCATCTCGCTCGTCACTTTTCCACTCATCTTCGCGGCGGCCATGGCCAGTCCCTCGGCAACGCGGCGACCGTAGTCGGCGTCGCACCGCGTCAGGTGATCGATCATGCGCGCCCGGATGTCATCGCCGCATGGCGTGAGCTGGGCGACGAGGTTGAGCACCAGCTCATCGCGGTCTCGATCGGTGAAGGCACGGTAACGATCGCCCGCCTGACCATAATTGTTCTCGCGGCTGATCGACTGCCTGACGATGTGTCCCGAGACGAACGGGTGGTGTCCAGGTCCGGTGGCGGTTGCCTCGACCGGTCCGCCGCGGGCCGTCGGCTCGTAGTTGACGTGCGGGTTGCCCCCCGCTTCGGCGCCGCCGACATCGTACGTCATCTGACCATCACGCTGGTTCGTCGCGACCGCACTGTGCGGACGGTTGATGGGCAGCTGCAGGTAGTTCGGGCCGACGCGATGACGCTGCGTGTCGGAATACGAGAAGGTGCGCCCCTGGAGCAGCTTGTCGTCGGAGAAGTCCATCCCATCGACCATCACGCCGGTGCCGAAGGCGACCTGCTCGACTTCAGCGAAATAGTTCGTCGGATTGCGGTCGAGCACCATGCGGCCGACGGGCATCAGCGGGTATTGCTCGGGCGGCCACACCTTGGTTGCGTCGAGCGGATCGTAATCGAGCTCGGGATGCTCGCCGTCCTCCATGATCTGCACCTGCAGCTCCCATTCGGGATAGTCGCCGCGCTCGATCGCATCGTGCAGGTCTTCCGTCGCGTGATTGAAGTTCTTGGCCTGGATCTGCTCGGCTTCGGCTTGCAGCAGGTTGCGCTCGCCGGCCTTCGGGATCCAGTGATACTTGACGAGCACCGCGTCGCCCTTGGCATCGACCCACTTGTAGGCGTGCACACCGGAGCCGCGCATCTCGCGGTAGTTCGCCGGAATTCCCCACGGGCTGAAGAGGAAGGTGATCGTGTGCATCGCCGACGGACTGAGACTGATGAAGTCGAAGATGCGCCGTGAATCCTGGCGATTGGTCACGGGGTCGGGCTTGAACG
>JBKJQR010000298.1:0-12459 GCA_046593895.1 Gemmatimonadaceae bacterium | reverse complement strand
GACGCCGACAGTGTTGCCGCGCCCGAGCTCGAATCCGCGGGCGAGTCCGCCGGCGAGATAGAGGAAGCCGGCGTTGTCCTCGCTGTGGGTGAACTGCGCGGTCCAGCCGATGTCGGGCGGGACGCCGGACGCAACGACACCGGTCCGCAGCCGCTCGAGCTCCGCAAGGCCGGCGAGCGCGATCGTGTCGCCCGGGGCGAGCGCGAGCGCCGACGCATACGCCTGGCGCGACTTCCTGTAATCGCCGCGCCAGCGGTACATGTCGCCAAGCATCGCGTACGCTTCGCGCGACGGCCGCCGAGCGAGCGACTGTGTCAGGTCGCGCTCGCCCGCACCGTAGTCGCCCGCCCAGACTTCGAGGCGTCCGCGGAGGAAGAGAAGATCGGCATCGTTAGGCGCGCGCCGGAGCAGGTCGGTGTACTCGGCGATCGCGGCGCGCCGGTCGCCCGACCAGGCGAGGGCGGCGGCGTAGTCGCGGCGAAGGCCGCCGTCGGCGCGATCGAGGGCGACGGCTCGGGCGAGCAGCCTGACGTTGCCGGTGGAATCACGCGCCGCAGCGTGTGCCCCGGCTGCCTCACGGAGCAGTGCGACGGTGGTGCCCGACGCGAGCAGCGTATCAAAGGCCGCGAATGCCGGCGGGTAGCGTCGCTCGCGAACGTAGGCGCGGGCGAGGGCGAGACGATAATCCGAATTGCGGGGTGATTCCCGCACCCAGCCCGCCGCCTCGGCCGATCCCGGCTCGAGGGCGAGACGGACCTCGACGAGCATCCGCGTCGCCGCGGTGTCGGCGCGGTGCGCCCGCACGAGCGCGGCGAGCACCGGCTCGGCGTCGCGAGGATGACCGCCCCAGGCAAACGCACGAGCGAGGCCGAGTCTGTATGCGGGGTTGGACGGATCGATGCCGATGAGCGCGCGGTATTCCCGGACCGCTTCGTCATAACGCTTCGTCTGGAGGAGTACGCCAGCGAATTCGGCGCGTACCGTCTCCGATCGCGCCGCGTGTCGGGCGCCGCGCGGCCTGGGCGTGACGCGTCGCTGCGCCGCGGCCGGTTCGGCGACGACGGTGAGAGCCGCCGATGCGAGCGCGGTGGCGAACAGTGCGGCGCGCAACGTCATTGATTGCGTGATGGCTCGAGCGCGAGGAGCTGCCGGTAGCGCGTCACCGACGCGTCGCTCTGGCCCGCCTGGTTGAGCAGCCTGGCGAGCTTGAGCAGCTCGACGCGGTCGCGCGGGTGCTTGTCCACCCAGCTGCCAAGTACGGTAATGGCCGAGTCGAGCTGTCCGGCTTTCTGCAGCGCGTACACCTCGTTGTCGAGCGCCTGCTCCGGCGACGGGTGCCAGAAGCTGCCGCCGCTGGTGCTCGTCACGTATGCGGCCGGGTCGCGCAGCGCAGCCGGGTTCGCGTAGCGACGGCGCCACTCGGCGTCAGCGGTAGCGAAGGGCGCGTAAGTGGCGGAGTCGGGCTGGATGAATTCCGGATCGTGAACGGCGAAGCTGTTGGCCGACTCGATCAGCGGAAAGGCGCGAACCGGCGGGGCCATCGCCTGGCGGAGCCCGACGAATCCGATGGAGGCGACAGCAATGATGGACCCCATCGCGATCGTGGCCTTCGCCTCATACCGCATCGCCACCCCGTGCGGATGGAGCTCCATTCATCAGTGACTGTACGCGGTCAGCATCCGCCGGGTAGGCCGCGGTCTCGACGGCAAGGTCGCCGAAGCCCGCTTTCAGTGCGTCCTGCCGGAGTCGTTCGACGAAGGGAACGACATCTTTTCGCCGCGCCGAGTGCAGATACACCGCGACATGATCGCCGTCGACGCCAACGAGGTCGCCGCCCTCGATCCGGACATTCCGGAGCGCCAGATCGACGACGGGGTCGAGTCCACGCTGCGGCGCTCGGAGAGTGACCAAGGTGAAGAAGGGGGCGCGGTCGCGGTTCAGATGCTCACCGATCGCAGTGCGGAACTGAGCCTGGTCGAGCGGCTTGGGGCCATTGCCGTTGGTCGGCTGGATGACGAGCGGCGAATCCTGCTCGACCGGTGCTTCGCTGTGTCCGCGCCGGACGGCGGTCGCCAGGCGGATCAGAAACTCTTCCGGGTGGAGATGCGCGCCGATGAAATCGTCGGCACCGGCACGCAATGCGCGGGCGCGGTCGTCGGAGCGCATCTGATATTGCGTCGCGATGATGATCGGCGTGACGTTCGCGCCGCGGCGAAGCTCGCGGACGAGCGTGAGGACCTCTTCGATGCTGTCGCGGCGAACGTCGATCAGCACCGCGCCGATTCCGGCGACGAGCTCGGTGTAGGAGCTCGCCACCCCGGTGCGGACGGTGACGTCATAACCGGTGCGAAGCCCGTGGAGCAGCTCTTCGGGGAAGCTGCGCGTCAGGTCCATGACGAGGACCTTGCGCCGCGATTCCTCGGCGATGTCGGAGGCGCGACGGGCGCGAGCGTCAGCGAGTGCAACGATGCCTGTGCCGGCCTGGATGCGGTAGTGAATCGACGCCGTGGACGGCACCTGGTAGCGCACCTTCCGGATCTCGAGGTGACCGGTGCGGTCCGCGTCCGCCGAGAGATGGAAGATTCCTGCGGCGCGCTGCATCAGCGACTCGAGCCGCCGATCGTACGCCGCGGAAAAGTCGCCGGGGTAGGTCACCATTGATGTGGCGCCGAGCGAGTCGAGGAACTCGAGCAGCGCGCTGATACCAGCGCCCGAGGCGGGTCCGCCCTCGAGGAATGGTGCGATGGAATCGACGACGACAAAGCCGGGCACGACGGAGCCGAGCAGGCGTCGCAGTTCTTCGAAGACCACTTCGACCGAAGCGGCGCGGCCGTACCGGCGAACGAAGTCGAGCTGGTAGCGAAGGAGGATGAGACGCTCGTCGGCGAGCGCCTTGTCGAGATCGATGCCCAGGAACTTCGCCTGCGACATGAGGTCGGAGGGGTCGTCGTGGGTGATCATCACGGCGCGCTTCTCGTCGTCGAAATGCGCGGCGAGAAACTCGAGGCAGGCGACGGTCTTCCCCGTGCCGGGTGCCCCGCTCAGTACGTACGCACGCCCGGGGACTAGTCCGCCCAAGCGCTCGTCGAGAGGCTCGATTCCACTGTGAGTCATGACCGTCAGTCCTGCGAGATTGGAGGGCGGTAGCCGGGGGGGCTGGTGTGTCCAAACGCACAACCTGTTCCGCCGCGTCGGATGCCCCTCCCGTCAGTGTGGGCGCGGCGTGTCGTTCTCGCCGCTCGGGCGTCCAGTATAGACGGCTGCCCGCTCGGGCAGGCGCACGACCATTGGCCAGCCCATGCTCTCGACCACGTTCGGGGAAAGAATCGCGATCCGATGACGACGCAGGCAACTCCGTCAGCCCCGACCCCGACGCCCCCGACGCCGACGCCGCTCACCCCGACCAGCGATCGGGATAGCTCGCGCGACTTCACTCGCAGCTATACGCAGATCCATGCGGAGTTGCGGCAGGACAGTGCCGAACTGCAGCGGCAGGTGCTGCTCTGGCAGCGTTGGATCCGCTATGCAGCGGTGCTGGTCGCTGGGATCAGCGCGGTCGTCCGCTACGGTTCAGGCGACACCCGTGGCGCGTGGCTTCCCGTGGCCGCGGCGGCGGCGCTCTACTTCCTGTTCACGGCACTCGTCGGGCGCATTCTCGAGCGTCCGCCAGTGCAGGGCGAAACGAAAGGACTGCCGCGCGGCGTCGCGACATTCACCCTGCTGGCCGATCTGCTGATGGTCTCGGCGCTGGTCTACTTCAGCGCACCGCCTTCGCAGTTTCATCGCATCCTGATCCTCGGCTTTCTCGGGCTGCAGCTGACGGTCTTCTATTTTGGCCGCTGGCTCGGGATCGCATCGGCGGTGACGACGATCGCGACGTACATCATCGCGTCGCGGTTCGTGCCGCCGCACATCGCCGGTCCGGCACCGCTCTGGTCAGTGTTGATCATCAACAGCGCGCTGTTCGCATTCGTGAGCGGAGTGCTGGTGATGATCTTCGGGAGCTTCCGGTCGCGCATGAACAACCTGCGCCAGTTCGTGAAGCGCGTCGAAGTGGGCGACTTCACCGGCGAGTACGACAGCAGCGCCGACAAGCGCCCGGACGATCTCACGCTGCTCGGCGAGAGCTACAACGAGATGCGGAGCCGGTTGATCGAGCTGGTGGGCACTGATGTGCTCACAGGCTGCGTCAGCAGGCGCGCGTTCGAGTCACGGCTGTCGCGCGAGTGGCGCCAGGCGCGCCGCCGCACCTCGACGCTGGCCGTCCTGATGGTCGACATCGACCACTTCAAGGACATCAACGACGGCAATGGCCACTCGGCCGGCGACATGGTGCTCGCCGAGCTGGGCGAGATCATGCGGAGCACGGCGCGCGAGACCGACACGGTCGCGCGCCTGGGCGGCGACGAGTTCGTGATCATGCTGCCCGACACCGCCTGGCAGGGGGCGATGACGTTCGCCGAGCGGCTCCGCCGCAACGTCGACGAGCACCGTTTCGAGCTGGCGCCGGGAAGTGTCCTGCCGATCACGATCTCGGTCGGTGTGGCACTGGCGAAGGGAAGCGACCCGGTCACGCATGACGACCTGCTGCAGAGCGCCGACCGCGCGCTGTACAAGGCAAAGTCCGGCGGACGAAACCGGATCTGCGCGTAGTTTCGCGGCGGCTGGCCGCGGTCGACGGCTCGCTCGATCGGGTCCACCCGCGTTTCTCATTGCCGTGTTGACGCCGGTCCGGGCGCACTGGACATTGTTGCATGCCCCCAGAGCTCGTAACTCTGTCGGACCTCCGCGATGCCGCCCGGGTCATCGCGGGCGTTGTCGTGCGCACGCCGCTGCTGCCGGCCGACGAGTTGACGGAGCGGGTCGGCTCGCCGGTCTGGCTCAAACCTGAGACGCTGCAGCGCGGTGGCGCGTTCAAGCTGCGCGGCGCGTACAATTTCCTCGCGCGGCTGAGCCCCGAGGAACGGTCGCGCGGAGTAGTCGCGCCATCGTCAGGCAATCACGCGCAGGCGGTCGCACTCGCGGCGAAACTGTTCGGGGTCCGAGCCACGGTCGTGATGCCGACGACGGTGTCTGCGGCGAAGCGGGGTGGGGCCGAGCGGCTCGGGGCTCGCGTCGAGCTGGCGGGGACGACGACCGCCGACCGGATGACGCGCGCACTCGAAATCGTGGCAACCGGTGGCGGCACACTGGTTCCGCCTTACGATCACGCAACGATCGTCGCGGGCCAGGGAACGGCCGGGCTGGAAATCGCCCAGGACCTGCCCGACGTCGGCACGGTGCTGGTGCCGGTGGGCGGCGGCGGGTTGAGCGCTGGCGTCGCGACGGCGATCAAGCTGACCGTGCCTAACGCGAAGGTGATCGGCGTCGAGCCGGCGAATGCGCCGAAGCTGACGCGGGCGCGGGCGGCGGGCAAGCCGGTGCAGCTCGATCGCACGAGCGGGCTGGCCGACGGGCTGCTCGCTGTCGAGATCGGGGCGATTCCCTTCGCGCACGCGGAGGCCTACATCGATGATGTGGTCACGATCGCCGACGAGGACCTGCGCGAGGCGATGCGATTCCTCCTCGACCGGATGAAGCTCGTCGTCGAGCCGAGCGGCGCGATCACAGTGGCGGCGTTGCTGACCGGCGCGGCGAAGACGCGCGGCTCTGTCGTCGCGGTGCTCAGTGGCGGCAACGTCGAGTACGACGGCCTCCGCGCCCTGCTCGGCGACGGTTAGGCAAGCCGTGTCAGACGCCCGGATACTCGTCGCGGACAACGATCCGGCGGTGCGGACGGCGGTCAGCTGGCTGCTCAAGGACCACGGGTACGAAGTGGTCGCCACGGTGCGCGGCGACCAGATGTACGAGCGGCTGGCGCGGCGGACGCCCGACTTGCTGCTGCTCGAGATCGATGCGCCCGAAGAGGACGGGAGCGAGGTGCTGCGCCGGCTGCGGGCGAATGAGCGGTGGCGCGACATCCCGGTATTCATGATCGCGGCGGCCGGGAGCGATGACGTGGCGACGCGCGCCCTCCGCGCCGGCGCCGCCGACTTCATGAGCAAGCCGTTCCGGCTGCGTGAGCTGCTGGCGCGCATCCAGTCGCAGCTCCGCTCGCGCGACACGCTCCGGCGTGCCTACGCCGCGCTGCGTGAGGTGTCGGAAGCGCTGATCGAATCGCGCGAGGAGGCGAAGAGCCGGCGCGAGCTGGTGGACATCCTGCATGAAGTCACCGGAGAACTCTCGCCCGAGGAGATCTTCCGCATCCTTGCGCGCCGTGTCGCGCGGGCGCTCGACATCTCGCGCTGCTCGGTGATCCTTGCCCGGCCCGGCGATGAGCTGGGCGTGGTCGCGACGGCGTTCGACAACCCGGGGCTGCGGAACTTCCCGATCCGCCTCGAGCGCTATCCCGAAATCCGCGCCGCGCTCGACCAGGGAGTGCCGGTGCTGGTCGAGGAGGGTGCGGCCAACCCCCTCTTCGGCGAGATCCGCAAGGTCTGGGACGCCGAAGGCCTAACGGTGCCGGTGTCGTCGGCGATCGCGTTGCCATTCACGCTCGACCGTTCGCAAATCGGCGTCTTCTTCCTCCGCACGAGCGGCAGTGAGCCGCCGCTGTCGCACCACGACATCGAGTTTGCCGACACGGTGATCCGGGCGGCGGTGGCGGCGATCCAGCGCGCGCAGCTGCTCGAGACGACACGAGCCGACAAGGCCCGCCTCGAGGCGCTGGCGACCACCGACTCGGTGACGACGCTGCTCAACCGGCGCGCACTGGTCGATCGGTTGACGCACGAGATGGAGCGCGCGCGCCGCTACGCGACGCCGCTCGCGCTGCTGATGGTCGACCTCGATCACTTCAAGGACATCAACGACACGCACGGACACCTCGTTGGTGACGAGGCGCTCCGCGAGGTGGCGCGGGTGCTGCAGGGCGCGGTGCGGAACGTCGACGTCGTGGCGCGGTACGGAGGAGAGGAGTTCGCGATCGTGCTGCCGGAAACGTCGAACGAGGGCGCGGTTGCGTTCGCCGAGCGCGTGCGCGAACGTGTGGCGGAGCACCTGTTCGCAAACGAGCGACTGCCGTCGCTGCGCATCACGGTGAGTGTCGGAGTTGCATCGGTGCCGGCGACCGACATCGAGTCGGTCGAGGATTTCTTCGCGCGTTCGGACGAGGCGCTCTATCGCGCCAAGGCGGGCGGCCGCAACCAGGTTCGAGCCTGAGGCTGATCAACGCATGACCCGTTGCCCGACGTGCGCGACGATGTATGCCGATGACGCGCGCTTTTGCACGAAGGACGGAACGCGCCTCGTCGCGGCGCCGCGGCCGCGTGACGCGGCCGCGGCGCCGGGCCCGGGTGGCGGAGCGGTGACCGCTGCGTCGCCGGTGAAAGACGCAACCAACGCTGCGGCGACGAAGGCGGCCGCGGTCAGCGAGATGATCGGGCAGACGCTCGAGGGTCGCTACAAGATCCTCAAGAAGCTGGGCGAGGGTGGGATGTCGCTGGTGTATCTCGCCGAGGATCTGGCGAACGGGAACGGGCAGTACGCGATCAAGGTTCTCTCGCCGGCGCTGTCGAATGACGAGAACGCAATGGCCCGGCTCCGCCGTGAGGCAGATCTCGGCGGGCGGCTCGAGCATCCGAACATCTGCCACATCATCAGGCTCGGCGAGACGGCGGAGCGGCTGGTCTACATCGTGATGCCGTTGATCGACGGGGAGATTCTCACCGACCGGACGCACCGCGCCGGCCAGCTCCCGCTCGAGGAAGTGGTGCGCTGGGTGAACGACATCTCGGCGGGGCTCGAGCGCGCGCACGAGCTGCAGATCGTCCATCGCGACCTGAAGCCGGAGAACGTGATGATCGCCCGGACCGCGACCGGCGAAACGCGGGCGGTGGTGATGGACTTCGGCCTGGCGAAGGAGCGGCGCGCGTCGCCCGAACTGGCCAAGCTGACGGCGACCGGGATCGTACTCGGCACGCCGGAGTTCATGAGTCCGGAACAGTTGCGCGGCAAGGTGCTCGACGGGCGAACCGATGTGTACTCGCTGGCGTTGATGACCTATGAGATGCTGACCGGCAAGCTCCCCTTCCAGGGGCGCACGCAGCAGGAGATGATGATCAACCGGTTGCGCAACGATCCGACGCCGATCCGGCACATGCGTCCCGACCTCAACTTCACGGACGCGGTGGAGAGTGTGCTGAACAAGGGGATGGCTCGCGACGTGGTGAACCGGTATGCGAGCGCGCCGGAGTTCGCCGGCGCGCTGGCGGCCGCGGCGCGGGGCGAGGGCAGCGGGATGTTCGGCCGCCTCTTTGGACGTTAGGCAGGAGATGCTGTACGGGTCGGCCGTTGCGCTGGGCGGCGACGGTTTTCTTCGCGGAGGGTGGATGGGCCGGACCACAGTGGTGGCGATGGTGATCGCGCTCGTTGCCTGCCGGTCGGAGACCGGGTCGGCGCAGCAGCGCGCGGACTGGAACGCGGCGCCGCGCCGCGACACCGCGCTCGCGCCGCAGTTCGCGCTCCACTCGACGTTAGGCGGACGGCTCGAAGCGCCGGCCGGATTGAACGTGGACTATTTCGCGCGCAACCAGGGCGGCGTGCGGTTCATGGTGCTCGGCCCCGACGGCGCGGTGTACGCTTCGCGCCCGGGCGCTGGCCTGATCGTCCGTCTGGCCGACACCAATGGCGACGGCGTCGCCGAGGATGTGAGCACGGTGCTCAGTGGCCTCGATGAGCCGCACGGGATGGCGTTTTTCGGCGGCTCGTTCTATGTCGCGGAGACGGGTGCACTGACGCGGTTCGCGGTCGGGGCGGACGGTCGGCCGCGCGGGGCTGGCGTGCAGGTGACCACCTACCCGGCGCGCTCCGGCCACTCGACGCGGACGGTGATCGTCGGGCCGGACAGCCTGCTCTACGTTTCGATCGGCTCGCGGTGCAACATCTGCGAGGGCGACACGCCCGAGCGGGCGGCGGTCTGGCAGGTCAACCCGGCGACGGGACAGAAGCGCCCGTACTCGATCGGGTTGCGCAACGCGGTCGGGCTGGCCGTGAACCCGGCGACGAAGGCGATCTGGGTGACGACGCACGAGCGCGACAACCTCGGCGACGATCGGCCGCCCGAGGAGATCGATATCCTCAAGGATGGCGGCGATTTCGGCTGGCCGTACTGCTGGGGTGACCGGCAGCCAAACCCGGAGTACGACAAGCCGGGGCGCTGTGCGGCGACAATTCCACCGGCGCTGATGATGCAGGCTCATTCGGCGCCGTTAGGCCTGACGTTCCTGCACGGCGCGAGCCAGCTGCCGGCCGCCTACGAGGGCGACGCGCTGATCGCGTTTCATGGCTCGTGGAACCGGAGCCGGCCGACCGGGGCGAAGGTCGTGCGCGTCAGGATCGAGAACGGGAAACCGGTGTCGTACGAGGATTTCGTCCGCGGGTGGCAGGATGCCAGCGGCGAGCGCTGGGGACGGCCAGCCGATGTGCTGGTCATCAGGGACGGATCGGTGCTCATTTCCGACGACACCGGCAACGCGATCTACCGGGTCCACCGCTGACGCCGGATCGTGGAGTGCCCGGCGCGCTCGCGCTCACCCTGCTGATTGCCGTGGCGACGGCGAGCGCGTGCACGGTGAGCGAGCGCTCAGCGTCGGACAGCACCGGCGCGACGAGCGCGGCAGCGGACGCGGCACCGGTGCCAACTGGCCAACCGGTCGCGGTACTCGCCGTGCAGCTCGGCGCGTTCTCCGACACGACGAACGCGATCCGGCTCCGCGATTCGCTGTCGCGAGCGGGGTGGAGCGCCTACATCCGAGCGAGTGGCGGGAAGGAATCGCCGGCCTACCGCGTGCGCGTCGCCGCGTCGCGCGACACGACGCTGCCGCGGCTGGTCGCCGCGGCGTTTCTCGCGGCGCATCGTGATGCGGCGGTCGTGAAGGACGACGTGCGCGACGATTCACTGGGCAATACAATCGTCACGGCGGTCAACGCCGGCACGCACGGGATGTCAGCGTCGGTGCGCTGGGCGGTGGCCCCTGATCGCACTGCGCTGCTCGTCGTCGAGGACCCAGTCGGAGTCGAAGCGGATCCGCTGCCTAACGGTTTCGTCTTCGCCGACGAGCGGGACGGCGTGCTCGTCCAGCGGGATTCCATCTGGGATGTCGAGCCGTCTCCCAACTGGCGGCGGCTCGCCATCGGCCTCGCGTTCACGACGACCCCGCGCGAGCGTGCGGGCGTCACCGCGTCCGAGTGGGCGGCGCTGGCGCGCGAGACGGGGTTGAGCGCCGACTCGGTGAAGAAGGCGGCGTTCGCGGGGAGCGGGATGTCCGCGGCGCTGGCCGTGGCGCAGCCGGCGACCTATGACCTGAGCGTTGCGCCGGTGGATGGCGCGCGAGCGCTCGTCGTGCTGCCGATGGCTGGCGGCTGGCGGGTGGGCTGGAGCGGCAACAGTGATGCGCTGCTGGTCGGACTGAACCCGACGCGCGCCGCCGACGCCGAGCCGTCGCCGAGCTTCGTGGCGGTGGACCTCCGCGGCCACCGGCTGGCGGCAGGAGAGAGCGACGCTCCAGCGCCGGTCGCCTGGACGAGCGGGCCGACGCTCGACGTCAGTATTCCGGTGGACTTCACGTCGCGGCACACGATCGCCGCCGGTGCGCGATCGATCGACAGCGCGGACGGCTGGATCACGACGACCGCGGGCAGGACGGTGCGCATCGTCGGGCCGGGCACCGCACTGGTGGCCACCGCGAACGGGCGCTTCGTCGCGGCGCTCGTGCCTAACGCTCCGACAAAAACGCCCGGCCAACCGGCACGACTGGTCGTCTACGACCTCGGCCGATGACACGACAGGCGCTCCGACTCGCCACGGCACTCGGCGCCGCGCTCATCGCAACGGCGCTTCCATGCGCCGCACAGGGAGTGGATCGACCGACGCCGACCGGCGTCGCGGTCAGCGTCGACGTCATTCATTACGATCTCGCCCTGACGCTCCCTGACACGGGGCGCACGATCAGCGGCGTGTCGACGATGCTGCTGCGCTCACGCGCCGAGGGGAACAGCGTCGGCGTCGACATCCTGCTGACGGTGGACAGCGTGAAGGTGAACGGCGCAGCGAGTGAGTTCACGCGCCGCGCCGGGGGCGTCAGCGTGCCGCTCGGCGCCGCGGCCGACAGCGCGCGCGTGGCAGTGTTCTACCACGGCGTGCCCGCGGACGGGCTGATCATCTCGAAGGATCCCGAGGGGCGCTGGCAGGCGTTCGGCGACAACTGGCCAGATCGAGCGCGGCACTGGCTCGCCGTCGTCGACAATCCGGGTGACAAGGCGACGGTGACGTGGACCATCGAAGCGCCCGCGGAGCTCACGGTCATCGCCAACGGCGCGCGGAGCGACAGCAGCCAGAGCGCGCGGCGGCCATGGCGCACCGTGACGAAGTGGGACGAGCACCACGCGATTGCGACGTACCTGATGGTGATCGCGGCGGCACCGCTTCGCGCCGAGCCGGTGCCATCGACACGATGCCTCGTGCGGGAGGACGGGGGGTGCGTTGCGCAGACGGTCTACGTCGCGAAGGATGCGAAGGCTGGGCTCCCCGCGGCGTTCGATGAGGCGGAGGGGATCGTCGCATTTTATTCGGCGCTCGTCGCGCCCTTCCCGTACGAGAAGTTGGCGCACGTGCAGTCGACGACGCGCTTTGGCGGGATGGAGAACGCGACGGCGATTTTCTACGCCGACAACCTGTTTCGCAGCGGCGCGATCACGAGCGACCTCGTTGCGCACGAGACCGCGCACCAGTGGTTTGGCGACGCGGTCACCGAGAGTCAGTGGCCGCACGTCTGGCTATCGGAGGGATTCGCCACCTACTTCGCCGAACTGTGGGCGGAGCACTCGCGCGGTCGCGACACGCTGGTTGCGCATATGCGGACGATGCAGGCGCGTTTGCTGAGCGAGAGCGTTGTGACGGAGCGACCGGTAATCGACACGACCGCACCGGATGTGCTCTCGCTGCTCAATGCGAACAGCTACCAGAAGGGTGGCTATGTCCTGCACATGGCGCGGCGGCTCCTCGGGGACTCGGCGTTCTTCCGGGGCGTTCGTGGCTACTACGCCGGGCACCGGGATGGGAACGCGACGACCGACGACCTGCGGCGTGCGCTGGAGGGCTCCTCGGGGCGGGATCTGGGGTGGTTCTTCGACCAGTGGCTGAAGCAACCGGGCTATCCCGAGCTCGAGACCAGCTGGAGTTATGATCCGCGGGAGCAACGCGTCTATCTGCAGATAGCTCAGCGCAGGCGATTCGGGAACTTTCGCTTGCCACTGGTGGTCGAGCTGGTACGAAAGAATGGGTCGCCTCTGCGGGCAACGGTCGACGTGCCGGCGCAGTCGGAATCCCGGATCGTCGTACCGATCGATCTCGATGGGCCCCCGGCCCGCGTGATCCTCGACCCGGACGCGAACCTGCTCGCTGCCATCAGCCAGCCGCAC
>JBKJQR010000094.1:0-3963 GCA_046593895.1 Gemmatimonadaceae bacterium | reverse complement strand
TGGACGTCTTCCCCTGCTCCTTCATCACCTTGAACAGCGGCGACTCATTCAGCTTGAGCCTGATCCAGACCGACACCGCGAGCAGGATCAGCGAGACGAGGAATGGAATGCGCCAGCCCCAGGCGTCGAACTGCTCCGTGCCTAACGCGACGCGGCAGCCGAGGATGACGAGCAGCGAGAGAAAGAGCCCCAGCGTCGCCGTCGTCTGGATCCACGACGTGTAGGTACCGCGCTTTCCATTCGGCGCATGCTCGGCAACATACGTCGCCGCCCCACCGTACTCGCCGCCGAGTGCGAGACCCTGCAGCAGTCGCGCGAGGATGAGGATCACTGGCGCGGCGAGGCCGATCTGCTTGTACGTGGGAAGCACGCCGACGACGAACGTCGACAGCCCCATGATCACGATCGTGACGAGGAAGGTATTTTTCCGGCCGACCAGGTCGCCGATACGCCCGAAGAAGATCGCACCGAACGGTCGCACGGCGAAGCCGGCTGAGAAGGCGAGCAGCGCGAAGATGAATGCGGCGGTGGGGTTCACGCCGGAGAAGAACTGCCTGCTGATGACTGCGGCCAGTGAGCCGTACAGGTAGAAGTCGTACCACTCGAACACCGTGCCGAGCGAAGACGCGAAGACCACGCGCTTTATCTCGGCGCCCGTCAACTCACGTGCAGGCTCGTTCATCGCGTTGCGCGCTGCCGCTGTCGACATGGCACCCCCGAAGAAGACTCGCAGCGTTTGCGCACTCAGCGAGCCGGAAACAACCCGCCGCGAAGATGCCGCCGCGGCGCGCCATGTCAAGCGCTCGCCGGGGCGAAGGGCGCAGCCGCGGCGGGGTAATCTCCGGACTTGCCCGCACCGAGTCGTCCCTGCACCATTCGGAGCGCCGCACGCGGCGACACGTGCTCGCCCTCAATCGCCTGGTGATGACCGACATCGACGTCCTGCTCACGGAAAACCGCAAGTTCGCGCCCGCGGCGGCATTCCGTCGAGCGGCGCACATCTCGAGTCGCGAGCTGTACGACTACTCGGCATCGGACCCGGTCGGATTCTGGGAAGCGATGGCGCGAGATCTTTCGTGGACGACGCCGTGGACGACGGCGCTCGAGTGGACGCCGCCATACGCGAAGTGGTTCGTCGGTGGCAAGCTGAACGCAGCCTACAACTGCGTCGACCGCCATGTCGCCGGCCCGCGACGCAACAAGGCGGCGCTGATCTGGGAGGGAGAGCCCGGCGACCGGCGGACGCTCACCTACTGGGACCTCTACGTCGAAGTCCAGAAGTTCGCCAACGTCCTCGAATCGTTAGGCGTGGCGAAGGGTGATCGCGTCGCGATCTACCTCCCGCTGGTGCCGGAAGCGGTCATCTCGATGCTCGCCTGCGCGCGTATCGGCGCGATCCACTCGGTGATCTTCGGCGGCTTCTCGCCGGATTCGGTACGCGACCGCGTCAACGATGCGCAGGCGAAGATCGTGATTACCTCCGACGCCGGCTATCGTCGCGGCCAGGTCGTGCCGCTCAAGCGCAACGTCGACAAGGCACTCGAGGAGGCGCCGTCGGTCGAGAAGGTCATCGTCGTCCGCCGGCGCCCCGGCGCCGAGGGCGACGAGGCATTCGGGACGATGCAGGAAGGTCGCGATCTCTGGTGGCATCGCCTGATGGCGAAGGCGCCGGCGAAGCACACTCCGGTCCCGATGGATGCCGAGGACGTGCTCTACATCCTCTACACGTCAGGCACGACCGGCACGCCAAAGGGAATCGTCCACACCACCGGCGGCTACCTCACCGGCGTCGCGACGACGATGAAGTACGTGTTCGACCTGAAAGACGATGACGTCTTCTGGTGCACCGCCGACGTCGGCTGGGTGACCGGTCATTCGTACCTCGTCTACGGACCGTTAGCTAACGGTGCGACCTGCGTGATGTACGAGGGTGCACCCGATTGGCCGGAGAAGGATCGCTTCTGGGACATCTGCGAGCGGCATGGCGTGACGATCCTCTACACCGCGCCAACCGCAATCCGCGCCTTCATGAAGTGGGGCGAGCAGCATCCGAAGAAGCACGACCTCTCGCGCCTCCGCCTCCTCGGCTCGGTCGGTGAGCCGATCAATCCGGAAGCGTGGATGTGGTACAAGGACGTGATCGGCGGCGGACGGTGCCCGATCGTCGACACGTGGTGGCAGACGGAGACGGGGGCGATCGTGATCTCGCCGCTGCCGGGCGTCACCGAGACGAAGCCGGGGAGCGCGACCAATCCGCTGCCCGGCTACAGCGCCGAGCTGGTGAACAACGACGGCACGATCATGAAGACCGGTGGCGGGTTGCTGGCGATGACCAGACCGTGGCCATCGATGCTGCGGACGATCTGGAACGACGACAAGCGTTATGTCGAGACGTACTTTTCAAAGTGGCCCGAACATCCCGATTATTACTTCGCTGGTGACGGCGCGAAGCGCGATGATGACGGCTACTTCTGGATCCTCGGGCGCGTCGACGACGTGCTCAACGTCGCCGGGCATCGCATCGGCACGATGGAGGTCGAGTCGGCGCTGGTCGGGCATCCGGCGGTCGCCGAGGCAGCGGTGGTCGGGCGGGCGCACGAGTTGAAGGGCCAGGCGCTCGCGGCGTTCGTCACGCTGCGCGAGGGAAAGCATCCGTCACCCGAGCTCCGCGACGAGCTGCGCGAGTTCGTCGCCGAGAAGATCGGAGCGATCGCGCGACCCGACGACATCCTGTTCAGCGCCGACCTGCCGAAGACGCGGTCGGGGAAGATCATGCGCCGTCTGCTGCGGGACATCGCCGAGGGCAGAGCGTTAGGCGACACGACGACGCTGGCCGACCCGAACGTGGTCGCCAGCTTGAAGGAGCAGTACGAAGCGCAGGAAAGCTGAAGGCATTCCGGCTCCATGGCAGAGATGACACACCCGATGCATTCGAAAGCAGCGATTACCGTCCGCGCCGCAACGGCACGCGATGCGATCAGCGTCCGCGCGCTGATCGACCTGTTCGTCCCGAGCGGCGTGCTGCTGCCGCGGAGCGAGGATTTCATCGCGACGTACGCGCACAACTTCGTCGTCGCGGAAGCGGCCGGCGCCGGAGTCGTCGGCTGCGCCTATCTCGACGAGTACTCACCGAGCATCGCCGAGCTGCGGTCGCTCGCCGTCTCACCGGACTGGCAGGGGGCCGGCGTCGGCTCGGCGCTGGTGCATGGCATCGAGCAGCTGGCGCGGACGCGCGAGTACGCGACGTTGTTCGCGGTGAGCAACGACGAGGCGTACTTCAAGCGTTATGGCTTCGATCGGCGCGATATCCCCGAGCTCGACCGCGAGCGGAGTGAGGTGAGCAAGTTCAAGGGAGTCTACGCGAAGGAGCTTTGACGTCAGGCAGTAGCATTCGTGTTCGCGGAGGCCCCCGGGAGCGATCGCGCGTGCCTCTGCCTAACGCAGAAACCGCCCCGCCACCTGGGCCAGTCGCTCGTCGCCCTCTCGCTCCGCCGCCGCACGAAATTCCTCGACGAACGCGCGCAGTTTCGGCTCTCCCCAGTAATAGCCCGTCGCTCGCTCGGCGAGCTGGGTCTCGTTGACGCGGGCACCCTCGAGCAGGGCGCGCGCTGCCGCGCGGTCGTAGCCCGGGTCCTCACGCGCCGGAAGGTCGTAATCGCGGTGGGGCATCTCCCCTTCCGCATCGTCCCGCAGGAATGCCATCGACATCTCACACCTCTCGCCAAGCTGCACGCCATTCACACCTGCCAATTACGAACTTAATGAGCGACTCATGTTTTTCTCCGGCTCGCCTTGGCTATTTCGTCCAGATGAGGATTGCGCCGCACGACGAGACCGCCCCCGCGATCGACGCCGGCGCGGTGGCCGGACCGCTGTAGATCTCCATTCCGGCGACGCTCGCCGGCTTGAGCTGGTCGAGGATTGACTTCGACGTCGACGTTGGATTGATGAAGTCCGGCTTTC
>JBKJQR010000023.1:0-4412 GCA_046593895.1 Gemmatimonadaceae bacterium | reverse complement strand
TCCCTCTCCGCCCTCGAGCGCCCGTACCGCGCGAGCGACGTCCGCGCGGCGCTCGACCGGAGCGCCGCTGATTCCATGCGCACCCATCGCGGTCCGGCGCGCTGGTACACCGCGCTAGCCCGCGCGGTCGCCCTCTACTCCGATACGACGCGCGCCCTCCCCACGGGCGCGCTCCGCGTCGGCGCGATGATCAATCCGTTCGTCACCGCGCAGACGACTGGCCGACGCGAGATCATGCTCGCTGACACCGCCGGGCGCGGCGCGTATCCTGGTGCCGACATCCGCTTGTCGATGGAGGCGCCGTCGTTCGCGGCCGTAACCCGGCTGCGTATCGACAAGGCGCTCGAGAAAGATCCCGAGTTCGCCGGCAAGTCCGATCGCGTGATCGCGGCGCGAATGGAGGACGCGTATATCGCGACGCGGTGGACATATGTCGCGCTCGATGCCGGCCGCCTCGCCCGCAACTGGGGACCGCCCCAGTTACATGGAATGCAGTTGAGCAACTATGCCGACAGCTACGACCATGTGCAGCTCAGGCTCGGTGTTGATCGGCTCCACCTGACCACGATCGCGGCGCGCCTCGATGACATTCGTGTCGCGACCGATACCGTCGCGCAACGCTACTTCACGATTCACCGACTCGCCGCCCGCTGGCGCCAACTCGAGCTGGCAGCGAGCGAAGCGGTCGTCTATGGCGGACCAGCGCGCGGCTTCCAGCCCGGTCTCGCCAATCCGGCCGCACTGTACGACCTCGCGCAATACGACGAGAAGCAGAGCCTGAACGCCAGCTACGGACTCGACGTCGCGCTGCGGACGCGTGGCCGCGGACTCTATTCGGCGCAACTGCTCGTCGATGACTTTCAAATCGATCACTGCGGCGCAGTCTGTACGGAGCCATCGAGTCTTGGCGGCACCCTCAGCGCCGAAGCGGTGCCGCTGTCGCTTGGCCACGCGGTTGGCTTCGCCTCCTACACACGGATCGATAACCTCACCTACCGCACGGTGAGCCCGTGGGAGCGCTACACGACGCTCAACCTCAGCCTTGGCCGCGGGCAGGTCGACTACGACGAGCTGCGCGCTGGCGTCGAGCTCGCGCCACCGTTAGGCGGTCCGCTCCGCGTCTACGCCGCGCTGCGCCGACAGGGCGAAGGTGACTACCGCCTCCGCTTCCCGCAGATCGCCGAGTACCCGGCCACGCCGACGATCTTCGCCGGGGTCGTCGAGCGCGTGCGGCGCGTCGGCGCGACGTGGAGTGGGAGTGGTCGCCTCTCGTTCCTCGCCGATCTTGGCTACCAGCTGTCGTCGAACGCGGACCATGTTGCAGGGAAAACTCGCAGCGGCCTCGAAGGTCGAGTGAAGATCTCGCTCACGCCAGGGCTGCGCTTCGGCGGCGTCGTCAACGAGTGACTCGGTTGCGCGCGCAGTGAATTGCCCGAGGACCCGCCGCTCCCTACCTTACGTCCTGCGGGCCCTTAGCTCAGTTGGTTAGAGCAGCGGACTCATAATCTGACGGTCGCGGGTTCGAATCCCGCAGGGCCCACTGGCGCGCCGCGACTTCGCGGCGCGCCTCGTGTTTTCCCGCTTGGGTCCGGGCACTTCGAAATTGCCGTTGACGGTGCGGGAACTCTGGCGTGCGATTGTGTATTGGCGATCTTCGTGGTGCGTGGTGGGCGGCGTTCATCCTCAAGATGCGCGGCGCGAATGGTTGCAGCGTGGCACGACGACAATCGAGCAGGAGGACGCGTGGGGGCTGGGCAGAGTCCGATGCAGACCTTTGACGAGGTGGCACTCCCGTGCCTCCCCGAGTTGGCGCGCTTCGCGCGCTCGCTCACCCACGACGCGAGCGACGCCGACGACCTCGTGCAGGAGACCTACCTCCGCGCGTTCGAAGCGTGGCACTCCTTCCAGCTCGGGACGGACTGTCGGCGCTGGCTGTTCACGATCTGTCGCCACATTTTCCTCCGCACCCGCGAGCGCGCGCAGCGCGTGGTGTCGGTCGAGGATCCCGAGGCCGAAACCCTCGGCGCCGTCAGGGCACACAGCAGCGCGCGTGACGCCGGACTCAGTGACCTCTACGCGCGGATCGACCTCGGCCCGGCGCTCGACCGTGCGATCGACAAGCTGTCCGACCCCTTCGCGACAGTGGTCCGCCTGATCGACGTCGACGGACGCACCTATGAAGACGTCGCCGAAATGCTCGATATTCCGATCGGCACCGTACGCTCGCGCCTCTTTCGCGCGCGGCGCCTGCTGCAGGATTCGCTGATCACCTATGCCCTCGACGCCGGCTTCGGCCGCGCAACCACTGTTGCCCGGACTGCGCGATGACCAACATTCCTCAACGCACCATGTCCGATTGCGAGCATGCCGTTAGGCAGCTCTGGGACTATCTCGACGGCCGTCTCCCCGATGCGTCGCGCGAATGGGTTGACGCCCACCTCGCGATCTGTGACGGGTGCACGTCCCACTTCAACTTCGAGCGCGGGTTTCTCAACGCACTTTCTACGCTGCGCCGCGACGACAACCAGTTTGCCGCCCTCCGCGCCCGCATCCAGCGTGCGGTCGCCACCCGTGCCGGAGCCGGATCATGAGTGCCACTGCGCTGCGTCATCACTGGATCGTCCGCCTGACACACTGGGTCAACGCCGTCGCGCTCGCGGTGATGATCGGCAGCGGGCTGCGCATCCTCATCGCGTATCCCAAGTTCGCCCGCCAGGGAGAGACTTTTTGCTGCTGGCCCTCCCATGGCGTCACGATCCCGCACTGGATGGTCTTCGGTGGCTGGCTGGCCGGCGCCCGCAACTGGCACTTCGCCGCGATGTGGGTGCTCGTCGCCAACGGGCTGCTCTACCTCGGCTTCGTCTACCTCCACGGCGAGTGGCGTGATCTCGTTCCCCGCCGCGGCCAGCTTCGCGACGCCTGGGAGATGATTCGCTTCTACATGTTCACGCGACGTGAGCATCCCCTGCAGGGCAAGCACAACGCGCTGCAGCGCGCGACCTACTTCATCATGCCGATCGCCGGCATCCTCGCCGTGCTCACCGGACTGGCGATCTGGAAGCCCGTATCGTTAGGCTGGATTACCATGATCTTCGGCGGCTATGCGTGGGCGCGCTGGTGGCACTTCGTGGCGATGGTCGTTCTCGTCGTGCTCTCGGTCGTGCACGTCTTCATGGTCTTCGCGGTGGACCCCTACAGCATGCGCTCGATGATCACCGGCGGCTATTCCGAACGACTTTCCCCCGAGGCGCGCAATGCGCGCCCCTTCTACCACCTGCTGCCCAAGTGGGGGCGCCGCACGTCCGCTCCCGCATCACCAGCACTGCCTGACGTTCCAACTGGAGGCGCCTCGTGACCGACCCACGGCAGGATCCGCGCTTCGATCGCATCATCGAGCGGACGGTCGAAGCAGTCCGCGCCCGTCTGAGGGACGCCGCGTCCCCCGAGCTGGTCGCACGAAGCAGCTTCGAGATTCGCCGTCGCGACTTTCTCTCCGCGGGCGCGCTCGCCCTCACCTCGGCGCTCGTCGCCGCCTGCGACGCGCAGGGTCCGAAGGGCAGCGACCGCGTACTCAGCTACGCCGAGCGAAAGAACGAGACCGTCGAGCGCTGGCTGCTGCGTCATACGAGCATGGACCACACGCGCGACAGCTGGCACGCCGCCGGTGCCGCCTTCCCCAGTTACTTCGTTGCCCACACCGTCCCGATGTGGGATCCGGCGGCGAGCGGAGCCTGGTCGCTCGCAGTCGGCGGCGCGGTCGAGCGTCCGATGACGCTCTCGATCGATGATCTGATGCGAATGCCGCAGGAGCGGCAGCGCGTCGAGCATTTCTGTGTCGAAGGATGGACCGCCGTCGCCACCTTCTGGGGCGTTTCCCTCGCGATGATCGCCAAGGCCGCCGGCCTCAAGCCCGACGCGCAGTACGTCGACTTCGCGAGCTTCGATGATGACTATCACGAGAGCTGGGACATCGAGAGCGCGACGCATCCGCAGACGCTCATCGTCTACGCCAAGGACGGACAGTTTCTTTCCCCGGCCTACGGCGCGCCCGCCCGGCTCCACTCGCCGGTGAAGCTCGGGTACAAGAACGTGAAGTACCTGACGAAGATCACCTTCATGCCCGAGCGGAACGGCGGGTACTGGAGCGATCAGGGATACGAGTGGTACGGGGGGACTTGAGCGCCAGACTCGCTTGCGACACTGCGACTTGGGACGTGGGAGAGGGCGCGTGATGCAGTACTTCGGTGGAGGCTGGCAGGGTACCGTCGGCCGGTACTTGCGATTATGTTCGAACGTCTTACGGAGGCTCGGACACGGCGCCACCGTAAGGCTGTTCGCGGTCGCGTAGCTCAGCTGGTTAGAGCGCTGCTTTCACACAGCAGAGGTCCGGGGTTCGAGTCCCTGCGCGACCA
>JBKJQR010000086.1:0-42800 GCA_046593895.1 Gemmatimonadaceae bacterium | reverse complement strand
GATTTGCTTCCGTCAGACCACCGCATGTCGTACGACATGCATTCACTCCTCGCCGCGATCCTCGACAACGGTGCCATAGACGAGTTCCAGGCCGAGCTCGCGCGTGAAATGATTTGCGGGGACGCGAGCATCGATGGAATTCCAGTCGGAGTGATCGCGAACGAGCGCGGGCTCATCAAGGGAAGGCGAGGTGAAAAGCCGCGATTTGGCGGAATCATTTACGCGGAAAGCGCGGAAAAGGTCGCCTACTTCATCGATCGATGTGACAGGCAGGGAATTCCTCTGCTATTCGTACAGGACGTCTCCGGGTTCATGGTTGGCCCCGAAGCAGAGCAGGGCGGAATCATCAGGGCAGGTGCGCGATTTGTCGAGGCGATGGCGACTGCGGTCGTTCCAAAGATCGTGCTTACCGTCAATCATGCATCTGGTGCCGGTTACTACGCGATGGCCGGGCAGGGATTCGATCCCGATTTCATCTTCAGCTGGCCAACTGGCAGAATGGCTGTGATGGAAGGCGAGTCCGCTGTCCAGGCGGTGCATGGGCCTGCGCTGGACGCGGCGAAGAAAAGCGGTACAGCGGCAGAACCTGACGTGACACGATCCGCGGACGCGATGAGAGCTGAGTATGAAGCGCAGCTCGACGCACGCCACGCCGGTGCGCGTGGGTTCATCGACGCTATTGTTTATCCTGAAGAAACGCGCGAGGTGCTTGCGATGTCATTGCGCACTGCGCTTCGTAACAAGGGACCGCACCTCGGAGCGTTTGTGCTTCCGTCGCGGTTGGGAGATTAAGTGAAGTCGATAGTTCGTGTCGCAGGCGGGCAGGGGTTCTGGGGCGATTCGCTCGATGCGCCGCGTCAGCAAGTGGAAGGCGGGCAAGTCGACTACTTGATGCTCGACTACCTCGCAGAAGTCACGATGTCGATCCTGCAGAAGCAGAAGGAACGGGATCCGCGGATGGGCTATGCGCGCGACTTCATCGGCGCGATGGATAGCATCATGCCCGCGGTCGCCGACCGCGGGGTCAAGGTCATCGCGAATGCCGGCGGCGTGAACCCGCCAGCCTGCGCCGATGCCGTGCGCGACGCCGCGCGCGCCCGCGGGGTGGCGGCCAAGGTGAAGATCGGCGTCGTCACCGGCGACGACCTGCTGCCGCGCCTCGACGAACTGCTCGACGCGGGGCACAAGTTCGCCAATATGGAGACCGGTGCCGCGTTAGGCAGTGTGCGCGACCGTGTGCTTTCGGCCAACGCCTACATCGGCTCGGAGCCGATCGTCGAGGCCCTGGCGCAGGGCGCGAATGTCGTCATCACTGGACGCTCCACCGATACGGCGCTGACGATGGCACCACTCCGGCACGAATTCGGCTGGGGTGCCGCCGAGTGGGACAAGCTGGCCGCGGGGATAGTCGCCGGGCACATCATCGAGTGTGGCGCCCAGTGTTCCGGCGGGAATTGCCTTTACGATTGGCGATCGATCCCCGATCTCGCCGACGTCGGGTATCCGCTGGTTGAAGTCTCCCCTGACGGCAGCTTCGTCGTGACCAAGCATCCGAACACCGGTGGCCGCGTGTCGGTGCCGACGGTCACCGAGCAGCTCGTCTACGAGATGGGCGATCCGCACTCGTACATCACGCCCGACGTGATCGCCGACTTCACGACCATTCAGCTCGCCGCGGCCGGCGAGAATCGCGTCAGGGTCCACGGCATCAAGGGGAAGCCGTCGACCGACAAGCTCAAGGTGTCGATCGCCTATCGTGCCGGTTTCAAGGCGGTGGGCACGCTCGTCTACGCCTGGCCCGACGCATTCGACAAGGCGCGCGCGGCCGACCAGATCCTCCGCACGCGCCTCGATCGCATGGGGCTGAAATTCGACGAGATCCTCACCGAGTTCGTCGGCGTTTCGGCGACGCACGGTCCGCTCGCCGGTGAGCTGCGTGACGTTCCTGAGACGCAGCTCCGCATCGGTGTTCGCGGTAGCGACCGCGCCGCCGTCGAGCGCTTCACCCGCGAGCTCGCGCCGCTCGTCCTCAACGGTCCGCCGAGCGTGACCGGATTCGCCGGTGGCCGTCCGAAGGTCGAGGAAGTCGTCGCCTACTGGCCGGCGCTCGTCGACAAGACCGTGGTCCGGGCGAAGGTCGAGGTGCGCGCATGAAGATCCGGCTCACCGAGCTCGCGCATGCCCGCTCCGGCGACAAGGGCGATACGGCCAATGTCGGTGTCATCGCCCTCAAGCCGGAGTGGTATCCGCTGCTGGCGAAGACGTTGACGCGCGACCGGGTGGCGACGCATTTCCGCGGGGTGATCACCGGCGGCGTCGAACGCTTCGAGCTGCCGAACCTGAACGCACTGAATTTCCTCCTCCACGGTGCGTTAGGCGGTGGCGGGACGGTGTCGCTGAAGACCGACGCGCAGGGCAAGGTATTTTCCACCGCGATGCTGCGCATGGTCATCGACGTCCCCGACGCTGAAGCGCGCCAGCTCGGCCTTCCGGAGCCGCAATGAGCGAGGAGGCGCGCGTGCGGGTCGAGCGCCGGGATGCGGTCGGGCGCCTGACGATCACCCGCGCCAGCAAGCGCAACGCGCTCGATCGGCAGACGGCCGAGGAGCTCTTCCTCGGCCTCAGCACGCTCGACGCCGATCCTGACGTGCGGGTGATTCTCGTCCGCGGGGAGGGAAAGGACTTCTGCTCCGGCGCCGATCTCGAGGCGCTGGCGGCGATGCTCGATGCACCGGCCGAGGTTCATCGCGAAGACGCCGAGACGTTAGGCAGGGTGTTTCTGGCCATGCGGACCATCGTCAAGCCGATCGTGGCAGCGGTGCAGGGGCGGGCGCTCGCCGGCGGCGCCGGGCTCGCCCTCGCCTGCGACCTTGTGCTCGCCCATGAGGACGCGAAGTTTGGCTTCCCCGAAGTGCGGGTCGGGTTCGTGCCGGCGATGGTGATGACACTCCTCCGCCGCTCCGTCGGCGAGAAGCACGCGGCCGATCTCGTCCTCACCGGACGCGTCGTCGGCGCCGAGGAGGGTGCACGGCTCGGGCTGGTCAGCCGGATTTTGCCCGGCCGGACCTTCGAGTCGGACGTGGACCGGATCGTCGAGGAGATTTCAAAGTCCCCGAAGACGGCGATGGCGCTGACCAAGTGGCTGTTCAACAAGCTCGATGAGCTCTCCTTCGCCGACGGCATCGCGGCCGGGATCGTGACCAACGTCGAGGCACGCCTGACCGAGGACTTCCGCGAAGGCGTGCGCGGCTTCGCGTCGCGCGGCAAGGGTCGGAAGTGACTGCGAGCGCGATCCTCCGCCTCCGCCTAACGCTGACCGCGTTTGGCTTCGCGATCTGGGCCTACGGCGCCCGGAGCAACCAGCGGCCAGTGCTCTGGATCGGCCTCGCGATCATGTCGCTCGCGCTCCTCGCGCGCTTCATCCGCCCCTCCGACCGTACAGCCAGGTAGCGAATCGGCGGGGTACGGCAGGAGATCGCTGGCGAGAGTCGCATTCGCCCGGGAAAGCGGCTAAATTTGAGCGCTTATGCAGCTCAAGCGCGTCCCCGAACTTCTCGCTCCCGCCGGCTCCCTCGATGCCGTCCGCGCCGCCGTCGCCAACGGCGCCGACGCGGTTTATCTCGGTGCCGAGCGGTTCAACGCCAGGGATGAGGGCGCCCAGCTGACGATGGACGAAGTGGAAGAGGCGTGCCGGATCGCGCACGAGCGCGGGCGCCGCATCTACCTCACCTTCAACATCCTCTTCAAGCCGACCGAACTGCGAGATGCGCTGCGTTTTCTCGGCGGCGCGATCGATCGCGGAATCGATGCCGCAATCGTCCAGGATATCGGCATCGTCAGGCTGATTCAGCGCGTCTATCCGGCGCTCGAGCTGCATGGATCGACGCAGATGACGGTGCACGACGCCACCGGCGCCGCGGTCATGCAGCAGCTCGGTGTCGAGCGCGTCGTACTCGCCCGCGAGAACACCCTCGCCGACATCCGCGCGATTCATGCGGCGCTGCCCGCGCTCGGACTGGAGACGTTCGTACACGGCGCCCTCTGCATCGCCTACTCGGGCCAGTGCTACATGTCGGGGATGATCTCCGAGCGGAGCGCCAATCGCGGCTCCTGTGCGCAATCCTGCCGGAAGGACTACGTCCTTACCGACGCAGCCGACGGCAACGAGCTCGATCGCGGATACCTCATCTCGGCGAAGGACCTCGCCGCGTACGAGCACCTTGCCGCGATCGCCGACGCCGGCGTCGGCTGCCTGAAGGTTGAAGGGCGCAAGAAGAAACCGGAGTACGTCGCGACCGTCACGCGCGAGTACAAGCAGTTCCTCGACAAGGTCGCGCATGGCGAGCCACTCCCGTCGTCCAGCGACGAGGTAGCGCCACTGGTGCAGATCTTTTCGCGCGGCTTCACCGGCGGGATGTACGGCGGGCGCGCGGGTCGTGACTACATCACACGGAACCAGCCCGACAATCGTGGCCGCGAGCTCGGTACCGTCGTCGGCTATGAGCGCGGTGAACTCATCATCGACGTGCGTGACCCGATCCTCGGCCGTGACGGCCTCGGGTTCGAGGCGCCTAACGGCATGACCGCCCAGTCGATCGGCTTCCAGGTCGGTGAGATCCGTAGCCTCTGGTCGCGCAACGGCGTGCACCGTCAGGCGATCGCTACCCGCGTCCGGGTCGCCGAAGGTTGGCGCGTCGTGCGCTCGAGCGAAGCGGCGCTCCTCGAACGAGCGCGAGCCAGCTATGCTGCGCTCGCGGCACCGATTCGCCAGCGCAAGACGCGGATCGACGTCCGCGTCTTCGGCGCGGCGGGCGCGCCACTCAAGGCGGCGTTCACCGCCGACGGCGAGTCGGTCACCGTCCGCTCCGAGCTGACGCTCGCCGCGGCCAACGCGCGCGCCCTCACGATGGTGGCCCTGCGCGAACAGCTCGGCCGGCTCGGCGATACACCATTCGTCCTCGGTGGGCTCGACGATGCCGCGTTAGGCAGCGGGCTCTTTTTGCCGGTCAGTGCCGTCAACCGGTTGCGCCAGGATGCGGTCGCCGAGCTGATGATGCGACGCGACTGGGCCCGCGACGCGGCTGCTGCCGAGCGTGATGCGTCGATCGACGCGGCGATCGCTGCCATCGATGTACAGCGCGCGGTCGAGATGCCTGCAGCGACGCCGTTCGCCCTCCGCGCCACCGTGTTCACCGCGGACGATGCGCGCGCCGCTGCCGATGGAGGAGCGACCGAAGTCGTATTCGATCCGTTCCTCCGCCACCCTGCGCCGCCGCGCGCGCGCGTCGTCGCACTCCGCGACGAGCTCGCCGCGCGCGGCGTCGGCTTCCGGCTGCGGACGCCCAGCATTGTCCGCCCCGAGGAGCGGCGCCAAGTCCAGAAGTGGCTCGACCTCGGTATGCCGCTGCTTTCCGGACACCTCGGGCTGGTCGCCGAATTCGGGCGCATGGGGCACGACGTCATCGCCGACTACGCCGTCAACTGCTTCAATCAGCACACCGCGGCCGAGCTCTTTCATCTCGGCGCGCGCCGCGTCACGATGTCGCTGGAGCTGACCGCCCAGGAGATGTGCGCTACCGCCGAGCCGTGGAGCGGGGCGGGCTTCGACGTGTTTCTCTACGGGCGGCCAGAAGGGATGACCATCGAGCACTGCGTGCTGTCGGCAGCGTTTGATCGCGAGCCAACCACCTGCCGCGACCTCTGCGTGCAGAAGCACAGCAACGTTGTCCTCACCGATCCAGCGGGCTACACGTTTCCGGTCGCGACCGATTCGGCGTGTCGCAACCGCCTGCTGCATTCGCGCCCCGTGGACGGGAGCGAGTATCTGCCGCGTCTCTGGTCCGACGGAATCCGCGGGTATCAGTTGGTGTTCAACGTCGCCGGTGACGCGGTCACCGGGATCGTCAGGCGGTATCGCGCGCAACTCGACGCGCTCACTGGAGGCACCGGCGACGTGCGCGGCACGATGCGCGAACTCCTCGGTTCGGAATTTACGCGAGGGCACTTCGCGCGTGCGGTCTAGCGGTACGCGGGGCGACGGTTCGATGCCGTGGCTGACGCGTATCGGCGCCAAGGTCCGCCGATGAGTACCCGGCCGGTCATCGAGGACGCGCGCGCCGCGCTCAAGACCCATTTCGGCTACGCCGACTTCCGCCCCGGCCAGGCGCGTGCCGTGACGTCGGTGCTCGAGGGACGGGACACGCTGGTGATTCTTCCAACCGGCGGCGGCAAGTCGATCTGCTACCAGATCCCCGCGCTGCTGCTTCCCGGCCTGACGGTCGTCGTGTCGCCGCTCATCTCGCTGATGAAGGACCAGGTCGACGCGTTGACAGCGCGCGGGTTGCCGGCGGCATTTGTCAACAGCACGCTGTCGAGCGGCGAAGTGTCCGACCGGCTCGCCAGGGCGCAGCGCGGCGAGATCAAGCTGCTCTACGTCGCACCGGAGCGTTTCGACTTCGCCACTACCGCCGAGCGCATCGCAAAGATGGGCGTGTCGCTGCTCGCGCTCGACGAGGCGCACTGCATCAGCGAGTGGGGCCACGACTTCCGGCCAAGCTATCTGCGGATGGCCCAGGTGCGCGAACGGTTAGGCAATCCTCCCGTCGTCGCGCTCACGGCGACGGCAACGCCTGAAGTCCGCAAGGACATCGCGCGCCAGCTCCGCCTGCGCAGCCCGGAAACCGTCATCACCGGTTTCGATCGCGTCAACCTGCGCTATCACGTCGTCCCCACGCGCTCGGATGACGAGAAGGACGCGGCGCTTGTCCGTGCAGTACGCGAGGCAGAAGGCCTGGCCGTCGTCTACGCATCGACCCGCCGCGCTGTGGAGCGCGTTGCCGCGGTGCTCGAGAAGGCGCGTGTTCCTTCTGTTGCCTACCACGCCGGGCTGGACGACCGCCATCGCAAGGACGTCCAGGAAGCGTTCATGCGCGAGGATGTCCGGGCGATCGTCGCCACGAACGCATTCGGGATGGGGATCGACAAGCCTAACGTGCGGCTGGTGCTCCACCACGCGATGCCGGGGACGCTCGAGGCATACTACCAGGAAGCAGGCCGCGCCGGTCGCGATGGGCTGCCCTCGGACTGCGTGCTGCTGCATAGCTTTCCCGACCGCTTCACGCACGAGTTTTTCATCAAGGGCGCGTACCCGGAGCGTGCCGTCGTCGAGCGGGTCTACGGCGCGATCATCCGCGACGCGGACGCCGACGGAAAGCTCGACGATCTCGACAGCGATCGACTGGCGCTTCGCGCCGCTGGAAAAATTTCGTCGCGCGAAGTGGAGTCGGTGCTCCGCATCCTCGTCGCCGCCGGCGCGGTCCTCCGCGAGAGCGAGTCGTTGAGTCGCGTGCAGCTCCGCTTTCTCGCAACCGCCGATCGCATCACCCGCGAGCTCGGTGCCGAGAACGGAATGGAGCTCGCGCTTCTTCGTGCGCTCTGGAAATCGGGTGGGGGCGATCGCGTTTACTCCGGCAGCGGCGTGGACCTCGACGCGCTCCCCCCCGGACTCGGCGGATCTCAATCGGTGCTTCCGTTGCTCGACGCCCTGCAACGGCGACAGTTTCTCACCTTCGAACGGGACGGTGGCGGTGCGCGGCTCGCGCAGCCCGGTGCACCGCTCGCGTCGATCGCGATCGATTGGGAAACGCTCGAGCGCCGCCGCCGGGGTGACCTCGCGAAGCTCGATGCGGTGCAGCAGTACGCGTACACGCGAGGGTGCCGCCGCGGGTTCGTGCTCAGGTATTTCGGCGATCCCGCGGCGCGGCCGACCTGTGGCGCGTGCGACAATTGCATGGGCACACACGTCGCCGCGGCGAGTGCCGCGCCCGTGATCGGCCGGCCGAAGCCGCGACGGCGATCGGACGCGCCGGCGAAGGGTCGTCGCAATCCCGGGCGCGTCGTCGGTACCGATGACGTTCTCGTGCGGTTCGACGAACCCCGCGTCGCCGACGCACCCTCGCTGGATTCGGCGGCGGAAGCGATGTTGGGACGGCTCAAGGCACTGCGGACGTCGATCGCACGCGAGGACAAGGTGCCGCCGTACGTCGTCTTTCCCGACCGTACGCTCGCCGAGCTGGCCGTCAGACGCCCGCGGTCGCCGCACGCGATGGCCGATGTCCGGGGTGTGGGACCGATGAAGTTGGAAAAGTACGGCGAGCGATTTCTCGCCGTGCTTCGTGATGAAGAAACTGAAGCCGCCTGAGGAATGGACGACTCGCTGTATTTTTCCGAGCAACACCTCGCCGTTCGCGACATGGTTCGCGATTTCGCGCGATCTGAAGTGGCACCCATCGCACGCGAGTGCGACGCGGACTCCCGCTTCCCCTGGCCAAACGTCAAGCGAATGGGAGAGCTCGGCCTGCTCGGCATTCCGTGGGCCGAGGAGCTCGGCGGGTCGGGGCTCGACCTGCTCAGCTACATGATTGCCATCCACGAGATGGCCAAGGTCGACGCGTCCCATGCGATCACGATCTCCGCGCACACCACGTTAGGCACGTCGCCGATCGTCAACTTCGGAACCGAGGCGCAGAAGAAGCGCTACGTCCCCCTCCTCGCGTCCGGCAAGGTGTTAGGCGGATTCGGGCTGACCGAAGCGAGCGCCGGCAGCGACGCCGGCGGAACCAAGACCACTGCGGTGCGGAAGGGCGCGCACTACGTGCTCAACGGGAGCAAGATCTTCATCACGCACGGCGGCGTCGGGGAAATCTTCGTCGTCACCGCGGTGACCGATCCGTCGCAGGGCACGAAGGGCATCAGCTCCTTCATCCTGACCAAGCAGACCACCGACCTCGACGCGACTCGCAGCGTCGGGATCGGACACGACGCGTCGCTCCCGGCGATGGCCGGCTTCCGCTCAGGAAAGAAGGAAGACAAGCTCGGCTGGCGCGCGTCGGACACCCGTGAATTGATCTTCGAGGACGTCGAGGTGCCCGCTGAGAACATGCTCGGCGAGGAGGGGAAGGGGTTCGTGAATTTCATGCGGACCCTCGACTCCGGGCGCGTCGGGATTGCCGCGCTGTCGTTAGGCATCGCCGAAGGCGCGTATGAGGAGGCGGTGAAATACGCCGCGCAGCGCAAGCAATTCGGACAGAGGATCGCCGATTTTCAGGGGATCAGCTTTCAGCTCGCCGACATGGCGACCGAGATCGAAGCCGGCAAGCACCTGACCTATCACGCCGCCTGGCTGGCCATGCACGGCAAGCCATTCGCGAAGCAGGCCGCCCAGGCGAAGCTGTTCTGCTCCGAGCTGGCAATGCGCAACACGATCAAGGCCGTCCAGGTCCACGGCGGTTACGGCTACACCAAGGATTATCCGGTCGAGCGCATGATGCGCGATGCAAAGATCTGCGAGATTGGCGAGGGTACCTCAGAAATTCAGCGGCTGGTCATCGCACGTCACATCCTGAAGGAGCTCGGCGAGTGACCGCGTCCGAACTCGCCAAGAAGCTGCGGTTGCCACTCGGATTCCTCCTCGCCGCGCTGTACGTGATCTTCGCGCCGACCCTGCACACCTTTACCTGGCAGTCGCTCCTCATCGGCGGACTCGTCGCGCTTGTCGGAGTGCTCGTGAGGGGGTGGGCGTCGGGGCACATCATGAAGAATGACCGCCTGGCGACCAGCGGACCGTATGCGCACACGCGCAACCCGCTCTACTTCGGCAGCTTTCTCATCTCCGTCGGGTTCGCGGTCGCCGCGCACTGGGGGCTCGTCTTCCTCGTTGCGCTGTTCTTCCTGATCATCTACGCGCCGACGATCGGCCGCGAGAAGGCTAACATCCGCGGCCGTTTCCCAAGGGACTACCCGAAATACCAGAACAACGTCCCGGCGTTCTTTCCCCGCCTGATTCCCTGGCGCGGATCGGGAATGCCTGACGAAGGCGTCGGATTCAGCATGCCCCTCTACATGAAGCACGGTGAGTGGAAGGCCGCGTCAGGCTATGCCGGCGCGATGGCCTACCTTGGCATCCGGCTCTGGTTGCACACCCGCAGCGCATGATGATTTGCGTTGCGTCGCGAACCGTTAGTCGTTACATATCAACCAGTTGGCATTTCTGCTCCGCCTGTGCGACGTTCCGCGACTCGGCTCGCCACACAGGCTTTCCCGCGACTGGACTCGGCCGAAGCACCATCGGCGCGGGTCCGGCGCGACTTCTCCTCGGCGCGTCCGGTGATCCTGTCACCAACTGATCGTACGTCCACCGTCCTTATCCCGACGCAGGCGCAATCGCGCGCGCGCCGGACGGAACCGACGTGCACGATCGCGCGCCAGCTGGCGAAGACTCCGATTGCGACGTTGCGCGTCTCGGGTTCCGAGGCGCCGGCGGCCGTTCACCCAATTTCTCCCTTCCGTCCCCCGCGCCCCGTCGAGTCGCCGGGCGTGCGTGCGTGGACGGGCCCAGATGAAACGCGAAATACTGATCAACGGCAATCCGCGCGAGACGCGGGTCGCCATCATCGAGGACGACCAGCTCGTTGAACTCCTCGTCGACCGCCCGGAAAACCGGCGCATGGTCGGCGACATCTACTACGGCCGCGTTGAAGCGGTCCTTCCCGGCCTCCAGGCCGCGTTCGTCGACATCGGCACCGACAAGGCTGCCTTCCTTCATGCCTCCGACCTCGTTTACCCCGAGGCCGAAGCGCCTGACGATGACGACGATGCTGAGGAGGAAGAGGACGGCGACGACGAGTCGCCCCAGCCGCAGAAGCGGCGCGGCGGCCGAAACGGTGGGCCAGAGCGCGAAGCGCAGCCGATCCAGGACCTCCTCAAGCGCGGCCAGGACATCATCGTCCAGGTCTCCAAGGAGCCGATCTCCACGAAGGGACCGCGCGTCACGGCTCAGGTGTCGATGGCCGGCCGCTTCCTGGTGTTCATGCCCTTTGCGTCGCGCGTCGGCGTCAGCCGGAAGATCGGTGAACGCGACGAGCGAAAGCGCCTCCGTGATCAGGTGCAGGCGATCCTCCCCGAAAAAAGCGGTGGCGTCATCGTCCGCACCGTCAGCGAGGACGTCACCCAGGAAACCTTCCAGCGCGAGCTGAATACGCTGATCAGCCAGTGGAAGCGCATCAAGAAGAAGACGAATTTCACTCGCGCGCCCATCCTCCTTCACCGCGAAACGAGCCTGACGCGCGGGATCATCCGCGACCTGTTCAGCACGAAGGTGGATTCGCTCACGGTGGACTCGAAGCAGCTGTTCAACGAGATCACCGAGTACCTCAAGGGCGTCGGCCCTGAGCTGCTCGAGCGCGTGAAGTTGTACGAAGAGCCGATTCCGATCTTCGACAAGTTCGAAGTCGAGACCGAGATTCGCGACCTGTTCAAGCGGCGCTGCGATCTTCCATCGGGCGGCTACCTGATCATCGAGCCGACCGAGGCGCTCGTCTCGATCGATATCAACTCGGGGCGCTACACGGGGAAGAAGGACGCCGAGAAGACGATCTTCAAGACGAACACCGAGGCGGCGCGCGAGGTTGCGCGACAGCTCCGCCTGCGCGACGTCGGTGGCATCATCGTCTGCGACTTCATCGACATGGAGACCAAGTCGAACCGCGACAAGGTGCTTCAGGAACTTCGCACCCATCTCGGTCGCGATCGCGCGCGGACAAAGGCGTTCGCCGTCAGCGATCTTGGGCTGATCGAGATGACGCGCCAGCGCGTGCGGCAGAGCCATCTCCAGAGCATGACCGAGGCGTGTCCGACCTGCCACGGGACGGGACGCGTGTTCACCCCCGAAACGATCATCCGTCGCGTCGAGCGCTCGGTTAAGCGGATCGCCGTCGAGGGTAAGAAGGACAATCTGGTCGTTCGGCTGCATCCCGAAGTCGCGATGTACCTCCTCCAGGAAGAACGCGATTTCGTGAAGAAGCTGGAGAAGGGGCTCCCCTTCAAGCTCGACGTCCGCGACGATCCGCTGCTCCGGCCGGACGAGTTCAAGCTCGTCGTGAAGTCGGCTGGGCGGGACGTGACGCAGCAGTACGCAGTGGCGTGAACTGCAGCTGTTAGTCCTTAGCCGTTAGCAGGGAGCGACTGCGGCGTTCGGCCCGCGGTTCAACGCCGTCGCTCAACGCTAACGGCTAATGGCTAACGACCCAGCGCGACGAAACGGCGCTCGGGGGTTTACAGTGCAGCCGCGGCGGTGTAATTTTGAAGGCTTACAGCTTTTACCCGCATAAAACCATGTCCTACGCAATCATTCGCACTGGCGGCAAGCAGTATCGCGCCGAGCCAGGCAAGACCCTTCGCATCCCGACACTCGTCGGCGACGCGGGCAGCGCCGTGGAATTCAACGAGGTGCTGTTCGGTTCCGACGGCAAGGCCGCGAAGACCGGCGTCCCGATGCTCTCGGGCGCGAAGGTAACCGGCACGATCGTGAAGCATGGCCTTGGCGACAAGATCGTGGTCTTCAAGTTCAAGCGCCGGAAGAACTACGCGAAGAAGCAGGGTCACCGGCAGGGCTTCACCGAAGTCCGAATCAACGACATCTCCCTCGGCTGACCGAGGAGGGTACAATGGCTCATAAAAAGGGCGTAGGTTCCTCGCGCAACGGCCGCGACTCGAATCCGAAGTACCGCGGCGTGAAGCGGTTCGGCGGCGAGAAAGTCACCGCGGGAACGATCATCATCCGGCAGTGCGGCACGGTGTTCCACCCCGGCACGAACGTCGGGCTCGGCACCGACTACACGATCTATTCGCTGATCGATGGCGTCGTGAAGTTCGAGCACAAGAACAAGACGCGGCAGAAGGTCAGCGTCTATCCGAAGGAAGTCGCGGTCGCGTAACGACCGACGCCGCCGTTACGGTCGCAGTCGGTAAAGCACGGCCACGGCATCGCGCCGTGGCCGTGCGCGTTTCCGGCCGATTAGCTTGCACGCGTACCGTAACCGTGAAACACCGCAATCCGCGAGCCGTATCGCCAAGAGCGGACGTTCGCCCGCGAAAATCAGACCTCGAGGACGCGATGCCAATCTGGGACCGGCTGAAGTCAGAGCTCGATCGCGCGGGACGTGCCGCGCAGGGCGCGCTTGACGAGGGACGCATCCAGCTGGAAGCGTTTCGCGCCAAGCAGCGCATGGACAAGGCGGCGCAGTCGCTGGGGTATGCTGTCTATCGTGCCCGAACCGCGGGAACCGACGTCGACGCCGAGAGCTACGCGCGCCTGGCCGCCGAGTTGACCGCCGCCGAGGCCGAACATACGAAACTCGAGCAGGACATGCAGGCGGCCCGTGCGGCGCGCGGCAGCCTGATCGAGGATCCACCGGCGCCGGACGCTCCGGTCAACCCGAGCTGACCGCGTTAGGCAGCTCGCTCGCGGCATCGTTGCGTCAGTACGGAGCGGCTCGGGACCTTCGAGCCGCTCCGCTGCGTTCTGGCGTTGGGCTTGACGCTCCGTGCGGTGCCGGGGAGCTTTCCCGCGTCGCCTCCCCAACCCCAGCCAATCGACATGTCTCGCTTTGCCCGTCTCGTCGCCTCGCTCGTCCTGGCGACGTCGCTCGCTCCCAGCGTTGCGGTCTGCCAGCGGAAGCAGGACCTGTCGACGCTCGCCCGCGAGGTGTCGAATCTGGGCGTCACGACACGCGTCCTCATGATCGGTGCCCACCCCGATGACGAGGATTCCTCGCTCCTCGCCTGGCTCGCCGCGGGTGGCCACACCGACGCCGCGTACCTCTCGCTGACACGGGGCGAGGGGGGGCAAAATTTCATCGGCGATGAGCGCGGCGACCTGCTTGGCATCATTCGCAGCGAGGAACTGCTCGCCGCGCGCCGCATCGACGGGGCACATCAATATTTTGCGCGTGCGTACGACTTCGGCTTTTCAAAAACTTCCGATGAAGCGCTGCCGAAATGGGGGCGCGACTCGGTGCTGCGCGATGTCGTCGCCGTCATCCGGGCGTACAAGCCACACATCATCATCAGCGTCTGGCAGGGTACGCCCGCCGACGGACACGGCCATCACCAGGCCTCGGGAATTCTCGCCCGCGAAGCGTTCAAGCTCGCCGGCGACTCGGTGGCGTTTCCCGCGAGTACCACCGAGGGCCTCGCGCCCTGGGCACCGGCGGCGATCTATTCGCTCATCTTCCGGCGTTCGGCCACGCCGGTGACGGTGGAGGGAGCGGTCGCAATCAATGCGGGTGAGTACGACCCGGTGAGCGGCGAGTCGTACGCGCAACTCGCTGCACGCGGCCGGTCGATGCACAAGTCGCAGGAGCAGGGAACGCCGCAGCGCCGCGGCGCTGAATGGCACGTGCTGCAGCGCGTCGCCGCGAGTGCGAATGTGCGGTGCAGGACTGGCCCCGCGCCGGGGCTGTTCGACTGCGTCGATACCCGCTGGGCGCGTCTCCGGCCGGCGCTCCCGGCTGCGGCGCGCGCTCCGCTCGATTCACTGGATCCGGCAATCGCAGCGGTTCAGCGAGCGATCGGCGCCGCGGCGACTCAGTCGCCTAACGCGCTGGTTGCCGCCCTTGCCCGCCTCAATCGGCTCGAGCAGCGGGTCGCCACGGTGGCGCGCGGTGCCGGCAATGCCGACGCCACCAGCACGCTCGAGATTGCGCTCCGCCGCAGCGCCCGTGCGCTCGCCGCGGCGGCGAGCATCGAAACGGACGCGACGGCGGCCACCGACATGGTGTCGATCGGCGACAGCGTCGCCGTGCGCATCGTCGTCCGCTCGCGCGATGGGATCCCGGTCCGCGTTCTTGCCGCACGGTTAGGCGGGTCGGATGTCGCGGCGCACGCGCTCGACGTCCCCGCAACTTCCGTTGCCGCGCGCGATTCGTTCGTCGTCGAGTCGGAGCTGGTGGCGACCCGACCAACGGAACCGTGGTGGCTGACCGCCGGACGAACTGGCGACCGTTATGACGCACCACTGGCGACTGTCGCCGCAGACCTGCGAACGCCTAGCGCGTCGGCGACCGTAGCGCTGGCCATCGCCGGCGATTCCATCGACGTCGAGTTACCCATCGTCAGGCGGCGCACCGATCGCATCGAGGGCGATGTCGAGCGACGCGTAGCGGTGGTGCCGGCCGTCAGCATCGGCTTCGAGCGACCGATCGAATACGTCCGCAGCGGAGTCCCGATCGATCGGAATATTCACGTCGTCGTGCGCACGGCGCTGCCGAGCGAGGCGACGATCGCGGTTCGCCTCGAGCTTCCGGCGGGATTGTCGAGCACGCCCGTGTCGCAGAACATCGTGCCCGCGGGTGGCGGTCGCGCCCGTGTGGCAAGCTTTCACGTCACCGGGACCGCGACTGCCGGCACGATGATCGTTCGCGGCGTCGCTATCGCCAATGGGCGCGAGTACCGGCGCGGCTACGTCCCAGTCGCCTACTCCCACACCGAGCCACGGTTCGTCTATAGCGATGCGCAGCTTGCGCTCGAAGGCGTCGCGGTGAAGCTCCCGACCAACACCTCGGTTGGTTACGTGAAGGGTTCGACCGATGACGAACCTGCCGCCCTCGGGCAGCTCGGGTTCGACGTGCAGCTGCTCGATCCCGACACGCTCACCGACGCAACGCTCGATCACTTCGGCGCGATCGTCATCGGGCCTCGCGCCTACGCGCGACAGCCGGCGCTGGTGACGAACAACCGCTACCTGCTCGACTACGTGCATCGCGGCGGCACGCTCGTCGTACAGTTCGGGCGGGAAGAGCTTCGCGCGCCGGGGATTTTCCCGTATCCGCTGACGATCAGCGTTGGCAACGCCGATCGGGTCACTGACGAGACGTCCCCGGTTGTGATCCTCGACTCGACGGCACATGTGCTGAGCTACCCGAACCAGATCACCAACGCGGATTTCAGCGGGTGGGCGCAGGAGCGTGCGACATACATCCCCCGCGAGTTCGACCCCCGGTATCGCACGGTGCTCGCGTTGCACGATCCCGGCGGCGATCCGATGCCCGGCGCGTTGCTGGTCGCATCGTACGGGCGGGGCACCTACATCTACTGCACGCTCGCGCTCTTTCGCCAACTGCCGGAGGCGGTGCCGGGCGCGGCACGGCTGATGGCAAACCTCCTCGCGGCCAGCGAACTCCGCGGATCGACGATTCCCGCGGCCCATCCGGCCAGGCGTTAGGCGCGACCACTCGCCTAACGCCCAGCTTGGGACGGCTAGGGTTGCCGTTCGTAATCGGGCGGGAGCTGCTTGTAGCGCTTCGTCAGCAGGTCCTGCCGGGACACATCGTGATATTCCTTCCCACGCACGATCACGTGTTCGGCGCGCGTCGCGAATTCGAATGGGTCAGCGCTCCAAACGACCACGTTCGCGTCGCGGCCCGCCTGCAATGAGCCGAGCCGGTCGCTCACCCCGAAGATCTCGGCCGGCGCGAACGTGATCGCGCGCAGTGCATCGTCCCACGACATTCCGTACGCCACCGCGTTGCCGGCCTCATAGCGCACGTTGCGGACGTTGAACTGTTCTTCGCCGCCGCCGCCAGCGTTCCCGATCAGGGCAACGGTGACGCCGCGAGCGCGAAGCAGCGCCGCATTCTCCTGCCGCGCGCCAAGCGAGTTGAAGCTCCGCGGAATGTTGTCCATCGCGCCTGTCAACACCGCCGCGTGCGCCGCGGCCAGCTGGTCGGCGACCATCCAGGCTTCGGCACCTCCGCCGATGATCACGCGAAGGCCGAACTCGCGGGCGATGCGGAGGGCTGCCTCGATGTCGCTCGCCTTGTCGACCGTGACGAGCAGGGGCAGCCGACCGCCAAGCACCGGCTGCAGCGCCTCGAGGTCGAGCCGGCTCGCCGCGAATGACCGCGTCTGCGCGCGCTCGTAGTCGGCGCGGTGTCGCGCGTAGCTCCGCGCATCATCGAGGATCTCGCGGACACGCAACAGCATCTCGCCACGTGATCCCGCGCCAACGGCGCGTGCATCGCCGAGGTTCGCGACCATCGCCGCCGGCGACTTGGCGATCATGCTCGTCGCGCTGCCGTCGACGATCTCGAGCACCGCGCTCTGACCGGCGAACAGGCCGCGATCGGGATGGACGACCACGGTTGTGATTCCATCCTCGCGAGTGGAGCTGAGCAACACCGACGCCGGGTTCAATCCGTCGACAACCTGAAACGCCGCGGCAATGTTGTCGTGACCCTGCGCGCTCGCGTCGTTGGTGCCGCCGATCGCACCGATCTCCGAGAGTCCGAGTATCGTTGACGCATTCACCAGCCCAGGCGTGACCCACTTGCCGGTCGCATCGATGCGCTCGGCGCCGGCGGGAATCGCGAGGGCTGACCCGACCGCGACGATCTTCCCATCGCGGATGATCACCGTCCCGTTTTCGATCGGCGGTCCGCTGACGGGGAAGACCTTTCCGCCGGTGATCGCGATGGTCTGCGCTCCACTCGCCAGCGGCGCGAGGACGGCTATGCCTAACGTGACACACAGTCGCACGCGGCGCATCACTTGTTCCCTCCGACGGTGGACGCTGCCGGCACGAAGCCGAGCTCGAAGTCGGTGCGCCACCGCTCGGTCGGGTCGGACCGATCGAACACCATCGCCCCGTCGATCCAGACCTTCTCGGTTCGAGTGTAGACGCTGAACGGGTCGCCCGACCAGAGGACGACGTCGGCATTCTTGCCCGTTTCGATCGAGCCTATTTTTGAATCGAGATCGAGTGCCCACGCAGGATTGATCGTCAGCCACTTGATCGCTTCGTCCTCGCTCACGGCCACGCCGATCGCGTTGCCCGCTGCTATGCCCTTCGCCGCCTCCTGGTTCAGGCGTTGGATGCCCGACTCGTCATCGGAGTGCACGATCGCGTGCGCACCGGCCTTGTCGATCAGCGCCATGTTGGCGCGTACGGCATCGGCTGCCTCGAGCTTGAAACCGCCCCAATCCGCCCAGACCGCTGCGCCAATTCCCTCGCGTGCCAGTACGTCGGCGATCTTGTACGCCTCCACGCCATGATGGAACGCGCGAATTTTGTAGCCGAACTCCTTCGCGATGTCGATCATCTGGATCATCTCGTCGGCGCGGTAGCAGTGATTGTGGACGAGGATATTCCCGCGGAGCACCTCGGCGAGCGTCTCCATCCCGAGGTCGCGCGTCGGCGGATCGCCGTGCGGGTTGGCCCTCCACGCATCCCAGCGGCGACGATAGCTCTCGGCCTGGATCCACGCGGTGCGGTAGCCGGCGACGTTGCCCATACGTGTCGAGGGACCGCGCTGCGCGTAGACGCGCTTCGGGTTCTCACCGCATGCCATCTTGAGCCCATACTTCGCGCCGGGAAATTTCATCCCCTGCACGCTCCGCGACGGCACCATCTTGAGCACCACGCTCCGGCCGCCGATCAGGTTCGCCGAACCAGGAAGCACCTGGATCGTCGTCACCCCACCGGCGAGCACGCGCGGCAGCTGCGGGTCCTGCGGCCAGACCGAGTGTTCGACCCAGACGTACGGCGTCGACGGGTTCGTCGCCTCATTGACGTCCTCGGTGTTCGCTCCGCGATCGTTAGGCGCGGCGTTGCCGCCGACGTGCGAGTGAATGTCGATGATGCCAGGGGTCACATATTTGCCACTTCCGTCGATCACCATCGCATCCGCGGGCGCATCGACGTTCGTGCCGACCGCGGCGATGCGTCCGTCGCGCAGCAGCACGGCGCCGTTATGAATCGCCGGGCCAGCGGCAGTGAGGATCGTCACGTTGCGAATGACGGTCGGCTTCGACGGAATTGCGTGGTACGTGCTTGGAAACGGGTCGGCATTCGGCGTCGACAGTCCGCCGAGTCCGGCGTTCGCGGTCGACTTCGCCGTGCTGTCGGGACCGGCGCGCTGTGGTGCCGGGGCTTGGCGGGCAGTTGCTGCACTGCACGCGGCGATGGCAAACAGGGCGGCGAGTGCGGATATGCGCATCGCGGCAGTACTCCTTCAGTTGGGTGATTCGCCGGCAATTCGCCGGGGACGGGGC
Source organism: Gemmatimonadaceae bacterium (assembly GCA_046593895.1). Lineage (GTDB taxonomy): Bacteria > Gemmatimonadota > Gemmatimonadetes > Gemmatimonadales > Gemmatimonadaceae > JABFXC01. The sequence goes on along the minus strand of JBKJQR010000086.1, from coordinate 23,912 downwards.
GAAGCTATACGGCTGCGAGCCGTCAGACCAGCCGAGCGAGAGCTGATTGGCGGGATTGCGCGATCAGCCGACACTCGCGACCGTTCGTGATCTTCATGCGATGCACCGCACCGGCGCGAGCCCGCCCATCAATTGCCGTAATAGCGGCCGACCGCAGCGCCGATGCGCGGGACATCGTCGGTGCACACCCCGTCGATTCCGAGTGCGGTGAGGCGCCCGGCGACCGCGACGTCGTTCACGGTCCAGGCGATCAACCGCTTGTTCGCACCGTGCACCGCTTCGACGAGCGCAGCGTTGATCATCGTGCTCTCCGCCCACAGGTCGCGTGCATCGTGCGCGACCATCGCGGTGATGACTTCGCCCGGCTCGCCGCGCTCGAAGAGCAGTCCGCGCGGAAGCTCCGGGGCGAGGACGCGAACATTAGCGACCGCTTCGTGGTCGAACGAGTGGATCGCGCACCGCGCGCCACTGGCCCGGATTGTCGCGACGACCTGCCGCTCGATCGCGGCGCCCTTGATCTCCACGTAGACGGTGGCTCGATCGCCAATCAACGCGAGGGTGTCACGCAACGTGGGGATTGGTTCCCCCGCGATCCGGATCGTCGCCACATCGACGTAGCGCAGCGCGGCGATCGGCTCCCGTTCCGCCCGACCGTCGGCGTGGACGCCGTGCGGTACCGGGTCGTGATGCACCACTACCACGCCATCGAGTGTCGCGTGCACATCGAGCTCGATGGCATCGGCGCGCTGATCAAGTGCGACCGCGAACGCCGCCAGCGTGTTCTCGATCCGCAGATGCGGCGCTCCGCGATGCGCGATCATTTCCGCGCCGCGGCGGCGCCCTGCGGACGCGTCGCTCGCGGCGCGGGAGGGTGTTGGCATCTCGACGGCGAAGCTAGCGTCGCCTCGCAAGCCCGTCAAAGCCTCGGCACCGTTAACGTCGCGCCAAAGTCGGCGTCTCACCCAGCAGATGGATGACGACACCGACCGACGACCTTGCCTCGGATTCCGGCCTGCTCATCCGGTGGCGGGCCGGTGACGAACGTGCGGCGACGGAAATCGTCGCCCGGCACGCGCCGTCGCTCGCCCGCTTCGCCGCAAGCATTGGCGCGCGCGCCGAGATCGAAGAGCTCGTGCAGGATACCTTCGTTCGCGCTTTCGGATCGCTCGACGGCTTTCGCGGCGAGAGCACGCTCCGGACGTGGCTTTTCACGATCCTCCGCCGACTGGTACTCGACCAGCGGCGGGCTCGGGCGCGGCGACCGGTGTCCGTGCCGGTCGAGGAGGATGACGCGGTGACGGAGTTCGATGCGCTTGATGGACTGGTCGCGACCGAGACGGAGGAGAAGGTGCGCGACGCTGTCGCGGGGTTGACGCCGACTCAACGTGAAGTGTTTACGCTGCGGGTGACTGAGGGGCTGTCGTACAAGGAAATCGCTGACGTCGCCGGTACAACCGAGGGCGCGGCGCGGGTCCATTATCACAACGCGATGCGCGCCGTGAAGGAGTTTCTCGATGGCTGATTGCTCGAACGTGGAGATTCGCGAGATGTTGCCGGAGCGCGTCGGGGGAGCGCTCTCGGCCGCCGATACGGCGCGCGTCGACGCGCACCTCGCCAGCTGTGCGCTCTGCCGGTCGGAGCTCGCACTCATCCAGGCGGCGCGCCGCGTGTTGCGTGTCTCGCCGGCGATCGACGTGGCGCGCATCGCGTCCGCCGTCGTCGAGGCGACCACCGCGCCGTCGCGGCCGCAGCTCGTCGGGTCAGCGATGCGCGCGGCGCCGTCTCCGGTCTGGACGCGGTTGCGGTGGGTGGGCTGGAAGGCGGCCGCCGCGATCGCAGTGGCCGCCGCCGGCGCGGGAACGTTTGCCACGTGGCACTCGGCCAACGAGCCGGTGAGTGCGCCTAACGGCGCCGAGGTTGCCGCCCGGGCAGCGCAGTCGCCGCCGACCACGTCGGCAGCTGTCGTCGCGCACCGGGATACTGCGACGGCGGTGATACCGGCGATGACCGCGGCAGCACCCCGCGCGAGGACTGCCGTGGCCGAACTCGCGATAGGCGGAGCATTGAGTGATCTGTCTGACCGCGACCTCGAGACCCTCCTCGGTGATCTCGGCGATCAGGGCGCCGTCGCTCCCGACGCCGCTTCGTTCGAGGAGCCGGATGTCACCGAACCAAGCGTCGGGATCACTGCGGCCTGGGAGGGTTTCTGATGCGAATGCGTATCCTTGCGCTGCTGCTTGCAGCGAGCGCCGTGTCGTGGCCAGATGCGTCAGCGCAGCAGCCCGCCCCCGGGGTGTCCGCGGACACCGGCCGCAGCGCACTCCAGGCGCGCGTCAGGCAGCGTCTGGCCGTCGTCGTGAGGCAGCGGTTGAAACTCAGCGATGACCAGATGCGCCAGTTGACCGCGGTAAACGCGAGCTACGAACCGCGTCGGCGCGCGCTGGTGATGCAGGAGCGGGATTCGCGCATCGTCGTCCGCGGCGAACTGCAGCGGGGTGACCTCGCCGATCAGCAGCGCGTCGAGACGGCGCTGACCGAGCTGTTTCGCGTGCAACACGCGCGACTCGATCTCGCGGAGCAGGAACAGCGCGACCTGGCAAAGTTTCTCAAGCCGTCGCAGCGCGCCGGATACTTCGCCCTGCAGGAGCAGCTTCGGCGGCGGCTGGAGCAGATGAGACAGCGAGGTCCCGGTCGGGGGCTGCGACGGGGCAGCGAACGTGGCTTTGCAGGACCGCCTCGGCGCTGACGATAACGCGAAACGCCTAGAGGCTGGTCGGATACGTGGCGGAGGCGTCACCCGTCGCGGCGGAGATGCTTCAGTAACGCGTCCACCGTATCGCCATGCGAGTATCGCGCAGATTCCAGCTGGTGACACGGCCACGGAACATCGAGCGGTAATAGCGTTCCGCGTTCTTTACCAGCCGCGCATTTTGCACCGCCATGAAATGAATGAAAGCTGTAGAGATCGATCCCGTAAAAGCCGGCGTGGTCGAAGCCGGGGTTTCGGCCGCGCATCCATTCCAGCAGCCCTACCACGTCGTCATTTCGCCACATCCACGTCGGGAACCGCTGAACGCCGCCGAGCGCGCGCTCAGCCGTGGGCGCGCTGCTGTCGCCACGCACGAAGCTGTTCACCTGGGAGGCATCCGGCGAGTCGGCCTCCACGGCGACCACAGCGAACCCTAATTCGTCGATGAGCCGCCGCGTGATGCGGCCACGCCGCGCATGAAATTCGCGCGTGCCATGGGAGGATTCACTGAGGAGCGCGAGTCGCTTTCCCGGTGCGCGGCGAATCAGCTCGTCGTAGTCATCTGCTTTCGAGGGCGACCGCACTATTGCGAATCGTCCGAACTGTCGTGTCGCGTTCGGTCATTCCCGGCAAAATCGCATGGTGCGCGCCAAGGCATTGGCACCAGCGCGAACGTCGCGTTGAGTGATGCGGGGCAGGACGCTAGATTGGAGACGAGTCAGCCCTGCCCGGGTGGCGGAATCGGTAGACGCAGGGGACTCAAAATCCCCCACCACGAAAGTGGTTTACGAGTTCGAGTCTCGTCCCGGGTATTGTGCGCACGTCGGTGCGCGCGAGAATCGTCACTGCCACCGTCGGCGTTCGCGCCGTGCTCGAGGCGACAGGTCTGCCGCACCGGATAAATCGGCTCACAACGTCAGGGATCGCGCTCGCCGTCGGACTTCTTGCCGCGTCCACCGCGAACGGCCAGCAACCGGCGGATAGCGCACGCGTTGACACCACGGGTACGGCGCGCCCCGCGCCCGCTCCGGCCGGTCGACGTGACGCCGCCGCGTCGCGTCAGTCCGCGAGCACGCTCGCGCCGGTGAAGATCACCGCGTTAGGCGGCTCACTCGCCGAGGCGCGGGTTCCCTACGCCGTGTCTGTCGTCATTCCCGCCGACGGCGCCCGGCTGCGCGCGCCGTTAGCGGTCGACGATGCGTTGCGCGGCGTGCCCGGACTGGCCGTCGACAATCGCTACAACATCGCGCTCGGCGAGCGGATTACGATCCGCGGATTCGGCGCCCGTACCCAGTTCGGCGTCCGCGGCGTGCACGTCGACGTCGACGGTGTACCGGCGACCATGCCGGACGGGCAGACGACGCTCAGTCACGTCGATCCGGGCGCGCTCGGCCGCAGTGAAGTGCTGCGCGGGCCCGCGTCGTCACTCTACGGCAATGCCGCTGCCGGTGTGATTCGCCTCGCCACTGTGTCGCCTTTTGAGCGCGGCAACGAGATTCGCCTGGCGACAAGTCTCGCTGAGCGCGGCACGGTGACAACGCGTGCGAGCGTCAGCGGGATCGGTGGTCGGTGGGGAGGTGAAGCGCGGGGAAGCGCGCTCGATTACCGCGGCTTTCGCGACCACTCGAACGCGCGCGATGTCCGTGCGGGCGGCCAGCTCGTTCGCTCGGCGGACCACGACACCCTGCGACTCGTCGTTGCGACCGCTGATTACGACGCCGACAATCCGGGTGGGCTCACCGGCCCCGCGAGCGTGATCGCACCGCGCTCGGCGTCGGCGACGAACCTCCGCTACCGTACCGGCGAGACAGGTCGCCATCGTCAGGCGGGGCTCTCGTGGCGACGATCGGGGACGGCGGGGTCACTCGACGCGTCGGCATGGGGGCTCGAGCGAACCGTGAACAATCCGATTCCGCAGCGCATTATCGATCTTGCCCGTCGCGCCGGGGGTGCACGAATCTCGATCGCCCGCGGGGGGAGCGACGATCGCGTCGCTCTCGGTCTCGGGTTCGAGCACGGCTCCCAGTGGGACGATCGGCGCTCGTTCACCAGCGTCGATGGCGTGCCCGGCGCGCTCGCGCTGAGCCAGAAGGAACGCGTGTCGTCCGACGGCGCGTTCGCGCGCGCCGGGGTCGCACTTGGCTCGGCGCTGACTGCGCTGGCGGCGGTCCGCGCCGATCGCATCGCGTTTCATGTTGACGATCGCCTGGTTACGCCGACCAATCCGGACGACGGGGGCGGCCGGGTGCTGCGCGCGCTCAGTCCGTCCGCTGGGCTCGCGTGGGCTGTCGCGCCCCGGCTATCACTCTACACCAACATCGCCACCGCATTCGAGACGCCAACCACCACCGAGTTGGCGAATCGACCGAGCGGGGCGGGGGGGCTCAACCCGGACCTCGCACCGCAACGGGTTTTGTCAACGGAGGTCGGGGCCCGCGCGCCGTTAGGCAGCATCGGCTCGGCGACCATCGCGCTCTTCGATGCCCGCGTCCGCGACGCGCTGGTTCCCTTCGAGGTTCCCACCGCCCCCGGGCGGCAGTTCTTTCGCAACGCATCGCGTGTCAGGCAACGCGGCGCGGAGGCGAGCGGGTCGGCGGCGATCGGTCGCTGGAGCGTGGCCCGCATCGCCGCGACGCTCGTCGATGCAAAATTCGCCGCTACGGATTCGGTGGCTGGCCTGAAAGCAGGAAATCGCGTCCCGGGTGTGTCACCCTTTCGCACCGATATCACGCTGGCGACCGCGGGTGTCAGCCGCTTTCGGGCCGAAGTACTGGCGAGCACACAGTCACGCACCCCCGCCAACGATGCAAATACCGCGTGGGCGCCTGGCTTCACGCTCGTCGACATCACCGCCGCCGTCGCGCCGCGAGCCTGGGGTGATGTTGCGATCGGTACGGCACTCTCGCTGGCCAACGTATTCGATCGGCGCTATGACACCTCCGTCGTACCCAACGCAGCGCGCGGCCGGTATTTCGAGCCCGGCCCCGGGCGCACCCTGACGATCACGATCGACATCTCGCGGCGAGATACACGTCGTTGAGAGATGCGCGCCAGACCGTGCAGAGTTACCTGCCACGTCGTTGTCGCACGCAGCGAGACGGGCTTTCGCGAAACGTATGTCGGCCGTAAGTTGGCGTCGGCGGTTGACGCCGAAGCCGGCGCATTCGCCCGAGCACAGAGAATTGGAGACTTCCGGATGATCGTCGGATGCATCGACTGGGCTGCTTGTCGGACTGAGGTGACAGCGCGCGCGGCGGGTTCGCGACCAGTGCGCGCGCCTGCGGCGCGACCCCGCCGCACCATCGCTTGCGGCGCATGACCGTGCCGGCAACCCCCGCGCGCGGCGGAGCGACGCCGGCGAAGGATGCGCAAGGCGCTGCGCCCGCGCCCGTCTGGTCCACCGAAGACGCGGAAGCGCTGCTCCGAACCCTTCCGGCGATCGCGTCCGCCCGCCTGCTGCGCGACACCGACGGTACGGTGCGCGATGTCCACGTTCTCGCCACGACTGATCTCTCCCCGAAGCAGATCGTTCGAAATGTCGAGAGCGCGCTACTCGCGCGGTTCGGCATTCGGCTGGACCATCGTGCGATCTCGGTGGCGCAAAGCGCGACTGCCAGGGTCGCCGACGCGGCGCGCGCGCCGTCGCCCGTAGCGAGCGTTACGCAGCCAGCCGCAGCGCCGATCATCAAGCCGGCGCCCGCGCCCGGTCGAGGGATCTATTTCGAAGACGTCGAGGTGCGTCGATCGCGCACCGCCGGACTCGCATGCACAGTCACGCTGCGCGCGGGCGCGGACCGCCACACCGGCGAAGCGTCAGGCGTTGAGACTGCCCGCGCTCGTGGCGAACTGGCCGCGACGGCCGCGGTTCGGGCGCTCTCACCCGTCCTGACCGACGGCGTCACCCTCGCCTTCGAGTCCTGCATGGTGATCGCCGCCGCCGATCGGGAATTCGCGTTCGTCGTCGTCAGCGGCCGCAGTGGCCGCGAGACGACGATTCTGTCCGGCAGCTGCGAGGTGCGGGATGGAGTCGAGACCGCAGCAGCGCTCGCGGTGCTCGATGCCACCGAGCGCTGGATGGAGCGCGGCGGAGCGCGCTGACGACGCGCGTGGCAGCGATTGTTCCTCGTTGCGCGCGTGCGGGGGTGAAGCGAATTGATTAGGCGCGCGCTGCCAAATCGCTTGCCGCGTTCCGGGAGCCCAAATAGCTTTCTGCCCCACGCCCTGACGCGCCGCGCGGCGTCTCAGGGCTAGCCGTGCACTTACGACCACCACGTCTCATGGCGAGCTACAAGTTCGCGAAGGTCCCGTCGGGCGGTGAACGGATTGAATTCAGCGGGAAGGCGCTGAAAGTCCCGAACACGCCGATCATCCCCTTTATCGAGGGCGACGGCACCGGTCCGGACATCTGGCGGGCGTCGGTTCGCGTCTTTGACGCCGCGGTCGAGAAGGCATACGGCGGCGAGCGAAAGATCGCCTGGATGGAAATCTTTGCCGGCGAGAAGGCATTCAAGCAGTACAACGACTGGCTTCCGCAGGAGAGCGTCGATGCGTGTGCGGAATTCCGTGTTTCGATCAAGGGACCGCTGACGACGCCAGTCGGCGGCGGCATTCGCTCGCTGAACGTCACGCTGCGGCAGGTGCTCGATCTCTACGCCTGCATCCGACCGGTCCGCTGGTTCGAGGGCGTTGGTGCACCGGTGAAAGACCCGGGGAAAGTCAACGTCGTCATCTTCCGCGAGAATACCGAAGACGTCTACGCGGGGATCGAATGGAAGGCGGGCAGCCCGGAGGCCAACAAGCTGCGCGAGTTCATCGGCCGCGAATTCAAGAAGGAAATCCGCGAGAACTCGGCGATCGGCATCAAGCCGATGTCGGAATTCGGATCGAAGCGGCTGGTCGATATGGCGCTCGAGTACACGGTGAAGAACAAGCGGTCGTCACTGACGCTCGTTCACAAGGGCAACATCATGAAATTCACCGAGGGCGCGTTCCGCGACTGGGGCTACGAGGTCGCGAAGGCGAAGTACGGCGCGACGGTGATCGACAAGGGCCCGTGGTGCAGACTGCCCGACGGCGCCGTGGTGAATGACGTCATCGCCGACGCGATGTTCCAGCAGCTGCTCCTCCGTCCCGACGAATACGCGGTGATCGCGACGCCGAACCTCAATGGCGATTACCTCTCCGACGCGGCGGCGGCACAGGTCGGCGGACTCGGCATCGCGCCGGGTGGCAACGTGGGCGACGGCGTCGCCGTCTTCGAGGCAACCCACGGGACCGCGCCGAAATACGCGGGACTCGACAAGATCAACCCGGGGAGCGTGATCCTCTCCGGCGTGATGATGCTCGACTACATGGGGTGGACCGAGGCGGGGGCGCTGATCGTGCGCGGTCTCGAGAACGCGATCAAGTCGAAGAAAGTCACCTACGACCTCGCGCGCCAGATGCCCGGCGCGACCGAGATATCAACCTCCGCATTCGGCGACCAGATCATCGCCGGCATGCGCGCCTAACGCTCGACGCGACCCACGCCAGCCCAGCCGATGTCACTGACCTTGTCCGTTCGCCGCGCCGATCCCGGTTCGGTGGAGACGCCGCTGCTCATCGTCGCGCTTCCGCCCGACGCCACCGTCGGTGCCGATCTTGCCGCCCTCGATCGCGAGTTGGGTGGTGCGCTTGGCCGCACGCTCTCCCGTCGCGACTTCCGCGGCGGACGCGATGAATCGCTGCACCTCGGCGGCGGCGGGCGCGGTCCGCAGCGCGTCCTCCTCATCGGCACCGGCAAGGACACCGATCGCCCTGCCGCACTTCGTCGCGCCGCGACGCTCGGCGGACGGCTCGCCCGCAAGCTCGGCGCTGCATCACTCGCCTGGTACTCGGGGCCGATCGACGAACGCGGGGTCGAGGTCGTGATGGCTGGCCTGTCGGGGGGCAGCTGGGAGTTCGCCGAAACAAAGACCGCGCCCACCGCGGACGAGCGTCGGCCAGCGTTAGGCGAGGCCGTCATTCTCGTCACGGACGAGAAAGCCGGCGAGCGTGGGCTGCGGGCGGGACGCGCCGTCGCCAGCGGATATGCGCTGGCCAAGCGCCTCGGAATGATGCCGGGCAACCTCTGCACTCCCGACTACCTCGTCGAGACCGCGCGCGAGATCGGCGCACGGCATGACATGAAAGTCACCGTGCTCGGGCGCGCCGAGATGGAGCGCGAGAAGATGGGTTCGTTCCTCTGCGTCGCGCAGGGGACGCCACAGGACCCGAAGCTGATCGCCATCGAGTATCACGGCGGGAAGGCCGGTGCGGCACCCGTTGTCCTCGTTGGCAAGGGACTCTGCTTCGACAGCGGCGGGATCTCGATCAAGCCGGCACAGGGCATGGAGTGGATGAAGTTCGACATGTGCGGCGCGGCGGGCGTGCTCGGCGCACTCGAGGCGATCGGCGCGATGAAGCTGCCGGTGAACGTCGTCGGCCTCATCGGGGCGACGACCAACATGCCGAGCGGCACCGCGTTCAAGCCCGGGGACGTCGTCCAGGCGATGAACGGGAAGTTCATCGAGATCATCAACACCGACGCCGAGGGGCGACTCGTCCTCGCTGATGTGCTCTCCTACGCCTCGCGGTACAACCCGGCGGCGGTGATCGACGCAGCAACCCTCACCGGCGCCTGCGTCATCGCGTTAGGCCACACGGCGACCGGCGTCTTCGGTGTCGACGAGGCGCTCGTTGACGAGGTGCTGACGGCGAGCCGCCGCGCCGGCGAGCCGGGTTGGCCGCTGCCGATGTGGGATGAATTCAAGGACCTGATCAAGTCCGATGTCGCGGACGTCAAGAATTCCGGCGGCCGGCCGGCCGGCTCGGTCAGCGCGGCGCTGTTTCTCCGCGAGTTCATCGGCGACTACCCGTGGGTCCACCTCGACATCGCCGGCACCGCCTATTCGGAGAGCGATCTTGTCGTCCTTCCGAAAGGCCCGACCGGGGTTCCCGTCGGGACCTTCCTCGAGTTTGTCCGGGGGAGGGCCGGCTGACACTCGGCCGCCGCATCGCTCGGTGGTGCGCCGGCCTCGGCCTCATCGCCGGGGCCGTTTTGCCGACCGTCCTTGCCGCGCAGGGAACACCGGCGGACACCGCGCGACCGCGGACGCCGGCTGGCCCGCCGGTGATCACGGCGCCGATTCCCTTGCCGGCCGACTCCACGGTCGTGCTCGATACCGCCGCCGTTCGGCAGCGCGCCGATTCTGTTCGCGTCGACTCGCTGAAAGCCGACACACTCCGCGCGCCGACGGCGCGCGCCGAAGCGCCGATGCTCCCGGAGACCGGAACTGGCTGGCGCTGGAACCGCGATGCGATGTTTGCGACGGGAGCGTTGACGCTCGCGGAGCTGCTCGAGCGACTGCCCGGCGCTGTCATGTTTCGGCCGAGCTGGATACACTCGCCGCAGACCGTCTCATTCCTCGGCGATCCCGGCGCAGTCCGCGTCTTCCTCGACGGCGTCGAGATCGATGCGCTGGATCCACGGACCGGCAATGTCCTCGACCTGACGGAAATTCCCCTCTGGACGCTCGAGGAAGTCCGCGTCGAGCGCGGTGCGCGCGAGCTGCGCGTGCACCTCCGGTCGTGGCGCTATGACCGAACGATCGCCAACACGCGCGTCGACGTCGGAACCGGCGATCTCGGGACCAACCTGTACCGCGGGTTCTTTGGCAAGCGCTACGCGCACGGCGAGGTGCTGCAGGTCGGAATGCAGCAGTACGCCACATCCGATCCGCGCACCGGGTTTCTCGGCCAGGGCGCGGGCGGCCGCTCCCTGGCGCTGATGCTTCGCACCGGCTGGGCACGCGGACCCTGGAGTGTTGATGGATTCGTCGTCCGCGACGGGCGCACGCGCAACACCGAGGTCGCCTACACGACACGAGCGCTGAACGGAGCGCAGCTCCTCGGCACACAGGTGGCGGATTCGATCCCGGCGCTGCGTGCGACGCGCACCGATGCGTACGTGCGCGGCGCGTACGGCGACCCTGAGAGCGGGCCTTGGCTCCAGGCACTCGCCGCGACCTCATCATTCAAGGAAGCAACGGGCCAGACCGGCGCTCGGCTCGCGCCTCCCGTCACGCACGCCGACAGCGTCCGCGGATTTGGTACGGTCGCCGATACCCAGCCGTCGCGCGCGCAATATGTGTTCGCTGGAGGACTCACGCGGTGGGGAGCGCGCATCAGCGCGACGACGCGCATCCGGATCTTTCAGGGACTCGCGGTAACCTCGCCGTCGGCGCGTGCGTCGTGGGACACCCGCTTCGGTGCAGTGTCGGCGCGCGCCGAACGCGATGGCTTCAACCATGGCAATGCGCTCGAGGCGGGCATTACCGCTCTGCCGCTTCACTGGGTGTCACTGTCCGCAGTCGCCGAGCGCAGGCAAGGTGCGAACGACGGCACCCCCTCGGGTAATGCGGTCCGCGCCGAGGCAGGGGTCCATTACCACGACGCGTGGCTCGCGGGCGGAGTGCTGCTGCGCGATTCCACCAAGATCGACGTACCGACGGTTTACTACAGCGATTTCACCGCGACGAGTGTCAGGCGTCCTCCTCTGCGACTCGCCGTTGGGCAGGCACGCGGAACGTTCGGCAGCGTGCGAGGAAAGCTTTACCGCGACGTCGGCCTCGACGCGGTAGCGACGCGGTGGACCTCGCCAGACATTTTCCAACCGCAGTTCGAGTCGCGGTCGGAGCTGTTTTTCCGGACGAGGTGGATCGGTCGATTTCCTGACGGGCAGTTCGGTTTCAATGCGACGCTGATCCATCAGTACCGGTCGACCACGAGCTTCCCGGCGCCGGACGCGGCGCGAACAACCAAGGTCCGCGGATCTCACGTCCTCTCGACGTTGATCGAGGCGAGGATCCGGAGTGCGTACATTGGCTGGCAGTACCGGAACATTCCGGGCACGATTTACGGTCTCGTGCCGGGATACCTCATGCCGCGGCAGACGAACTTCTACGGGGTGCGTTGGGAGTTCTACAATTGAGCCCGGAAATTGACAATGTCGTTGGCGCTCCGTAACTTGACTGATTGCGGATGATACGGAGCATGACCGGCTTCGGGGCGGCGGAGGGTCACGTCGGAAGCTCACGGGTAACCGTCGAGCTTCGGTCGGTGAATCACCGCTTTTTCAACCCGACGATAAAGCTGCCCAGCGCATTTGCGCGCTGGGAATCGGTAGTTCGTGAAGCGCTGCGCAAGCAGGTTGCCCGCGGACATGTGACGTTGGTGGCGCGCGCGGAGCGAGATGAAACGCGCGGGTCGGCGATCGATGAGGCGAAGTTCGCGCAGCATGTCGGCCAGCTGCGGGAACTGCAGCAGCGATTCTCGCTCGGTGGTGAGCTCGACATCGGAACGGTGTTGCGGATGCCCGAGATCTTCGCGGCGGGCGAGCGCGAAGAGGAGTCAGGCACGGCGCAGGAGCTCGTCGCGATTGTTGACCAGGCGGCATCGGTGCTGGCGACAATGCGGGCGCAGGAAGGCAGCAGGCTTGCGGCGTTTCTCGACGAGCGAATTGCGGTAGTCGAACGGGCCGTCGCGCGACTTGAGTCGCGGGCGCCGGCACGGTTGGTCGAGCAGCGCGACCGGCTGCGGGCGGCCGTACAGGAATTGGCCGGTGGCATCGCGCTCGATGATGCACGGATGGCGCAGGAGATCGCGGTGCTGGCGGACCGTTTAGACGTGAGCGAGGAGCTCGATCGATTTCACTCGCACATCGTCGCCTTTCGCGGCGCACTGCGGGATGGGTCGCCGGACGGCGTGGGGAAACGGTTAGGCTTTCTGCTGCAGGAGCTGTTGCGCGAGGCGAATACGACCGGGAGCAAGGCCGCGGATGCGGCGATGCTGCAGGATGTGGTCGCGATCAAGGAGGAGCTGGAGCGGATCCGCGAACAGGTCGAGAACCTCGAGTGAATCCGTTTCCGGTCATTCTCTCGTCGCCATCCGGCGGCGGCAAGACGACGATTGCCAAGCGGTTGCTCGTGGTGCGTCACGACGTCGGGTATTCAGTCTCGTGCACGACGCGGCTTCCACGCTCGGGCGAGGTGGATGGAAAGGATTACTATTTCCTCTCTACGGGCGAAATGCTCGGCGCGCGCGAGCGCGGGGAGTTCGCCGAGTCGGCAGAGGTGCACGGCAAGATGTACGGAACGCTTCGCCGCGAGGTGGAACGAGTACTCGGGTCGGGCAAGCATGTGCTGATGGACATCGACGTCCAGGGTGCGCAGCAGTTCGTGAGGGCGTTTCCTCGGTCGGTATTGGTGTTCGTGTTGCCGCCGTCGGCGAATGTGCTGATGACGCGGCTGATGGCGCGGAAGACGGAGAGCGATCAGGCGCTGCGCGTCAGGCTGGCGTCGGCGTTGAAGGAGTTGCAAGCGGTCGGGTCGTACGAATACGTCGTGGTGAACGATGACCTGGAGCGGGCGGTGGCGGCCGTGTCGAGCATCATCGACGCGGAGAGCGTTCGCCGCGATCGGGTGATCGACCTCGACGAGAGGGTGAAGGAACTGGTGGACGAGCTTACGCGAGAGATCGATAAACGTTCGGAGGGTTAAATGCAGGTTTTTACACCGGTGGAAGTGGCGAAGCATGCCACGAACAAGTACCTCGCAGTCGTCGTCGCGGCGAAGTTTGCCCGCGTGGTCAACGAATTTCCGCGCGATCGTTCGTCGTCGCGCGAGAAGAAGCTGACGACCCGTGCCCTCGAGGAGCTGTCGGGTGGCAACGTCACGTACCGCGTTCTGCCGAAGCGCCGCCCCGGCGCCGAGTAACCAGAGCAGGCGAGGCGGGCGCTGCTGCGGCCCGCCTCGCGCCTAACGTTGAGCGGAGCTCCAGCCCCCCAGCGCCCGTACGCCGGCGCCCGCGTCCTCCTCGGCGTCAGCGGGGGGATCGCCGGCTACAAGTCGGCATGGCTCGCCCGCCTGCTCACCTTGGCCGGCGCCGAGGTCGACGTCGTGATGACGCCCGCCGCGCTCGAATTTGTCGGCGCGATCACCTTCGAAGCGCTCACCGGGCGCCCCGTGCACAGCGCGATCTTCGGTGCTGGCAACGCACTCGATCACGTGAAGCTGGCCCGCGCCGCCAACGCGATCGTCATCGCGCCGGCAACCGCTGACCTCTGTGCGCGCGCCGCCTCAGGGCAGGCGAACGATCTGCTGACGGCAGTTCTGCTCGCAGCGAGCGCACCGGTCCTCGTCATCCCGGCAATGAACGATCACATGTGGGCCCACCCGCAGACGCGGCAGAACATCGCGCACCTGCAGAGCATCGGGTATCACGTGGTGCCCCCCGACGATGGCCCGCTGGCCGCCGGCGAGGGCAGCGGGCCGGGACGGATGCCGGAGCCGGAGACGATCTTCGCTCACGTCGGCTGGCTGCTCGAGGATCGCCGAGCGTTAGGCGGGAGGCGGATCGTCGTGACGTCGGGGCCGACGCGTGAGGCGATCGACCCGGTGCGGTTCATCTCCAATCACAGCAGCGGGAAGATGGGCGCTGCGCTTGCCGCGGCTGCATGGCGTCGCGGGGCCGAAGTCGTCCTCGTCACCGGGCCCGGCACCGTCACCCCGCCACCGGGCGCTTGCGTCGTTCGCGTCGAGACCACCGAGCAGATGCGCGACGCCGTTGCCCGCGAGCTCCGTGACGCGGATGTCCTGATCATGGCCGCGGCACCGGCTGACTTCCGCGCCACGGAGGTCGCGGCGCAGAAGATCAAGAAGTCGTCGGCACCGCCATCGTTGAAGCTGTCGCCGACGCCGGACATCCTGGCGAGCACCGTCGATGCGCGCCGTGCCGGCAGCGTGATCGTCGGCTTTGCGCTCGAGACCAACGACGTGATGACACACGCGCGGGAGAAGCTCGCGCGCAAGCAGCTCGACCTCGTTGTGGTCAACGATGCCACTGAGGAGGGCGCCGGATTTGGCGTCGATACCAATCGCGTGACCCTGATCGGCCGCGACGGCGCCGAAGAGCGAGTCGCGCTGATGCCGAAGCGAGAACTGGCCGACGTCATCCTCGATCGCGTGGTGGCGCTTCTCGATGGACGCTAGGGACAGGCTCCGCCGGTATCTCGAGCAGAGGCGCGAGATGGGCGAGTCGGAGTTCGCGCTCGACTCGATGTCGATCGAGGAGGCGATGAAGGTGATGGGTGGACCTGCGAGGACACCTTCGTCGCCGGCAGCGCGCGCCGCGGGCGCACCTTCGCAAACGCCTAACGTCGCGCCGGCGGACGGCGTCGCGCACGACGAGATGGCGGGAGCGGCGCTTCCCGCGACCGACGACTGGCGTTCCGCACTGCGCGCGATCGGTGCGACGCCGGGCGCGACTCCCGCCCGTCCGGCCGCGTCGGCGGCGGCGCCGTCGTCATCGGACGCGCCCGTGGCGCCGGTAGCGCCTGCTTCGGTGGGGCCGAGGTCCGCGGCAAAAACCGGCGGTAGCAGCGCGCCCGCGCCGGGTGGTGGCCATCCGATCGACCTGCCACCCGGCCTTGTGATTGCCAAGCCAGCATCGCCGGGAACGTCGGACATCGAGGCCATGCCGTCACTCGACGCGATCGCTGAAATGGTTCGCCGCTGCACACGCTGTCCGCTCCACCAGACCGCGATCAACGGAGTGCCGGGCGAGGGGAATCCACAGGCGCGTTTCGTTGTCGTCGGTGAAGCGCCGGGCGCGACGGAAGACGAGACGGGCCGCCCCTTCGTCGGCGCGGCGGGGCAGTTGCTGACAAAAATCCTTGCGGCGATCCAGCTTCCGCGCGAAGATGTCTTCATCTGTAACGTGATCAAGCATCGGCCACCGGGAAACCGGAATCCGCTGCCCACTGAGATCGCCGCCTGCAGCCCGTACTTGATCCGTCAGCTCGAGCTGATCCGCCCCGGAGTGATCCTCGCGCTCGGAACATTCGCTGCGCAGACGCTCCTCGAAACCAAAGAATCGATCGGGAAACTCCGTGGCCGCATCCATCGCTACCACGGCATCCCGCTCATCGTGACCTACCATCCCGCGGCGTTGCTCCGTAACCCCGCGTGGAAACGACCAGCCTGGGACGATGTCCAGCTCGCCCGCCGAATACTCGATAGCAGCCCAGACGCTCGGGCGTGATCCGTACCGCGATCGGCGTCCTCCGTATTCGGAAGACGCCGAGCAGGCGGTGCTCGCGGCCATGCTCATGGACGCCGACGCCGTCGCGCGCGTCGTCGAAACGGTCGATGACGGCATGTTCTATCGCGAGGGGCATCGCCGCATCTATCGCGCGATGACCGCACTCACCGAGCGCGGGGAGATCGTCGATCCCCTCACGCTCGCCAATGAGCTCGAGCGCCGCGGTGAGCTCGACGCGTCAGGCGGGAAGGACTACATCGGCTTCCTCGTCGACGCGGTGCCGACGTCGGCGAACGTCGAGTATCACGCGCGCATCGTCCGCGAGAAGGCGCTCTTCCGCCGGCTGATCGAAGTCTCGACGTCGATCGTCGCCGAGGCGTTCGAAGGCCGCCTTCAGGCGGCCGAACTCCTCGATGACGCCGAGCAGAAGATCTTTCAGGTCAGCCAGCAGCGCGGGCAGAAGGGATTCACGCGCATCAAGGAATTGCTCTGGCCGACGATGGAGCGCATCGAAGCGCTGCAGCGCGGCGGCAAGACCGTCACCGGCGTGCCGAGCGGATTCAAGGACGTTGACGAGCTCACCTCGGGCTTCCAGTCATCGGATCTCGTCATCGTCGCGGCACGACCATCGATGGGAAAGACCGCCTTCGTCCTCAACATCGCGCAACACGCCGCCATCGAGCACAATGTTCCGGTTGCGTTCTTCTCGCTCGAAATGAGTAAGGAATCACTCGTGCAACGCATGCTGACGAGTGAAGCGCGCATCGACGCGCAGCGATTGCGGAAGGGAATGCTCCGCGACGACGACTTCCCGCGCCTGGCGCGGGCGGCCGGCATCCTCAGTTCGGCGCCGGTCTACATCGACGATACGCCGGGATTGAGCCTGCTCGAGATGCGTTCGAAAGCACGTCGGCTCAAGGCGGACAGCGGCATCGGTCTCGTTGTTGTCGATTACCTCCAGCTCATGCAGGGTCCCCCGGGAATCGAGAGCCGCCAGCAGGAAGTCAGTCAGATCTCGCGCGGGCTCAAGGCGCTCGCCAAGGAGCTGGGTGTTCCCGTCGTCGCGCTGTCGCAGCTGTCGCGCGCGCCCGACCAGCGCGCCGGCGACCACCGCCCACAACTCTCCGATCTTCGCGAATCGGGCGCGATCGAGCAGGATGCCGACCTGATCATGTTCATCTTCCGGCAGGAAGTGTACGACGGCCCGACCGACAAGGACGGCAACTCGCTCGAAGGGCGCGCCGAGATCATCGTCGGCAAGCAGCGCAACGGACCAATCGGGATCGTCAACGTCTTCTTCCACAAGGCCTACACACGCTTCGAGAACTACACGCAGCGCGCCGAAGCGTGAGCCCGAAGGCGAAGACGGTTTATCGCTGCACGGAGTGCGGCGCGACACATCCGAAGTGGTCGGGCCGCTGCGACGTCTGCGGCGAGTGGAACACGCTGGTCGAGGAGATGGCGCCGGCGAAGACCGCGGCCGGCTCCGCGTCTGCCCGTCGGGCCGGCGGCGCGAAAACGTTAGGCGCCGGCGGCAGCGTTGCGCCGACCCCGCCACTCCGCGACGTCAAGGGCGGTGAAGCCCAGCGCTGGCGCACCGGCATCGACGAGCTGGACTTCGTCCTCGGTGGGGGTCTCGTGCCGGGCTCGATGGTCCTCGTCGGCGGTGAACCCGGCATCGGCAAGTCCACGCTGCTCCTCCAGACCGCGGCGCGGCTGCAGGCGCGCGGTCACTCAGCGCTCTACGTCTCCGGTGAGGAATCGCCCCTCCAGGTCAAGCTGCGCGCCGACCGCCTCGACCTGCCTGACGGTCCCACCGGCGCCGGGGATGTCGCGTTCCTCGGCGAAACGAATCTCGAGACGATTCTCGCAACAGCGGATGCGATGCGGCCGCAGCTGATGATCGTCGACTCGATCCAGACCGTCTACACCGCGGATCTCGAAGGCGCGCCGGG
The DNA here is from genome assembly GCA_046593895.1 of Gemmatimonadaceae bacterium. GTDB lineage: Bacteria > Gemmatimonadota > Gemmatimonadetes > Gemmatimonadales > Gemmatimonadaceae > JABFXC01. The sequence goes on along the minus strand of JBKJQR010000086.1, from coordinate 6,089 downwards.
GAACGTCGGACAGGTTCGCGAAGGCGCGGCGCGGCTGATGCGGTTCGCCAAGGAGAGCGGCACCGCGGTCTTCGTCGTTGGCCACGTCACCAAGGGCGGCGGCATTGCCGGGCCGAAGACGCTCGAGCACATCGTCGATACGGTGCTCTACTTCGAGGGTGAAGCATCGCTCGATCATCGCGTGCTGCGCGCAACGAAAAATCGGTTCGGCAGCGTCGACGAGATCGGCGTTTTCCGGATGACGCAAGCAGGCCTCGTCGCGGTCGAGAACCCGAGCGAACTGTTCATGGGAGAGCGCGGCAGCATGGTCTCGGGAAGCGCGGTTACCGCGCTGCTCGAGGGCACGCGGCCCATCCTCGTCGAACTGCAGGGACTCGCGGCGAAAGCGGGCTTCGGCACGCCGCAGCGCGTTTCCACCGGGATGGATGGGCGGCGGCTCGCGCTGCTGCTCGCGGTGCTCGACAAGCGCGCCGGGCTGTCGTTCGCCCAACTCGACGTCTTCGTCAACGTCGTCGGTGGGCTGCGCCTGCAGGAACCGACCGGCGATCTTGCGGTCGCTGCAGCCCTCGCGTCGAGCGTCTACGACCGGTCCCTGCCTAACGATGCGATCTTCCTCGGCGAAGTCGGTCTCGGCGGCGAAGTGCGGCCGGTGTCGCAAACCGAACGGCGGCTGGCCGAGGCGGCGAAGATGGGGTTCACGACTGCGTATGTCGCCGAGCGTAGCGTGCCCGCGCGCGGTGCAACGCGGGGAATCCGCGCGATCGGAGTTCGTGGCATCGGCGAGATGTTCGAGACACTCTTCCGATGACGGTCGTGCGCGATGTCGGCGTAATCATCGTGGCGGCGGGCAGCGGATCGCGTGTCGCCGGGCCGGAGCTGAAGCAGTTTCGCTGGGTCGCCGGCAAGCCGATGTTGCTGCACAGCCTGCAGCGCTTCCAATCCCGCGCGGACGTCGCGATGGTCGTCTGCGTACTGCCGCGCCAGTATGCGGGTGACCCGCCGCCGTGGATATTTCAGAGCGATCTCGATCGGCTGCTCGTCGCATCGGGTGGCAAGGAACGAGGTGACTCGGTGTTCAACGGGCTCGATGATCTTCCCGAAGAGTGCGCGGTGACGCTGGTGCATGACGCGGCGCGGCCTTTCGTCGACGATGCCACAATCGATCGCGTTGTTGCCGCAGCCCGCCTCGGCAACGGTGCGGTCCCCGCGCTACCCGTGGTCGACACGTTGAAGCAGGCGGGCGCGGGTGGTCGCATCGAGCGCACGATCTCACGCGACGGCCTCTGGCGCGCCCAGACACCGCAGGGCTTTCCGCGGCAAATGCTCGAGGAGGTCTATGTGCGGGCGCGGCGTGAACAGGTGACCGCGACCGACGACGCAGCGCTCTGCGAGCATTTCGGGCTGCCGGTCGTTGTTGTCGCTGGGAACGAACGGCTGATGAAGATCACTGACGAGTCGGACTTCACGCGTGCGGAAGCGCTGTTCGCGATCGAGCACGCAACATGATCGAGCCGAAAGCGCTGCCCTTCTGGTCCCCGGTCGAGATCGAATCGGCGTTGCGCCAGGTGATCACGCACATCGAGCAGGGCGGGGTGCTCGCCTATCCGACCGAAACCGTCTACGGCTTCGGTGGTGCCGCCGACGAAGCGGGAGTCGAGGCGCTGGTTGCGCTGAAGGGACGGCCGCCGGGCAAGCCCTTCCTCCTCCTCGTCGCCGGCAGCACGATGATCGAACGGTTAGGCCTGACGCTGCCGCCATACGCCGCTCGGCTCGCGGCACGCCACTGGCCGGGTCCGCTGACCCTCGTTCTCGCTGGGGGAGAACGCCGCGTGCCCGCCCGGCTGCGCGGTCCCGAAGGCGGCGTCGCCGTCCGCTGGACTCCGCATGTCGGGCTGACCAGGCTGCTCCGCGCGTACGGACAGCCGCTGACGTCGACCAGCGCGAACCGGCCAGGGGTACCGCCGGCAACGTCCGCGGGGGAGATTGTCAGTCAGTGGCAGACGGCGATCGCGCGTGGCAACCTGCTGGCGCTCGACGGGGGCCGGCTGCCGCCCTCTGAACCGTCGACGGTCGTCGACTGTACTGGACGACGGCCACGTGTCATCCGCCCCGGCGCGATCAGCTCGGAAACCCTCCGCGAAAGTGTTCCCGACATCGTCGGCGATGCATGATGATCCACCGCTTTCGGGCATGACCCGTCGAACACTGCCATGAAGATCCTCTTCGTCTGCACCGGCAACACCTGCCGAAGCCCGCTCGCCGAGGCGATTGCCCGAAAGATCGCGATCGAGCGCGGGCTCACCGATCTCGACGCAGCAAGCGCCGGCACGAGCGCATGGGAAGGTGCCTCGGCGTCGGACGGGGCGCTCCTTGTCGGGATGGAGCATGGGCTGGACCTCAGCATGCACCGCGCGCAGCTGCTGTCGCGCGACCTGGTCGCCGCGGTCGATCTCGTGCTGGCCATGGGCCCGCACCATCTCGAGCGCGTCGAGGCGTTAGGCGGCACCAACGCGTTCACTCTGGTCAGCTATGCGTCGCACGGCCACAGCGACCGCGCGATCAGTGACCCGGTCGGCGCCGAGCTGTCTGTGTACCGCGCGACCTACGACGAGCTGGAACGTGAGATCCGCCGCAGCCTCGACCGCCTGACGGCGGACCGCCCCGCCCGCGGCCAGTGAACGGTGCCGGAGTGCGCCCCGCAGCGATCTCGCGCCCGACTCGGCTCGTGCTCCTCGGCACGCCGGTTACACACTCGCTCTCACCCGTCTTCCAGAAAGCGGCGCTCGTCGCGGCCGGGATCCCGATCAGTTACGACGCGCTCGACGTCGCGGCGGCCGACCTCGACGCAGTGCTCGCGCAGCTCTCGCTCGACGGCGCGGCCGGAAACGTCACTGTCCCGCACAAGATTGCAGTTCACGATCGCTGCGTGGTGCTGACGCCGATCGCCCAGCGTGCTGGCGCCGTGAACACCTTCTGGTTTGCCGACGGCACGTTGCACGGCGACAACACCGACGTCGGTGGCTTCACGGCCGCCGTGGACGCCCTCCGTGGCGAGTCGCCGCTGCCAACGCACATCGTGCTCCTCGGCGCCGGTGGCGCGGCGGCCGCGGTGTGCACCGCGGCCGAGCGCTGGGGCGCGACCTCGATTCAGGTGGTCGCCCGTTCCCGCGGGGCAGCGCATCGGCTGGCCGCCCGCTATCCGGAGATCGTCTCGATCGTCGAGAGCGTCGACGCCGTTCAACACAACCGGCAGCGCCCGCGGCGCGCCGCGCCACCGCCGACGTTGTTCGTCAATGCCACGCCGATCGGGCTCGACGACACCGATGGGGCGCCGATCGACATCGCGTTGCTCCCACCGGACGCGATCGTGCTCGATCTCGCCTATCGCCGCGGCGAAACGCAGTTCGTCCGCGACGCGCGGGCCACCGGGCACCGCGCCGCCGACGGACTTGGCATGTTGCTCGAGCAGGGCGCGCTCGCCTTCGAACGATGGTTCGGTTTCGCCCCGGATCGCGACTCCATGCGCCGCTCGCTCGCGTGATCGCGGCCTCCGAGCTCCGCGCGCGAGGACGTGACGCGGCGCGGGCGGCGCTCGACTTCATACTGCCGCCCGTGTGCGCGTCGTGCGACCAGCTGGTGTCGGATGAGGTGGACGCGCTGGTGTGCCGCGTCTGCTGGTCGCGCGTGCGCACGCTCCCCGCGCCGCGCTGCGAACGCTGCGGACATCCGGCCGACCAGTACGAGTGCCGCTGGTGCGCGCTACTCCCGCCCTTCGTCCGCGCTGTGCGGTCATTCTGCTGGGTGCGATCCGGCACCGCGCTCGGCATCGTGCATGCGCTCAAGTACGGCGGCTGGACACGGGTCGCCGAGGGGATGGGTTCACGAATGGCGCGGCTCGCGTTCCCCGACGACGTAACCCGCGAGCGGACCGCGCTGGTGCCAGTGCCGCTCGCCCACGCACGGCAGCGCGAACGTGGCTACAATCAGAGTGGTTTGCTGGCGCATGTCATTGCCACGAGGTGGCAAGTGCCGGTGTGGGACGATGTCGTCGCCCGTGGCCGCACGACGGAGAGCCAGACGCGGTTGACACCCGAACAGCGACGGCACAACGTTGCGAGCGCATTCACAGTGGCGCCACGGATCGGCGCTCGGCTTCGCGGCGCGCACATCTTGCTTGTCGATGACGTCGTGACGACGGCGGCGACACTCAACGCCTGCGCGGCCGCCCTCTACGCAGGCGGTGCGCGCATCATCAGCTACGTAACCTTCGGGCGGGCGCCGGCAATCGGCGACCGCGTCGAGACTACAGGAGAACTACTCGATGGCAACTCGCGTCGGCATTAACGGCTTCGGCCGCATTGGACGGCAGGTGCTTCGCGCGGCGAAGCTGCAGGGCGTCGCCGATCTCGACTTCGTTGCGGTGAATGACCTCACAGACACGAAGACGCTCGCGCACCTGTTCAAGTATGACTCGGTGCACCGCACCTATCCCGGCGAGATCAGCCACGGCGAGAACAGCATCACCGTCGATGGCGACGAGATCAAGATCTTCGCCGAGAAGGATCCAGGAAAGCTCCCCTGGAAAGAGCTCGGCGTCGATGTCGTTCTCGAATCGACGGGACGCTTTACCGACGCGAGCGGCGCACGCAAGCACATCGAGGGTGGCGCAAAGAAGGTGATCATCTCCGCACCGGCGAAGGGTGAAGACATCACCATCGTGATGGGCGTGAACAGCAACAAGTACGACCCGGCGAAGCACGACATCATCTCCAACGCATCGTGCACGACGAACTGCCTCGTGCCGATGGTCAAGGTGATTCGCGACAACTTCGGGTTCGTCCGCGGCTCGATGGTGACCATCCACAGCTACACCAACGACCAGAACATCCTCGACCTGCCGCACAAGGACCTCCGGCGTGCGCGGGCGGCCGCGGTGTCGATGATTCCGACCACGACCGGCGCGGCGAAGGCGACCGCGCTCGTCATCCCGGAGTTGAAGGGAAAGATCGACGGCATCGCGATCCGTGTCCCGACGCCTGACGTTTCGTTCACCGACCTCGCCGTCGTCGTCGACAAGCCGGTTACCGTCGAGCAGATCAACGCCGCCTTTCGGAAAGCATCGTCCGAGGGGGATCTTGCCGGATTTCTGCAGTACACCGAGGAAGAGCTGGTCTCCTCCGACTACATCGGCAATCCGCACTCCTGCATTCTCGACGCGAAAAGCACCAACGTCGTCGACGGACTGCTGGTCAAGGTTTCCGGCTGGTACGACAACGAGTGGGGCTATGCCTCGCGCTGCGTCGATCTCCTGCGCTTCGTCGGCGCGCGGCTTTGAGCGCGTTAGGCAAGCGACCGGGTCACCGGTGACCGACCGACCGAGCGCCGCCGCGAGATTGTGGGACGCGGCGGCGCTCGCGCTCGTCGCCGGTGGAGCGGCGCTCTATCTCTCGGCCCACACCGGCATGAAGGGTATCCTCGCCAGCCAGGTCCACCTGGCCACCATCGAGGCTCCGAACATCACTCGATGGGTGCACTACCGGACGATGTCCAACCTCGGCCTCGCGCTGGTCGTCCTCGGCGTCGGCGTCGGGATCGCGGCCTATTATCGTTCGCGAAGACCCAGTACTCAAGGCGCAGCAGGTCTCCCGGCGGGCGGCGGCGTGCCTGACGGTCCATCCCAAGATACACCTAACGCTCCGCAGTGATGAACAAGAAGACAGTTCGCGACCTCTCCGCCGCCGAGCTTGGGGGCAAGCGCGCCCTCGTGCGCGTCGACTTCAACGTCCCGCTCGATGAGCAGGGCGCGATCACCGATGACACCCGCATCCGCGCGGCGCTGCCGACACTGAAGCTGCTGCTCGAGCGCGGCGCCCGCGTCGTCGTCCTCTCGCACCTTGGCCGCCCGAAGGCGAAACCCGAACTGAAGTACTCGCTCGCTCCGGTCGCCGCGCGACTCGGCGAGCTCCTCGGCAGCCCGGTTTGCTTTGTCGAGAGCACCGACTCCGACGAAGCGTTGAAGGCATCCTACGACGCCAAGCCGGGCGAGGTCGTACTCCTGGAGAACACCCGATTCCTCGGCGGCGAAGAGA
>JBKJQR010000076.1:0-31883 GCA_046593895.1 Gemmatimonadaceae bacterium | reverse complement strand
TTCGTCGTGTTCGTGCGCTGTCTCTCCCCGAGTCAGCCCCGTTGCCCGGAACACGTGAATCGTTTCATCAGTGAACCCGGGCGTGGTGAACATTGTGTAGAGGTGTTCGACACGCTCGGCACTGCAACCGGTTTCCTCGCGAAGCTCACGAACTGCGCAATCGTGCGGATCTTCGCCTGAGTCGAGGCGGCCCGCCGGGATTTCCCAGAGATACCCGCCGGCCGCATACCGGTATTGCCGGATTAGCAGCAGCTGCGGATCTGCGCCCAGAGGATCCGTCAGAAACGGTAAAATTGCGCTGGCTCCCGGATGCCGGACTATGTCCATCTCGGCCGTCGTCCCGTTCGGAAAACGCACCGTATCGGCGTAGATATCGATCACCTTGCCGTGATGGATCAGTCGCGACGCGAGTTGGTTCTTTGGTACCTCATTTACGGGTCTGTCGTTTGCGCTCGTCGGCTTCATCACGTCGTGGCCTCGGCTGCGGATGCTTGTTCGAGTGAAGCGCCTTCTGCATCGTAGACCACAATCGGTCCCATTCCCGATGCTTCGAGCGGCTCACGAATGACCGCTGCGTCGCCGACGACGACTACGCGAAGGCGCGCCGGGTCCAGATGGCGCTGTGCTGCCTCGAGTACGTCCGAAATCGTCACCGCCTGGATGTTGGTGCGGTAGCTGTCGAAGTATCCGTCGTCCAGCCCGAACAGCACCATGTTTGCGATCGCGGTCGCAATCGCCGCGGTTGTCTCGTAGCGAATTGGGAAGACCCCACTGAGGTAGCTCGTTGCCAGCGATAGTTCGTCGTCGCCTATTGGATCGGTTCGAATTCGCTCGATTTCCAACAGGATTTCCCGCGCTGCCGCGACCGTAGTTTCGCTGGCTACTGCTGTCGACACGATGAACGGGCCCGCCCCCCGCCGCCACTCGAATGCAGAATGCGCTCCGTACGTGAATGCGTTGCGCTCGCGAAGGTTCAGGTTGATTCGCGAGGAGAACAATCCGCCGAGAACTGCGTTCATCACGACGACGCGGAAATAGTCCGCATGAAGGCGCGGAATACCGACATGGCCGATGCGTATCTCGGACTGCGGCGCGTCCGGCTTCGCGATGATGTGGACACTGCGCATCGTAGCGCTTGGCGCATCTATCACGCTCACGGGTGTCGGCGCGCGACCGCCCCAGAGTCCGAACGCGTCTTCGGCCAGTCGCGTTGCGTCGTCGACTGTTACATCGCCCGCGATCACGAGTGTCGTTCCCGCAGCCCGATAACGCGCCGAGTACAGCTCGCCGACATCGCGGCCCTCTATCGTCGCAACGGATCCCGGGCTTCCGCCTTCCGGTCGCGCATACCGCGACTCTGGGGCGTAGATGAATCGAGACGTCATCTCGTCGGCCAGCCCGCGTGGTTCCGTGCGCAGCTGCAACAGCTCCGCCATCCGTTCGGCCTTGAGTCGATCCAGCTCGCGGGCGGGAAAACTTGGTGCGGTGAGCATGTCGGCAAAGAAGCCGAGTGCCTGGTCGAGATGCTGGCGGGTGACCGTTAGGCCCGCTGTCGCGACGTCCCAGTCCGCGCCCGCGCCGACCGTCGCTCCGATTCGCTCAAACCGCAGCGCGAGAGTTTCGCCGTCCATGGAGGCGGTTCCCTCGGGCAGCATTGCGGCGGTCAACGCCGCCAGGCCCTCGCGCCCCACTGGATCGCACCCCGCACCTGCATCGACCACCGCGATCACGCTGACCACCGGCAGCTTGTGCGTTGGCGCGACAATCAATGTCATCCCGTTCGCCAGCCTCGTTCGTTCGAAACGGGGGAACGCGTACGCTCGCGGTAGGCCGGGCTGTGGCCGCGGCGGAAACGAAGTTTCGCCGCTCAAGTTTCTGCCCCGATTGCCGTTGATGCCTCGACCTCTGCTGCGACTGCGACTCGCGGGACGTATACGAGACTTGCTCGATTGTCTTCGCCGAGCCGTGATCGCGCGAATGCGTTGACGTCAGTGGGACGCACCGCACGATACCGGTCGAGCTGCTCGTTGACGAGTCCTGGCTCGCCAAAAAATGTCGCGAACTTCGAGAGCTGATCAGCGCGTTCGCCCGCCGATTGCATGCCGCGAATAAAGTCGGATTCGATCAGTGCCTGCGCCCGCTCGACCTCTTCGACTGTTACGCCGTCGCTCCGCAGACGCTCGACCTCCGACGCCATCGCCGCTTCTATCGCGTCGGCACTCACCGCTGGACGCGCGGTCACGTCGACGACGAAGAGATCGGAGCCCTTGGCAAGGTCGTACGTAAACGCACCCGTTTCCTGTGCAAGTTGCTGCTCCCGGACCAGGCTTCGGTACAGTCGGCTGCCCCGCCGCATTCCGAGAATTGCCGCGCAGGTGCTCGCCGCGTAATACTCCTCGCTGCCAAACACCGGGGACCGGTAAGCATGGAAGACCCGGTTGAGTGCGACATCGTCCTGCACCGTCTCCCGGACAGGTGCTCCCAGCACCGGTGGCAGTGACATCTCACGGAGCGGTGGCTTTCCGGGACCGCGAGGGATCGGCCCGAAGTATCGTTTGACCGCCGCTTGTGCCGCCCCGGCCTCGAAGTCCCCCGCAATCGACAGCACGGCATTATCCGGTGTGTAATACGTCCGAAAGAACGCGGCGACGTCCTCGATGCTCGCCGCGCTCAAGTCCTCCATCGATCCGATCAGCGAATGGTGAAAAGGGTGATCCGGGGGGAAGCACAGTGCTGGCAGCTTTTCCCACCACGTCCCATAGGGCTGATTGTCCATTGACCAGCGTCGCTCGTTTTTCACCACGTCCCGCTGCAGGTCGAGCTTCTGCTGCGTCATCCCTGGGAGGAGAAATCCCATACGATCTGCTTCGAGCCAGAGAATCGACTCAAGATGATTCGACGGAACGGTCTCGAAATAGTTCGTTCGCTCGAGCCACGTGGAGCCGTTCAGCGTCCCGCCAGCGCGCTGGATGGTTTCAAAGTGTTCGTTCGTTCCGACATGTTCGGATCCCTGGAAGAGCATGTGCTCGAACAAGTGCGCGAAGCCAGTCAACCCTTCGCGTTCGTTGGCTGATCCGACGTGATACCAGAGGTTCACCGCCACGATGGGCGCGGTGTGATCCTCCGACAGCGTAACCGTGAGCCCGTTGTCCAGTCGATACGTTTCAATCGGAATCTGCATCGGCGTAACTTGTACGAGTGCGTTTCCCAGTGGAACTGCATCAACACGACGGGACCGGCGCTGGTTGGCATCAGGAACGCGGGAGGCGCCGAAGACGGACGGATCAGCGAATCGCTCACCTCTTAATTCGGTGAACACTCGCGTCTAGCAATCGCTCGGTGATGTTCGCGCCTTGCGCAGTATTCGATAGACATCGATGTTTAGCAAATGCCACGACGTTATACGCTGCGCGCCCGCGCTGCGACTGCTGCCGAAACGCGCCGGCGGATCATCGAGGCGGCGCTCGCGCTCTACGAGGCGCGCGGCCCTGCTGATACGACAATTTCCGCGGTCGCCGAGCATGCCCGCGTCCAGCGGTTGACCGTGTACCGCCACTTCCCTGATGAGCGGCTGCTTCTCGATGCCTGCTGGGAATACTGGTCCACCCTTCATCCGCTTCCCCTGCTGCACCGATCAGAAGCGATTGCCGATCCTCGGCAGCGGCTCCGCGCCGTGCTCGATGCGCTTTACCTCTATTACGAAAACGCGGGGGCGCTGGTTGACCGCATGTTGATCGATCGCGCGCGTATGCCCGCGCTTATTGAGGTGATGCACCCGTTCGACCACTGGATCGCCGAAGCGCGCGGGAGCTTGCTCGTCGGATGGCATGCCCGCGGTCGCACCGAGCAGTGGATTGTGGCGCTGGTCGATCACGCGCTCCGCTACACGACGTGGGCTTCGCTTGCCGGCAGCGGTGCCCTGGCCAGTGGCGATGCCTCCCGGCTCCTCTGCCGCGCGGTGGCCGACGTCGCGCGCGACTCTTCCGCCTGACCTTGTTGCCTAACGATCAGCGGTAGACAGGAATCGGGATGTCGGCGGCCACCGAGAGCTTCAGCCACATTCCGGCTTGAGCGTGCCCCGGTACGCCGCACACGATCATGTAGTGCCCGGCGCGATCGGCTACGAAATCGAGGCTGCTGGTTTCACCTTCGTGCAGGCCTTCAGACAGTTGCGACAGCGCCGCGCCAGCGAACGCGGGTTCGTTCGGCTCGACCGGTGGCGGCAGCAGCTCTCTCACGACGATTGCCGAATGCTGGAGGTCGGAGTCGCGATTCGTCACGGCAACGTGGATGCGCCACCCGACGGGGACAATAATCCCGTGCGTCCCGTTTGTCGCCCCATTGTAGTTGAGCGAGCCGTTCAGGCCGTTGTAACCGGCGATCAACTGCAGCGACACGGTTTTCGACCGCGAATCGTACGCCAGGAACTCATTGACGCGAACCGGGCCCGTTGAGACGTCGGCTCGCCCGCTCGAATCACCAGACGCTCGCCCGGTCGTGCCGTTAGGCGGGCGCGTTGCGCTACCTGAACGAGCACTGTCCTTCAGTGTCGTTGCCGCATCACGCGGGTTGGGGGCGCTGGCCGTGGCCAGCCTTGTTCGCTTCGTGATTTCTGCGGCGTTCAGCGAAATCCTCCGGGCGACGCTCGGCGTTGGACGCGCAATCGATCCCGTACCGTTCGGGGTCGACGGCACCACCGATACAGCGGACGGGGGCCCGCCGGTCACGTTGCTGCTATCCACTCTGACTCCCACCGCGTAGCCCGCTGCCGACGAGTCGGCGCGGGCTGCTTCTGCCAATGACCGGCTGTCATCGCCGCGGCGGCAACTCGTCATCATGCTGAGTACGACCAGTGGCAGCAACACCCGCGTCATCGTGCCCCTGCTGCTGTTCGCTGGGGGGCGTGCCGCGTGCGCGATCACCTGGTGCCTCGCTCGAAAAGATAGACGACTGGCACCTTCAACGATTCGTTCAGGACATAGCGCCAGGATTGATCGCGTCGCTGTGAAATTGGGCTTGTCCGCGTCGGCGAGGTAAGCGGTTCGAGTCCGAATCGCCGGGCCAGAATTGCCAGCCGGAGCATGTGGAATGGATCGCTGACCAGAATCACGTCGCGGTTCGGTTGATCGTTCATGATGGCCGCTACGCCACGCAGTGATTCGCGCGTCGTGCGTCCCGTGTTCTCAAGGACGATCGCGCTATCGGGCACGCCACGCCGTAGCGCATATCGGCGACTTACCGCCGCTTCGCTGGTCGTGTCGCCGTCACCCCGTCCGCCGGTGACGATCAGCCGTGGAGCGAGCCCGTTGCGCCAGAGCGTGATCGCGTGATCGAGCCGAGCCCGCAATACTGGCGACGGACGTCCGACATATTGCGCCGCTCCGAGGACGACAATCGCTCTCGCCGGGCGCGCTTCATCGCGACGACCCGTAATTACAATCTCGACGATCGTGACCATCCATACTGTGATGAACAGCAACGCAACGAATCCCAACAGGCGGCCGCGCACGCGGCGGCGGCGGCGAAGATCGCCGAACGGCACATGCAATTCGCTGCTGCGCGTCACTCCGCCAGGCTGAGCAGGGCGAGCCAGAACACATCGAACGAAACACGCGACTCACGGTCCGGGTTGAGCGCCGACTCGAGCGCGAGTCCGTCGAGCATGGCGACGACGACTCCTGACATGAGTTCAGTCGGAATCCGTGGCTTGAGCTCGAGCAGTCGAAAGAGCTTCGCGGTCGTTGTCTCCGCCTGCGCATGCCGCAGTCGCGCCGAGCGTCGCGCCGCGAGTATCGCGCCCGGGGCAGGGTCATGCATCAGTTCCAGCAGCACTCGTAGCTCCTGCAATTCCAGTTCGCGCTCTATCCACCGCCAGAGCGCATCGATCGCTTCCGGTGGGGGACAGCCATTCATCGCGTTCCGTTCACGGTTGAGTACCCGCTCGGTCAACCACTCGATCAGGCGAGCCAGCAATGCATCTCGATCGCGAAAGTGGTAGTGGATCAACGCCTTGCTGACGCCGGCTTCAGTCGCGACGTCCTGCATGCTCAACCGGACCAGGCCCGCATCACGAACACGGCGTGATGCCGAGGCGAGAATTTTCGCCGGGGCGGATTCTTCCTGGTCTGGTCGTGCGGCGCCGCTTGTCACAGTGCGATCCGGGTGCGAGGTGTCGGTGCTTCCACTTTATATCCGTCGTTCGTGAATTGCGCTCGCAATGCGTCCTGCGCCGACGCCTCGCCGTGGACCACGTACACTGTGTCCAGCGCCGGAGATCGCTGCCGCACACCGCCGAGCCAACGCGTGAGTTCGGTCCGGTCGGCGTGGGCGCTGTATCCGTTCAGAACGACTACGTCCGCGCGGAGTGCCAGCTCTTCGCCGAGAAGCTTGATCGTCGGCCGGCGCTCGACGATTCGCCTGCCTAACGTGTGCTCAGCCTGGAAGCCGACGATGAGCACTGTGTTCCTGGGATCGCTCACTCCATTTGCCAGATGGTGGACGATCCTCCCCGCTTCGGCCATTCCCGATGCTGCAATGACGATCATCGGCCCCGGGGTGCTGTTCAACGCCTTCGATTCGCTGACGTCGCGTGTGTAATGCACAAGGTCAAATCGGAACAGTTCGCCAACCTCGCGGATGAAGTCTTCCGTCTGATCAAACAGTTCGGGGTGTAGCTCGAACACCGACGTGGTGTCGATCGCCAGCGGGCTGTCGACATAGATCGGGATTGCAGGAATTCGTTTTTCCCGGGCGAGGATGTGCAGGTCGTAGATGATTTCCTGCGTCCTCCCAACTGCAAAGGCGGGGATCAGCACTCGTCCGCCGCGTGCTGCCGTCTCGGTTACCACTTTCGCGAGCGCGCCCCGCATGTCGGCAACCGGTGGATGGTCCCGATCACCATACGTTGACTCGATCAGCACGATATTCCCGCCGGCGGGCGGTTGCGGGTCACGAATGATCGGCAATCCGTAGCGACCGATGTCCGCCGAGAAGATCAGTCGTCGTGTCCGTCCATTTTCGCTGCAATCCAGCACTACCGATGCCGAGCCGAGGATATGGCCTGCTTCGACGAACGTCGCTCGTATTCCCGGCACGACGTCGAAAGGCTTGTCGTACGGAACGCCAACCGTCAGTTCCTGAACGCGCGTTGCATCACGCATCGAGTAGAGTGCTGGCACCGCCGTCTTCGAGCGCTTGGAATGAAACCGAGCGTCCTGTTCCTGGATGTGCGCGGAGTCAGCAAGCATGATCGCACAGAGATCGCGCGTTGCCGGTGTTGCCCAGATCGTCTTTTCGTATCCCTCGCTGACGAGAAAGGGGAGTCGCCCCGAGTGGTCGATGTGCGCGTGTGACAGCACCACGCCGTCGATCTCTCCCACAGGAACCGGGAGCGTGCGGTTTTTCGCGTCGCTCTCCCCGCGCTTTCCCTGGAACATCCCGCAATCGAGCAACACGGTGTGACCGTTTACGCGGAGGATGTGACAGGATCCGGTTACTTCACGCGCTGCGCCGTAGAACTCCAGTTCCATCGGGCTGTTTGCTCCGGAAGTGAGACGTCGTCAGGGCAGGCGCTTCACGGCTCAACGACGTCCCGCTGGAACACGACGGTCAGGCGAGTACCGTCCTGCGCCATCATCGCTGGCTCCCATCGGGACCTGCTCCGCTCGTTGAGGAGATCCGTCAGCGCATCTTCGTCGTCGCGTGGCTGCCGGGTGAGACGCAGCATGACTGCTTGGTATTCTTTCATGGTGGCGAAATTACTAGCTTCCCCTGCATGGACACCACCCCGCTTTTCCCGACTCTTCGTCTCGCCCTGCATCCACTGGTCCAGCACAAGGTCACGCTGCTCCGTGACAAGCGCACGCCGACGAAGATCTTCAAGGAGCTCGTCGACGAGATCGCGACACTGATGGCCTATGAGGCGACCGCCGATCTGCAGCTCGAGCCAGTCGCCGTCGAGACTCCGCTCGAGACAACCGAGGGTCGGCAGGTCAGCGGCAAGAAGCTGACGCTTGTTCCGATTCTTCGAGCCGGCCTTGGTATGGTCGAGGGAATCCTTCGGCTCGTTCCGTCGGCGCGGGTTGGGCACGTTGGTCTCTACCGCGACCATGATACGCTCGAACCGGTCGACTACTACTTCAAGGTGCCGGGTGACACCGCCGAGCGCGAGTTTTTCGTGCTCGATCCGATGCTGGCAACCGGTGGCAGCGCAGTGTCTGCAGTGACCTCGCTCAAGCGCGCCGGCGCGTCACGAATTCGATTTCTCTGCCTGGTAGCCGCGCCAGAGGGAGTAAAGAAGCTCGCCGCTGCGCATCCCGACGTCATCGTCTACTGCGCGGCACTTGATCGTGAGCTGAATGCGCAGGGATACATCCTCCCCGGACTTGGCGACGCCGGTGATCGGCTGTTCGGGACGCGGTGAAGAGTCGGCCAGTAGCCAGTAGCATTGAGGGACGGCGAAACAAGAACTGCGGCCGAAGGTCACGTCGGCCGCAGTTCCTTCCTGCGAACAGCTAATCGCTAATCGCTGGTTTTATCCGAACCACTCGCGCGGACAGTCTCGCTGCTGCCGAGCGGCGTCGATGATCCATCGCTGCGTCTGCGTGTCACTCACCTCGTCTGCGACGACGTTGAACCACGTCGCCGCACGCTTGAGTTCTCCGACCCGCCGCCACAGTTCGCCGACCAGGTAGCTCAGTACAGCGCGCTCTTCGCGTGGCACGCCGTCAAAGCTCGCGAGTGCCTCTTCGAATTTCCACGCTGCCTTACGGCGAAAGAATCGCTCGGCCTCGATGTCGTTCTCGTCGACGCAGCACCAGGCGGCGCGCAAGAGCAGGTCTGCGACGTGCCGTGGCTCGCTCGACTGCCAGTCGGCGACCTTCGCCGCGGCTTCGTACTTTTCCGACCCCGTCATGCCGGTTGACGCAACCGGCGCGAGCTCGTTCCAGACATGCTCCTTCAGCGTCGGCGACACATCCGCCTCTTCGGTGAAGTCGCGCTCACCGCCTGAGTACCCGCACTTGTTGCAGGTGTGGATCAGATACGGAAGCGGTTGGGTGCCAGCGGCTCGCTCATGAAAGTCGGTACGCTTGCCGCCGAATGAGTTGGTCGACACGACCGCCTGCGAGCGGAATCGCGTGTCACACACCGGGCACCGAAGATCGATTTGCTGCAGCGTTGTCATTGGCTACCTGAACACTGTTGCTTCCTCGGCATTTCTGTAAAGGAAATTCTGTGCCACGCGCGTCACATACCCACCCTTGTTCGCTAACACGTGTGCCGCTATCATTCCGCCCGTCTGACCACCGGGCGACTCGCCGGTTCCGCGCTGCCACCCGCGATCTGGGAGTTGATGCTCATCAACCTGCTGCCGGATTTCTTCGCTGCTCTGCAGAGCTCCGACCCGGCTGCCGCTTACCAACGCTACTTCGACGCCCATAAACGCCTTCTTTCGGCGTATTGGCAGAACTACGTCGTCGATCCCGATGGAGCCCACTTTCAGGACGTCGTCCAGAGTACCGTTGCCGCTGGGCGCGGCGACCTTCGCGCCATGCTCGAACGCACTGATGTCGTCTCGTTGGCACGCGCGACCGAAGAGCAGTGTGCCACCCTGCTCGACACTGACGTCGACATCGATGTCGTCCTCATGGTCGGTGTCGGCGCAGCGAACGCCGGTGAACTCGTGGTCGACGGCCGAGGTACTGCCTTCATCTGCCTTGAACATTTCACGAGTGTGGCGAATCCGGAGACCCAGGGCCTCGGCCTCGATCCGGAGTTGGTACCGCTGTGGCTCGCGCACGAAATCGCGCATACGGTGCGGTACACCTCCCCGGGAAGCCGCAGCGAAATGCGCGGGCTTGTCGATGCTGCCGGAGGTTATTACTCGTACTGGGAGACGGGCCGACACGCGACGTTGCGTGAGTTGCTCGTCAACGAGGGGCTTGCCGTGCAGGTGTCACAGGCGATAAGCCCGGGCCACGCGGCTTGGGAATATTTTGGTTACGGACGCCGCCAGTACGCCCGGGTCCGGGAGCTCGAGAGCATCGTCGCCCGTGCCGTTGCGCCGGATCTCGATTCGTCAGCGCTTGGTCTCCGCTTGCGCTACCTGTCGGGCGGGATGAGCGACGAAGCACGCACCGTTGATCGGTATGTGCTACCCGAGCGCAGCGGCTATCTCATTGGCGCGCGAATCGTCGAACCGGCGATCCAGACGCGCGGGCTATCCTGGGCGATCCGGGCCGGGGCTCGTGAGCTCACCGAGCTGGCTCGGTCCGGCGCCGCCACTGCCTGATTTCGCCGGCGTCGTGCGGGCGCGGCGCGGCGAAATCAGCGCCGCGATCGGGATGGTTGCCTAACGTTCAACCCGTCGCCGACCACCCGCTACTTCCCGACACAGAACGATCGGAACACCCGATCGAGCACGTCGTCGGTGTCGACCACGCCAACCAGCTCCTCGAGCGCCGCGACAGCCGCTCGAAGGTGGACGGCAATCACCGGGGCGGGTAGTGAGCCCTCCTTCCACGCCTCGGCGAACAGCTGAATTTCGCGCTCTGCCGTCCGTAGCATGGCGAGATGCCGCGCACGAGTCACAATCGGTGTGTCGCCTGTTACGGTGCCTAACGACGCCGCGAGGACCGCCTCGATCCGCGACAGCAGCACTGTGAGGCCATCTCCCGTTTCAGCGCTCACTGGTACGGGCAGCTCGAGCTCGGCGTCGGCAACAGTCGCCGCGTCCTCTGCGCGAAGCAGGTCGCGCTTCGTCAGCACCGCGACGATCGGCGCCGCCGAGAGGGCAGCAACTCTCTCGCGTGTTGCCCTCAGCGCGACGGTATCTTCCGCGCAGGCAAGCACTACCTGTGCCCGGCTGAGGTATCGTTCGCTCACTTCGATGCCAAGCCGTTCGATCGGATCGACAGAATCTCGCAATCCTGCCGTATCGACGAGGCGCAATGGCCAACCTGACCCGTCGATCACCGCCTCGATCGCATCTCGCGTCGTTCCCGGAATTGGCGTCACAAGCGCCCGTGCATCGCCGAGTAGCGCGTTGAACAGCGATGACTTGCCCGCGTTAGGCGGGCCGGCCAGCACGACCAGCGCGCCATTTCGTACCAGCTCTCCCGCCGGCGCCGTGGCGATCAGTGCACTGAGCAGCCGGCTGACCTGAGCTGCGCCGGTGGCGATGCGCGCTGGCGCGACTGGTCCGTCGTCCTCCTCCGGAAAATCGATGTCGTAGGCAATCATTGCCTCGAGGTCGAGCAGCGCGTCACGAAGGAACAACACCCGTCGGACCAGCCCTCCATCAAGAGCGTCAAGTGCCAGCCGCTGTGCCGTCCGCGACGTTGCATCGATGATGTCACCGATCGCCTCGCCTTGAGCAAGGGTGAGTTTCCCATTGAGCACCGCGCGGCGGGTGAATTCGCCGGGCAGCGCTGGTCGTGCGCCCGCGGTGACCAGCGCTGCCAGTACGAGCGCAGAGGAAACCGACCCGCCGTGTGTCGAGATCTCGACCATTCGTTCGCCAGTGAACGACCGTCCGTCCTCGAAACGAATGACCAGTGCGCGATCCACTGCGCCGACGCTGTCCGGCTCGTGTACTGTTGCCAGCGTCGCGACTCGCGGCGGCGGCGGCCATGGCGCAATGGTCCGCGCAGCGATTTCGTATGCGGCGGCCCCACTCATCCGTATCAGCGCGAGTGCTCCTCGTCCCGGCGGGGTCGAAATCGCAACGATAGTATCCGATCCGCCGCGCACTGCGAACAGCGCTTGTCCAGCGTGTGTGACCGTCGCCAACCGATCGCTGTTGAGCGCGCGGCTTTCGTTCATCGTTAGGCGGTTACCGCTCGCTCCAGCTCGAAGGCTTCTCCGGGTTCGATGATCCTCACCTGATGCCCCTTGGCATGCGCCGGTAGCTGCGCTCGCAGTCGCACGATCGCATCGTGTGCCCCGGCGGTTATGTGGCGGAAGGTTCCCCAGTGGTAGGGGATGAGAATCCTTGCTCCGAGTCGCTCGAAGAGCGTCAAGGCGTCCGCGCTCGTGAGATGGCCGCGTCGGAAATTGAACTTCCACCACGGCGCGTGTCCAATCGGCAGCAGCGCGACGTCGAGTTGACGTCCCGTGGCGGTGATGTGCTGCGCGACCATTGCTCCTGTTTGCGGCGTCAACGCCGTGTCACCCGCGAAGAATGCACACTCGTCGCCATCGTCGAGGAGGTACATGTTGGCGTCGCCTCGCCAGCGGTCCAACGCGTACCGCGCACCGACGTGTCTGGCAGCCGCTGCGTTGATCGTGATGCTTCCCACCTTGACGCTTTCACCGGGCGCCAATGCAACGGCGTTCCCGTGTCCGCGCTTGCGAAGCCATCTGGCGATCGATGGTGGTGCATAGAGCGGGACGGTCGGCGGCAACGCATCGAGCGAGCCGAAAGACAAGTGATCGGCGTGTGCGTGCGACAGGAGGATCGCATCAAGCGCCGGAAGTTCGTGAAGCGCGATGCCTGGGGCGCTCACTCGTGGGAGAAAGCGGCCAAGTGCTGGATCGAAGTTCGGGTCGGTGAGGATCCGTTTTCCCGCAAGTTCGAAGAGGATCGTCGCGTGCCCGATGTAGGTGATGCGCATCAGCCCCTCTTCGTCGTGCCGCCTAACGCTTCACTGGGCGGGTTTTTGGGTTAACGCCGCTCAGCGGCGGGGTCGTAGCGGCTGCACTGGTGCCGACACCGCCGCCGTCGTCGTCGTCGTCGCTGATTTTGCCCTTTCCCTCGAAAGTAGCCACTGCTGCGGAATCGTCACCATGTTCTGCACCGTGTAGTACAGATTCAACCCGGATGGGAAACGGAAGAAGATCACCGTCATGACGACGGGCATGATGTACGCCATCATCTTCGTTTGTGGATTCGGCGGCGCGTTGCGTAATCCGATCCACGACAGTACGAACATCGACAACCCCATCATTATCGGCAGAATGTAGAAGGGATCCTTGAGCGAGATGTCGGGAAGCCAGAGGAACGGCACGCCTCGGAATTCGATCGTATTCTGGAAGACGAAAAAGAGCGCGAAGAGAATCGGCATCGGGATGAGCATCGGCATGCACCCAGCCAGCGAACTGAATGGACTCATGTCATGCGCCTTGTACAACTTCATCATTTCACTGTTCAGTCTCTGCGGATCGGCTTTGTGCCGCCGTTGCAGTTCCTGTAGTTCTGGCTGAACGCGCTGCATCTTGAGGCTTGTTCGCATCGCGCTCTGGTTCAGCGGCCAGGTCAACAGGCGAATCATCACGCCGAACAGTACGAGTACCCAGCCGTAGCTCATCCGAAAGGTTTCGTGAAGCCAGAGCAACGCTCGCATCACGATCGTCGCGAAGGGCTGGACGATCTTCTGCAGAAAGCCGCCATATGGGTTTGCCGTGTCGAGGTCCCTGCCTAACGCCCGCAGTCTCTTCCACTCCTGCGGTCCGGCATAGACATCAAAGGCAAACGCGCCATCTCGAAGTGGAACCTGGACGACGCCCAACATGTGGGTGACGACCTTCGAGGTGCGCGGCCCTCCGCTGATCGTCATGTCTCCAAACGGTTGGCTGGTATCGGCAACAGCCAGCGCCACCATGAAATACTTGCTCTTCGTCACGGCCCAGGTCAGTGGCCCCCGGATGGCTTGTTGCTCGCCGGCGTCGACTTTGGTAAATGCAACGCCCGTTGCATCGTCGGATTTCCGTTTGTATGCGATCGCAAAGTGATGGATATCGTCGATAGTGTCCACTTCCGCCGAGTTCAAACCTTGCGGAAGGGCGACAAGCAACGTCGTTCCCTTCGGAGCCCCGGCAATTTTTCCGGTGACATGCACGACATAGCTATCCGGGGCAACCATGTAGCGAATATCGACATTCCCAGCGCTCGTTGGTGTTGCATAGGCAACGCCATGTCCGTCGCTACTCGGCGTCGCCGTAAAGCGAAGGTCCGTTAGCGAGACGACTTCCGACGGGGTCGCAATCTGGTACGAAATTATCGGCTCCCCGCCGCGCGCCAATTCGATTGGCTGGCGCTTGCCTGTTCCCGGCAGCAGCGAGCGGTACCTGGTAGCCGTTGCGCCGATTATTGATGCGCCGCGGGAACTGAATCGAAACTCTCCGAGTGAATCGCGGATCGCCGTCGTGTCGGTTCGGCCCGCCGCATCACCGGGGCTTGACGCCGCAATATCGTTAGGCGCCACAGCGGCAGCTTTGGCTGGAGCCCCGGGCGACGTTCCTGATAGCGGCACGGCCGTGGTTGGAGCGGATCCCGGACTCGCTCCAACTTTCGCAACTGGATGTTGGGGCGGTGTTGGAAAAAGCTTCGGCGTTAGCCATAACACCAAGCCGATCAGGAGAGCTGCGATTGCGATACGTAGAGTCATTAAACCAGAGCGCGAAAGAGCACGCACATCGTGTCAGGGGTGATCCGGCATGCGAGGGGTGGGCACTCTATGCCTGGGAGAAAGGCGCTATGGGACGGGATCGTATCCGCCAGGTCGAAACGGGTGACATCTGAGAATCCGCCGTGCCGCAAGCCAGCTCCCCCTGATGGCCCCATGTTTTTCCAGTGCCTCGATTGCATAAGCCGAGCAACTCGGCATGTACCGGCAACTTGGGGGCAGCATTGGCGAGAGTGTAACCTGATACCCTCGAACCATCAGAGCGAGCAGCGTCCGCACGAATCAATCTACCCCGCTGACGTTGTTCACGGCTTTCTTCGCTTCTCGACTTATTTGTGCTGCAATTTCGAGAAGTTCTGCGAAGGTCAGTCGATACGCAGAGGGTCGAGCATGAATGACCATGTCGACTGGTGGCAATGCGTCAAGCAGTACCGTTCGCGTGATTTCGCGCAGCCTGCGCTTGAGCAGGTTGCGCTCGACTGAGGATTTGCGGTGCTTGGGAACAACGATACCAACACGCAGATACCCAGGATGCGAAAGGGAAGCGCTCACCCGAACGTCAAGATGTTCGGTTCGAAGGCGCTTCCCTGTTCGCGCAATTGCACGCAACTCCGTGCCGCGGGTGATGCGGCGGCTTCGCGGAAAGTGAGCGGACGTATGTGAGTGGTGTTGCGAGCTGCTACTGCAGTCGGCGTTTATGCGCCTGCGTACTTGGTCGGGAGCCGTACCGTCAGCTGCTTCCGCCCCTTTTTCCGGCGGCGCGCGAGCACTTCGCGGCCCCATTTATCAGACATGCGAAGGCGAAAACCGTGCGTTCGAATACGACGCTTGTTGCGCGGACGGTAGGTTGGCTTACCCATACGTAGTGCCTCAGATGAGTCTTAAAAAGATCCGATACAGACCTGTAAACCTATTCTGCTCTTTGAGATGGGTCAAGTGACGCCGAGTTTTTCAGTACGTGGTCGGGTGGCAGATTCTGACTCGGCCGGACAACGAATTGACTCCAGCTTTTGAATTCATCATCTCGCAAAATGTTAGCGAGCTGCGTTTCCGAGCGATTGACTTATCCACAGGGCTCCGGTAGCTTCGCCTGCCCCGCGACTTTTCCACAGCCATCTAATGTCGCTTACCGCGCGCGAAATTTGGTCCCGCCTCCTCGACCGCGCTCGGCAGGAGCTTCCTGAACAAACGTTTCGCACTTGGCTCGAGCCCACCGAGCCCCTCACAATCGAGGGCGATACGTTGTTCGTCGGTGCTCCCGACCAGTTTGCCGCCGATTGGAATGATTCGAAACATGCCGAATTGTTATCGGCTTTCGGTCCGATCGCGCTTGGGCGACCAATCCGGATTGTTTTCAAGGTCGACGAGGAACGGAAGACTCGGCCACAGATGGATTTTTTTGTCGCCCCGCCAGCTATTATTTTTCCTCCTTCGATAACGCCGTTTGAGCGCCACCAAAAGAACAATTTTGCGCCACTGAGTGATCGTTATACGTTCAATCATTTTGTGATCGGAAAGTCTAATGAACTTGCCGCTGCTGCAGCGCACGCTGTCGGAGAGGCACCAGGCAAGGTTTATAATCCCCTTTTTCTGTATGGGGCTACGGGGCTCGGGAAAACGCACCTGATGCAAGCCGTAGCTCATGCAATTCAGGATCGTAAACCTGAAACGCGCATCGCCTTTGTTGGAACCGAGCAGTTTACCAACGATCTTGTCGCTTCAATCCAAGGGAGAACGACCCAGGACTTCAGACGGCGTTATCGGGAAATTGATCTCCTCCTGATAGATGACGTTCACTTTCTAAAGGGAAAAGAAGCAACACAGGAAGAGTTTTTCCATACTTTTAACGCCCTTTATGAAGCTGGTCGCCAGATCATTCTTACAAGCGATCGACCCCCTTCTGAGATACCAGGCATCGAAGCCCGTCTAGTCAGTCGTTTTCAGTGGGGGATGGTTGCAGATATCGAACTCCCGGATTTTGAACACCGCATTGCAATTCTCCGACATAAGGCGCAGCTCGATCATCTTGAGTTGACCATACCTGAGGATGTACTTCGATTTATTGCCGAACATATTCGATCAAGTGTTCGCGAGCTCGAGGGCTCGATCATCAAGCTTCTCGCGTATGCGTCACTGCGTCATAGGCAAGTTACTGTTGATCTTGCCCGCGAAGCTTTACGTGACAAGTTGCGCTCACTCGCTGACACTGAAACGCCAAACACAGACCGGCAACTGACAATTGGCGCTATTCAGGGAATTGTCGCCCGCGAGTGGGGTGTGACAATAGACGGTCTGAAGTCAAAAATTCGTACTAAAACGCTCACAACGCCTCGTCAGGTTGGGATGTTTTTTGTTCGAGAATTCCTTGGTGTTGCTTTGGTGGAAATCGGAACAGCATTTGGAGGTAGAGACCACTCTACTGTCATTCACAGTATTGAAAAGGTAAACAACCAGGTTACCACAAATCCTGATTTTGCCGACCGTGTGGAAAAGTTGCGTTTAACTATCCAGCACCTGAAAATAAGCAGTTTTCTTTCCAGATAATTCCGAACAAGATAAGCCATCTTGTCTCAAACGTTGGGCACTCTACACCAACAACACATTGAGTTCACTCCTTATTGTCACTGTAAGATATTGATACAAACGCTTTTCGACGTTTTGTCACCAAGTCCACAGTCCCTACTACTACTACTATCAAGTATTAAATCCTTTCAGTAACCGCTAGACTAGCTGCAACCTTCAACATCAAGGGAGCCGAATGCGCTTTACGATTACTCGAGAGAAGCTCCAGGAAGGACTTGCAGCTGTGACTGCGAGTATTCCAAGCAAGACAACGCTCCCAGTATTATCGAATATTCTGGTTGAGACTACTGAAAAAGGTATTCGCCTATCAGGGACTGATTTGGATATCGCGGTAAGTACAGAGATCAACGCAGACGTTGAAACACCAGGTGCGATTACAATTCCAGCCAAAAAGCTGAGCGAGATCGCTAAAGAGCTTCCACCCTCGCCTGTTAAAATTGCGACCTCTGGTGAACAACGAGTAACAATCGATTGTGGACGAGCTCATTTCCGACTGCTAGGCCTTCCGCGGGATGAATTTCCTGCGTTTCCAAATATCAAATTCAACGAAAGCTGGAGAGTCCGATCGGGTGAACTTCAAAAACTTATTTCACACACAATTTTTGCCGTTTCAACAGAAGAAAGTCGACCCATTCTCAATGGTGTGTTGTGGGAGCTTCGACCTGAACTGATGCGGATGATTGCTACAAACGGTCATCGATTAGCGAAGATGCAAGTTCCGATTAAATCAAGCGGAATGCCTTCTGCGGATTTGATCGTTCCGCCGAAGGCTCTTGAACAAATTCGGCGACTGTTTCCAGCAGATGAAGAACTCGAGATAGCACGTGGAGAGAATCATCTTGGTTTTCGCTCTCCCTTTACAGCGGTCTATACGCGGCTGATCGAAGGCCCGTACCCGAACTACGAACAGGTAATTCCGAAAGACAACGACAAGTATGCAATTGCCGACAAGAGCGCATTGACCAGTGCCCTGAAGCGGATGTCGGTTATTGCATCAGACCAGACACACCGAATTCGGATGTCATTCAATGCAGGGATGGCCAAATTCAGTGTCCAGACCCCGGACCTTGGAGATGCTCAGGACGAGCTTGCTGTTCGGTATACTGGCGATCCGTTGGATATCGGCTTCAATGCGAGCTATCTGCTGGAGATCTTGCGGTACATCCCAACAGACGAAGTTCGGCTCACTTTTCGCGCTCCAGAACGTGCAGCCACACTTGAACCAGAAGGATGGAAAGATTCCGCACAATACCTCTGTCTAGTGATGCCGCTACGCCTGGTGGATTGAATTGCGTGCCGGACTCCTGGAGTAATTCATGACGTCGCTCGTATCTCTGGCCCAAGCCCTGGGAATCGCGTACGCAAGTGGGATCAACTTGTATGCAACCGTGACAATCCTCGGTCTTGCATCAAGAATGGGCTGGATTGAACAACTTCCTGGCGGACTGGCGGCGGTATCGCATCCAGTTGTAATCGGAATCGCGGCGGTGCTCTACATCTTCGAGTTTATCGCGACCCTGATTCCTGGAGTTGCCTCTGCCTGGGAAACCTTTCATAGCCTGATCCGACCGCCAGCTGCAGCTGCGCTCGCAGCAATGACGGTATGGCATGGCGAAGCGTTCATCATCCTGGCTGCAGCACTGCTTGGTGGTGGACTGGGAGTCGTCACCCACACAACTAAGCTCGGTCTCCGCTACGCGATTGACACGTCACCGGAACCGTTGACTAACGGCGCGTCAAATATCGCTGAACTGGGACTGGTCGCGAGCATTTCGCTCTTCATATGGAGCCACCCCTGGACTACCCTCACGCTCGCGATGTTGGTGCTGATTGCACTGATGTTCATGGTCCGGCTTATCTGGCGAGCACTACGCCAGGTGTTTTCAGGTAAATGGATGCCCGGGCCCGGCCTCCTTCAGGGTGCGCGGTGCTCGGCAGCAACCCGCCCACCGGCGCGCGAACCAATCGACGAATAGACAACGGCAACGTTGACGGTACTCACAGGACGCACAAACACTGCGTGCCTAACGAAGCAGCGTGATCTGCCGAGAAACCGTCTGCACAAACTCCTGCCGCTGCGATCCGGCCTCGATGACGACCCTGGTTGAGCTATTCCCAGCGCCGCCGAGCATGACGCCAAGCTCCGGATCAACATAAAGCAGCTGGCTACCCTGACCGTCACCGCGTAAAACAACCGACCGGCCGGCCATGTGACCTTGACCAGAAAACATGGTCGTTGTTGCCACAGACACTTGATAGCCGATATCGCCGGTCTGCCGCGACCATGTGGCAGGGATTGCTACCCAAGCGGCGACAGATCGTCGAGCAATGCGCGCGGTCACAGGAAGAGACGACGGACACGCGAGAACAGTTGACGAGTCCGTCCACTCGACAGCAGGCACCAGAGGCACTGGCATCACTGCAAGCCAGTCTCGAGTGACAAAACCGATCAGGTTTGCCGGCACGGTACAAGCTGCCGTCGTATCGACCGGAACCGGCTCAACTAGACGTCCGTTCGCCAGTGCGGTCAAAGTAAATGGGATCTCCGACATCACCAGCGGGCCTGCTGATGCGGATCGTGAACGGCTGACGGTGAAGGTGTCGACGGTGCCCTGGATGGTGATGGCCGACGTATCGCTACGCGCGATGCGCAGAGTTATCAGGGCACGACTGAGCACAGAATCAACCCGTGTATCGCCTGGCGAACCAATTGTGGTTTCCGTTCGAATCTCATAGTGATATACACCAGGCAAGTACACGAACGGATGCGCTGCCGGTGGATTGACGTTAGGCGGATGACCAACGGCAGGCGGAGCAGTAACAGAGAGCGGCGGCGAAGACACAGGATGCGGCGCGCTCGCCGGGACAGCCACAGCGGGGGACGCGCAGGCACTCGTGACGCCAAGCGCTGTCGCCAACAGAAGCACGCCGCGAATCAAACGATGAACGTCGATCATGCAAGCCACACAAGAGCGAGAGCTAACCTTATCGCCGGACGCGTATCCGAGCAACCGGTTGAACGTTAGGCAGGGGGAGTGCACACAAGCGGCCTATAAGCCGGGTTCTGTCGGACGACGAATCGCCCGGACGGTCATTCCTCTCGGAGTGCGGTCGCCCGCACCCTCCAGCAGCCAACCCGCGGCGTCTTGATCGGGGAGGACTGCCCCTCGCCGCCTATTTGGCCTTGCTCCAGCTGGGGTTTGCCGTGCCGCCACCGTTACCGGTGACGCGGTGGGCTCTTAACCCGCCTTTTCACCCTTACCTGCTCAGCTGACGCTGAACCGGCGGTTTGTTTTCTGTGGCACTATCCGTCACATACCGCGAGGTGGCGTATATGCCCAGGAGTTACCTGGCAGCGTGTCCATGGAGCCCGGACTTTCCTCGATACGCCGTGGTAAAACGGAGTATCGCGACCATCCAGCCGCTTGCATGCCTAGGCAATGTAGTGCGATACGAGCCAGAGAACGAGACCAGCGGTGACCAATCCACCCATGGCGTGGCCACAACCGCGCCGCGGCATGCCGTCGTGTGGACCGGGCGGTGCCGCTCCCTTGTTGATCGCCAAGTCGAGCGCTTCACGGAATTGAAAAAGATCATTCCATCGGTCAGCAGGATCCTTTTCAATTGCCCGCAAGAGCACCGCGGTCAACGTCTCGGCGACAACCGTGGCTGGAGCAGCATGATCCGCCAGGACTGCAGCCATGACCGTCGCGGTCGTTCGCCCGCCAAATGGCTGGCGACCTGTGAGCGCAGTGTACAGCGTCGCGCCTAACGCAAACACATCACTGCGAACGTCGGGAGCGCCGCCCGCCCGGACCTCTGGAGCGACAAAAGCAATCGACGAGAGTTCCTGCACGATCGTGGTCGTACCGACACCAGCTGAAATCAGCGCCGAGAACAGCCGCGGCCAGCGAATCGACACAGTGCCGTCAGCTGCGACATGAAGCGTCAACGGAGTAATCATTCCATGGGGCTCGTCGACCACTGGCAGACGACCCAACATATCGATCGCAGCACGAGCGATGGCAACAACCGCCGCGACGAGGACAGGGCCTTCCGTTTCGATACGCCGAGCGAGTGAAATACCCAGCGGAGGAAACTCGAGCAGATAAAGTTGCCCCGATTCGGTAATCCCGGCGCCCTGATAGCCACCACGTTCCAGTGAGGCGACAAAAGCATCGGGGTCGGTAACCTGGCTGTTCAGTGCCGGCGACAACTGCGTGACCAGCACATTCTTTCCATCGGATGTCGTCGCCGTGAACTCAACGCCAAGCGGCCCGACAATTCCCTGATTGTCGAGAAATACAGGAGCATCGAGCGCACGAAGCGCTAAACGAAAATCGTCTGGGGACATGACGTAAAGATACGGTTTTCCAGTCGGTGAAGTTCTCGGCGCGACGCTTTGCACGACATCTGGGATGACGACGATGTGACCGTCCGCGCCACTGTTCCTCTGGGAAGCAGACCGTCATCCGACTATTGCCTTCGTGGAGGCCGCATGTCATCCGTGATCTCGACCCGTCCTCATCCAACCCGGCCCATTGAGCCACTTGCCGCGGTGGCAACGATGCTCGAACCAGCAGAGCGCGCGCGTGTTGACGCGGCGGGTGTCGGAATCTACCGGGCCTTACATCGTGACTCGCTCGACGATGTGTTCCGCGATCTGAGGGAACGTCCAATCGGCGCCGTGCTGGTGTCGGTGTGTCGATGCGCAGACCGCGACACCGCGAAAATCGCGCGGCTGGTGCGCGAATTCCCCCGTATCCAAGCGGTAGCGCTCCTGACGCAACTCGAGCAGAAAACACCAAAAGCAGTGCTGGCACTCGGCCGCAGCGGTGTGCGCGCAATCGTCGACGTGCGACAACCGACCGGTTGGCGCGAGCTGCGAGCCGTACTGGCCGAGGGGAGAGGAGATGATATCCAGCGTCTGGCGCTGTCGCGAATTGCCGAAGACGTGCCTAACGCGCCGCCCGACTGCCAGCAATTCTTTGAGCTGGTGTTCCGGCCGCGAGCCGTAACTACCGTGCGATCACTCTCGACGTCACTGGGTATCCTGCCAAGTACGTTGATGAGCCGGTTTTTCAGGGCACACCTTCCCGCGCCAAAGCGATACCTGGCAACAGCACGACTCGTCCGCGCAGCGCGACTACTCGAAAATCCCGGGCTCTCCATCGCAAGCGTCGCCAATCATCTCGACTACTCATCACCGCAGAGCTTTGGCCGGCACATTCGCACAATGCTGAAATTCAGCGCGGTCGAGTTTCGTGAGCGCTACGACGGCGAAGGCATGCTTCGCCGATTCCGCGAAGATCTGGTCATGCCGTTTGCACCGGTGCTTCGGGGGTTTTCGCCAATGGGTACCGGTGCGGTGGCCTGGGACTGACGGACGGGAACACGATGCTGACAAGCCCGCGCGCTTCGCGGTCAATCCGACTGGTCTGGGGTATCGTCGCAATGGAATGGATGGTGCATTCACGGGAGCGGTCGACTCTTCGGCTGACACGTCTGGTGTCAGGCGGCGACGGGGCATATCGATCCACCAGACCCGCGAAACCCGGTATAACGGTGCTCGACGCAGAACGTACCGCAGTTCAGCGGCTTACCCAACAAGTCGTCGCCTCGCTTCAGGCCGGGGCGCCTGCGCTTGCCGCACGGTGGCGAACGGACAGCGTTCGAGTTGCTCCTGGCGCGCCCGTTCTCGATGAAGGCACGCCACATTCTGCGGAAATCGTCCGGGCGCTCGATGCGCTGGCCCGCGGAATAGCCGGCGATTCGTGCTGGCAGGATGACCTGATCCGGGCAGGGTGGGCGCTTGGTGCGGAGGAGTACCGGCTCGGTGCATCCCTGCATGCGGTACTCAAGCAAATTGACCTGCTCGAAGCAATGACGCTGTACGCCGTCCAGACTGCGGCGGCCAGCGACGACACGGCGAGTGCTGCCGACGGAATTGCGCTGGCGCGCCGCCTCCAGCGGGCGAGATCCCTGCTCTCGCTGGCGACGATGAAGGGTTTTACCGAGGGGTACCTGGACGAGGTGCGTGCCCGCTACCGGATCTTGCGGCACGATCTCCGAAATCCTCTCGGGACGATCCGTACAGCAGTGTCGCTGATGGAAGACGAAACGATTCCCGCGGAAATGCGAGCGAATCCCCGATTCCGGGCGATGGTGACGCGCAACGCATCGTCAATGGACGTCATGATTGGGCGGCGGCTTGCCGACACGACGACGCGCGACGAAGCATTCTCCTGGCACGTCGTCTCGATTGCTGACGTGGTTCGCACGGTGCGACGTGACCTCCGGGAAGAGGCTACAGACGCGCACTGCGACATCGTCTGCCAGGAGGACCTCCCAACACCCCGCACGGATGCGTTAGGCGCCGAGCTGATCCTCCGCATGGTGATTGGAGCAGTGCTGAGGGAAGCGATTGCACACACCGAAATTCGTGTCGAACTCGAAAGCGCAGAGGAAAGGTCAGTCACTCTCCTCGTCCGCTACCAAGCGGGCGAGCTGCGTCATGCGGAGTGTGAGGCTGGTCTTGCGCTCGCCGAGCGCCTGGGCGCACGCCTGGGAGGCAAGGTGTGGCAGGATGGCGGTGTCCATGTGACGTTGCCCATTTCAGCCGCCGGGGATCAGGGCGAGGAGATCGCGAGCCCGCGCTAACGAGCGCACGTTGTAGCCGGCCATCTCGAGCGCCTCACGGCCGCCCTCCTCGCGATCGACCAGTGCGAGGATTCCAAGCACTGTCCCGCCGGCCGCCCGGATCGCAGCGGCAGCCTTGAGCGCCGATCCGCCTGTGGTGATCACGTCCTCGATCACGACAACACAGTCCCCCGACCGGAACGGTCCCTCAATGAGCTTTCCGGTCCCGTGGGCCTTCGCTTCCTTTCGAACAGTGAAAGCCCGTAGCGGGCGCGTCGATGTCGCACTGGCGTAACTGATCGCGTAGCTGATTGGATCTGCACCCAGCGTCAATCCGCCAATGCTATCGGCCGCCCATGCCGCACTGTTGATGTCTGCCAGGGCGAGTGCGCCGATCAGCACGAGGCCATCGGGACTCATCGCCGTCAGCCGGGCATCGACGTAGAAATTCGATTCGCGTCCGGACGCGAGCGTAAATCGGCCGCGCTTCGCCGAGCGTTCGGCAAGGAGCCGATGAAGAATCGGGAGGTCGTTAGCAGGCATGAGTGAGGAGCTTAGGCAGGCTCCGCGTCAACGTCAACGCGGGCGCAAAGTGCATCCGCGGTTGACGCCCAGGAACAAACGATGGCACGTTGTGGCCCTTTCCGCGCCAAGGCATTGGCCCTACTGTGAACCACCTCAACCCCTTCCCTTGCCCCTGCTCTCGCGCGTTGGAATTCGCCGCTCAACGGTCGTCATCAGCGCGGTGATCGCGTTCGTGCTCGCAGGCCTCTACGCGGCCGACCGGGTGTTGACGCAGGCGGCACTGGGTCGGCTGCAGGTAACGGCGGCAGGTTCAGCGGCGCTGGTCGAGAGCTTTCTCACGCAGCGCGCGGATGCGCTGGCGGCGTTGCGCGCTGTCCATGCGGACAGGCAAACCTTTGCACATCGTGGCGCTCTGTTCGAGTACACGGCAGCGCTGGGCGATTTTCTTCCTGGGATCAGCCGGTTGTGGGTTGCCGACTCGAGTGGGTTGATTGTCGATGATGTCGTGATCGGGAGGGGCGAGCGTCTCCCGCCGATGGACATGGACACCATGGCTGTGATGGGATTGAGCACGCTCGCGCGGCAGGCGCGGTTGACCTCGCATCCGCTCATATCCCGACCAGGTCAACTCTTTGGCGACACACGCGGCGTCATTGTCATGATGCCGCTCTGCAGCGGGCAGAGGCACGCGTGTTCCGGCTTTGTTGCCGAGCTGCTTCCAGAGGACGGATTCCTCGTCGCGGCATTGCGAGCACCACACACCAACCGATCGCGACTGGCAATCATCGCCGGAACCGATACCGTCGCGTTCAGGGATGGAATGGGCGCGAGAACCAACACGGAGACGACAGTTCCGTTTCGGGCCCCAAACGGTACGGAATGGCGACTCGTTCTGGGGCAGGAATCGACGGTCGGCTCGACGAGAATCCTGCTTTGGACGATCGGACTCGCGGCGCTTGCGGCGCTCGCGTGGGGAATGATGCGGGATCGTCGCGAAGCGTCACAAGCGGCGGAACGATCGCGTGAACTGGAGCGCCTGTCGACCGAAGCGTTGCGCGCAAACCGCGCAAAGAGCGAGTTCCTGGCGAACGTGTCACACGAGCTGCGGACGCCGCTCAACGCGATTGTCGGATTCGTCGATCTGTTACGCGACGGTGTATACGGCGAACTTGGTCCCCGGCAGGTTGCACCTGTCGACCGAATCGCGGCGTCGGCCGGACATCTTCGACATCTCGTCGATCAGGTTCTCGACATTGCGAAGATGGCAGCAGGTCGGCTCGAGGTACATCAGGAATCGGTTGACCTCAGGCCATTCGTGTTCGACGTGGCGACAGAAGTCGAGCCACTGGTATCTGAGAAGCAGCTCAGCATTTCGATGACAATCCCGGCGACGCTCCCGCGCGTGCGAACGGACCCGGCGCATCTACGCCAGATTCTGCTCAACCTGATTGGCAACGCGGTGAAGTACACGCCAGCCGGGAGCATCAACGTGCGCGCGCGCTTTCTCGATGGAGTCGTTCCCGGGGACATCGGTACGCCGACTCTCGCTGAGCTCCGCACGCGATCACCTGATCCCGTAAAGCCATGGATCGCGCTGCAGGTGGTCGACACGGGGATGGGTATCGCTCCGTCTGATCAGGCGCGCGTATTCGAGGAGTTCGAACAGGTAAACGCTGGCCCGCGCGGCGACTCAATGCAGCGCGGCACCGGGCTTGGGCTGCCGATCTCGCGGCGACTGGCGGGGCTGCTCGGCGGCGGGATCACACTGCAGAGCGAGCTGGCGAAGGGCGCCACGTTCACCGTCTGGCTTCCGGTGAACCCAGCCGACATCCGGATGGCGGTGGCGCGGACGACGACACCGACCGGATCGCGAATCATAGCGCCCTGACGTTAGGCGCTGGCGCGCCGCCGCGTTGGGGTCACTGCTTCTTCCGGCCCCGGAACAACGCACGCGCTTTTTCGAGGAGCGTCGCATCATCTTCCGCCGGGGGTGGCGGCGGTTCGACCGGGGCGTCGTCGATTGCAGCGCGAAAGTCAGTCGCAAAATCGCGCACGCTCGGATACCGCTTGACGGGCTCACGCGACAGTCCCCGCATCACAACGGTCTCGATACCGGCGGAGATATGAACTCCCACCTTGGCGGTGCCCAGCGGTGCCGGCGGTTGCGAGAGGAGTTTGGTGAACATCTCCCGCGGCGTGCGTGCGCCGTACGGATGGCAGCTGGAAAGGAGATAATACGCGATGGTCGCCAGGCTCCACTGGTCCGCAGCGGGGGAGACCATCTCACCGGAGAGCGCCTCAGGAGCAACGTAAAGCAATGTGCCGACGAAAAAGCCGGCGCGGGTCAGGCGCTCTTCGGCACCAATTTCGGTATCGGCAGCAATGCCGAAGTCGAGCAACTTCACGTGACGTGTCGCCGGATCGTACATCACGTTATCAGGCTTCAGGTCGCGATGAACGATGCCCGCAAGGTGTGCCGCCTGCACCGCCTCGGCGATCTGCTCGACGATGGCAGCAACTTCATCGGGCGGAAGTGGTGCCTTCCGGCGGGCGTAGCGCTCGAGCAACTCACCCGGCGCCCACTCGGTGGCGATGAAGTGCAGACCTGCTTCACCCTCACCGATCTCGATCGTCCGCACAACGCTGGCGTGGTGCACCCGCGAACCGAAACGTGCTTCACGAACGAAACGCGCAACGGCGGTACGGTCCTCGCGAAGCTTCTCGCGCAAAACCTTAACGGCGACCACACCGTGCTCCGGGTGCTCGGCTTGGTAGACGGCCGACGTTCCGCCCTCGCCGACGAGCGCAGAAAGGGTATAACCGGCGAGATTTCGCCCGACTATCGACTGATGCGACACGCGGCGAACCTAATCCGGCTCACGGACCGTGGCAAGCGACCGCGACACGCGCTAGTCTAGGCAGAGCAGGAGCAGCGAATTCCGTTCGACACTGTCCCGAGACCGATTTCCATGTTCAACATTCATCGTGTCCGTCTCGCCGGTGTAGCGTCAGGCACTCGAGGCATTCTGGTCTTACTGGCCATGCTCGCCCTGATGGTCAACGCCTGCTCGGTGCGACGCCCGGTAGAGTCAGGCACAGCGCCAGCGGATCGCGGGCGTGCGGTTGGGTCGGCCCTCGACGTCTCCCGACTTTACCGCGAAGCGGGACTGATTGTCGAAACCACGCCTGTTCCGTTTATCGGGACGACCGACGTCTTCGCAACGGAGTCCGCCGATACGACTCTCCTGCTCGTGACACTGTCGTTGCCGAATCGGGGGCTGACTTTCGTCCACGAAGGCGACCACTATCGTGGCGCGTACGACGTGATGATCGACGCACGGCGCAACGGAACCTCGGTGAGGCGAACGCAGGGCCGGCAGACCGTGCGTGTCGCCTCGTACCGCGAGACGAGCCGTGGCGACGAAAGTTTGATCTTTCAACAGTACCTGCGGCTTTCGCCCGACAGCTACACGTTGAACCTGATAGTACGCGATGCCGAGAGCGGGCGCACGACAACGCGCGACTTTCCGGTCACCGTGTCGCGCATCGGTCCTGATGGCGCATCGTCCGCGGTTGCAGTGTACGAGGCAGATGCGCGAACGCGTCGTGATACCCTGCCGTCACTCGTTCCCAATCCGCGCGGGGCCGCCGTCTTTGGACAGGACACGGCGATGTTCGTTTACGTCGAACGTTATGGCGGCGAGGGTCCGGTACAGGCAGCAGTTCGTGATGCGAACGGCTACGTGGTGTGGCGCGACTCTCTCACGCTGCCGACGCGCAACGGCCTGGCGAGTGGCATCTTCTCGCTGCCGATCTCCAACATCGGGCCAGGTGTCGCAACATTCGTCAGCTGGCGCGGGACGAACTCGGACAGCGCTCGCGTGAGGCTGATCATCAGTTTTACCGAGGGTCTGGCGATAACCTCGTTTGACGACATGCTATCGTACCTGCGCTACTTCGCGTTTCCCGAGCAGCTCCAGCCATTGCGTGCGGCGTCGCCCGCCGACCGCGGGCGAGCGTGGATCGCGTTTCTCCGCGCGACCGATCCCGATCCAGCAACGCCGGAGCATGAAGGGCTGCGCGATTATTTCGTCCGCGTCGAACAGGCGAACCAGCGATTCCGCGATGAGGGTGGGCCAGGCTGGCTGACTGATCGCGGGCGGGTGTTCATCACACTCGGCGATCCCGATCAGATCTACGACCAGGGGCAGAACGACCTTTCGCAGCGCGGACGAGTGCAGATCTGGGAATACACGCAGTATCGCGCGCAGTTGGTGTTCATCGACCAATCGGGCTTCGGACGCTTTCGGATGACGACGACCAGTGAGCTAGAATTTCAATCACTTGCACGACGTATCAAGCAGAAGTGACCACCGGCGCGCCTGAGCGCGCACCGTCGATCCGACGGGAACTGACACGAAAGGCGATTCACCTGGCCAGCGCCGCGGTGCCAATCGCGCTCGCCGCTGGGATCGGACGGCGCTTCACTGTCCTGGTGCTCGCGGCGCTCACCCTGGTGGCGATTGGTGTCGAATGCGCGCGTGTCACATCGCCGATCGCGGCCCTCCGCTTCAACGCGATCTTTCAGCCGCTACTACGCTCGCATGAAACACGAGCGATCACTGGCGCAACGTGGTTGATCATTTCCATGCTCGCAGCGGTGCTGTTGCTGCCAGTCGATATCGCGATTACGGCGACATGGGCAGCGGCGGTCGGCGACACGGCCGCCGCGCTGATCGGCCTGCGCTTTGGCCGACACCGTTCAGCACGAGACGGAAAATCACTCGAAGGCAGCGCTGCATGTCTGGTTGTAACGCTGATCGGAACTCTACTGCTCACGCACCTTCCGTTTACGCTCGCGCTAACAGCAGCAATCGCCGCCGCGGGGGCGGAACGACTGCGTTGGCCACGTGACGACAACGTTCGCGTCGTCGCAATAGCGGGCATCGTGACAATGGTAGTCGCGGCGCTATGATGGCGTGATGATATTGACAAATTTGCCAAGTGCTCATATATAGGCCCCGCGCGCCGGTAGGCGTGTCACACATGTCGTCGTAGCGGTGTTGCGATTCACCCCGCGGGAGGCAGCTTGTATGGCGAAAGGAAAAGTGAAGTGGTTCAATGACGCCAAGGGTTATGGTTTCATCGAACAGGATGGTGGTGAAGACGTGTTCGTCCATTTCTCCGCAATCACGATGGACGGCTTCAAGACACTCGCCGAAGGACAAGTCGTCGAGTTCGAGATCAAGACCGGTGACAAGGGTCTTCACGCCGCGAACGTGCAGCGGGTGTAACACCGTCGACGCCATCGACGCTTTACGCTGAGCCGTACGATCCGCCTCCGCCTGCCGACCCTGGCAGGCGGTCGTGTTTTCGGGGTCATCGGTGCTAGGCAGATGCAGGGCGGCATGTTTGTTTTGTTCGTATGCCCGTGCCGCTTCCCCCGCCATCGCCACGGCTGTTTCTCGTCGATGGCTACGCGCTGATCTATCGCGCATTCTTTGCGCTGCTTTCCCGCCCATTGCGAACCGCTCGAGGGGAAAACACCTCAGCGGTGTGGGGAGTCGCCAACTTCCTGCAGCGATTACTCGCGACGCACCAACCGGAACATCTTGGCTGGGTGCACGACGCCGGGTTGTCATTCCGCCACGAGCGTTATCCGGCCTACAAGGCAACCCGCGAGAAGCTCGGCGAGGAGCTGCAGGCAGACTTTGATCGCGGCATGGCGCGCATCGAGTCGCTGCTCGCGGCGATGAACATCCCGATCCTCTCGTGCGAGGGATACGAAGCTGATGACGTCATCGGCACGTTGGCGATGGAAGCGGTCACACGCGGCGTGAATGTCGTCGTGGTCTCCGGCGACAAGGACTTTCAACAACTCGTGCAGCCGGGGATCTGGTTGTTGAATCCGGGACGTGGCGGGCCGGCGAGCGTTGAAGAGCAATGGGTCGGCGTCGAAAACGGCAGCGACCGACTCGGTGTCCCGCCGAACCTGGTGATCGACTATCTCGCACTCGTCGGGGACTCGTCGGACAACGTTCCCGGAGTCAAGGGAATCGGTGACAAGACGGCGTCGGAACTGGTGAATACTTACGGTCCGCTCGAGCGGATCCTCGAGAACGTCGAGAGCATCACGAAAAAGCGCCCGCGCGAAGCGCTGCAGGCACACTCGGAACTGGCAATGCTCTCGAAGGAGCTGGTCACGATCCGAAAGGACGTGCCCGTGCAACTCGACCTCGACGGGCTTCGCGTGCGCGATCCCGACTGGATGCGCCTGAAGAATCTCTATCTCGAGCTCGAGTTCCAGACGCTGGCGAAGCAAGCGGCTGCCTCAGCGGGCACCATGGCTGCCGGCGGCCGACCGTTAGGCGACACGCTTCCCGCTGGCGCCGAACGAGGCTTGCTGCCTGACGATGATCCAGCGCTCGAATTCCCGCCGCCTCCGTTAGCGCTGCTGCCAACGATCGCCACGCGATACACGACTGTCGATACGCTGGACGGGATGCACGATGTCATAGCCAAGGCACGTACCGCAGGAACGATCGCGGTCGACACGGAAACGCTGATCGATGCGGATAGTCCGCTCAAGGTCGATGCGCTGCGTTCGAGACTGATCGGCATTACGATCGCCGTTGCGCCGGGCGAGGCGTACTACCTTCCGCTCCGGCATCGCGCCCGTGACGGCACGCAGGTGGACTTGCCGCTCGATGCATCGGGCGACCGCTCGGCCGACGACGCACCGGAGAGCCGTGGACTCGAGCGAGGCGGTGATGAGACGGTCGCTCTCGTCGCGGCCCTAACCGTGGCCAAGCCGAAGAAAAAAAAGCCGGCCGCCGAACCAGCCAGCATCGCCGAGCGAGCGTTGGCGGGCGGTGACCGCCCGATCCACAACCTGCCGCCGCTCGACTCGAGCGAAATGGAACCGTTGCGCGCTTTGTTGGAAGATGCGGCGGTCCGGAAGACGGGACAGAATGCCAAGTACGACATTCTCGCGCTGCGCCGCGCCGGCATCCGCCTGCGCGGGCTCGACTTCGACACGATGCTCGCCAGCTATGTGCTCGATCCGGGGCGCCGCTCGCACGGGCTTGACGTGCTCGCGCTCGAGTTTCTCGATCACCGCATGACGTCGTTCGACGAGCTCTGTGGCAAAAGTCGCGCGGCGATTCCCTACGACCAGGTGCCGATCGATTGCGCGCGCGACTACTCGTGCGAAGACGGCGACATGACGCTTCGTCTTCGCGCCCTGTTCGAGCCCCAGTTGGAGACGCATGCGCTGACGCGTCTCCTCAATGACGTCGAGATCCCGCTGGTGGAAGTCCTCGCGGAGATGGAATGGATTGGTGTGTCGATCGATCGCGAGTGGTTCAAGTCGCTGAAGACGAGGTTCCAGGCGGAGCGCGAGCGTGTCGAACAACTGATTTACGCAGCGGCGGGGGTCGAGTTCAACATCAACTCGAATCCAAGGCTGCGCGAGATTCTCTTCGAGAAACTTGGTCTTCCGGTCCTGAAAAAAACGGCAACCGGCCCATCAACCGATGCCAGCGTGCTGCAGGAGCTGGCCGAGGCAGGGCACGTGCTTCCGTCGCTGCTGATGGAGTATCGCGAGCTGTCGAAGCTGGAGAGCACGTACATCGATGCGCTGCCGACGATGGTCAGTCCGCACACTTCGAGAATCCACACATCGTTCAACCAGACTGTCGCCTCGACGGGGCGCTTGTCGTCGAGCGATCC
>JBKJQR010000056.1:0-27227 GCA_046593895.1 Gemmatimonadaceae bacterium | reverse complement strand
AGGCGACGAGCGGAACCAGGAACTCGGAACGCGGAAGGACCCGACGAGGGACGAGGGACGAGGAATGGGGTGCCGTTGTCCCTCGTGGCGTACTTCCTCGTTGAGGGAGTACGAGGGACGAGGGAGAACGAGGGACGAGGAACGAATCAGGCGCGGCGGAGCACAAGCGCGGCGTTGATGCCTCCGAACCCGAACGAGTTCGTCAGTATGTGCTCCACACGCACCGCGCGGCCTTCGCCACGGATGAAGTCGAGGTCGCACGCATCGTCCGGTGACTCGAGGTTGACCGTCGGCGGGAGCCACTCGTTGGTCAGTGCCTGCGCGCAGATCACGGCCTCGACAGCGCCGGAGGCGCCTAACGCGTGGCCGTAGTAGCCCTTGGTGCCGCTCAGCTGGAGCTTGGAGGCGTGGTCACCGAAGACGCGCTTGATCGCGATCGTCTCGGTGGGATCGTTGAGCGGGGTCGAGCTGCCGTGTGCGTTGACATAGTCGATCTCGTGGGGCGCGACGTTCGCGTCGGCGAGGGCGCGCTCCATCGCTTTCGCCGCCTGGGATCCGTCGGGCCGCGGCGCGGTCATGTGATGCGCGTCGTTCGACGAGCCGTACCCGAGCAGCTCGGCGTAGATCTTTGCGCCGCGCGAGACCGCGCGATCCCATTCCTCGAGGACGACGACCGCTGACGCCTCGCCCATGACGAAGCCATCACGATCGCGATCGAAGGGGCGCGATGCGTGTTCAGGGTCATCGTTCCGTGTCGACATGGCGCGAATCAGCGCGAATGCGCCGAAGCAGAGCGGTGCGAGCGGGGCCTCGCTGCCCCCGGCGATCATGACGTCCGCGTAACCATCGCGGACGGCGCGGAAGGCGTCGCCGATCGCGATCGTGCCGCTGGCGCAGCTCATCGCGTTCGTGCTGTTCACCCCCTGCACGCCGAACTCGATCGCGACGTTGCAGCTCGCGGCGCCGCCGAACACGGAGAGTGCGAGCAGCGGGTCGACTTCACGCAGGCCGCCTTTGATAAAGTTGCCCAGTTGTTCCTCGGCGTAGGCGATGCCGCCTAACGCTGTGCCCATCATCGCCCCGACCCGCTCGCGATCTTCGGCGGCGAGGTCGATGCCGGAATCCTCGAGCGCCATCCGTGACGAAGTGACAGCAAGCTGCCCGAAGCGGTCGAGTCGCTTGGCGCGCTTCGCCTCCATGTGATCGCCGGGACGAAAGTCGGGGATCTGCGCCGCGAGATGGCTGCGAAAGATCGACG
Organism: Gemmatimonadaceae bacterium; assembly: GCA_046593895.1. Lineage (GTDB taxonomy): Bacteria > Gemmatimonadota > Gemmatimonadetes > Gemmatimonadales > Gemmatimonadaceae > JABFXC01. Next base: position 25,969 of record JBKJQR010000056.1, on the reverse strand, counting down.
GATCGAAGCGCGTCAGCGTACCCACGGCCGACTTGCCGGCACGCAGTCCCGCCCAGAGCTCGGGCGCACCGCTCCCGATCGGGGTGACGGCGCCAATCCCCGTGATGGCGACACGACGGCGGTGGAACTGGATCATCGAGACTGCTCCTGGAAATCGACGGCTGACACCAGCCGCACGCGCGCTAGCGAATGGACGTGACGAGACGGTTCGACGCGCCGCGCTCCGCTACCCGGGCGAGACCGGCGAGCGTTCGCGAGGCGATGCCATGAACGAAAATGGGCCCGATCACGGCTCGTGCCGCGAGCGTCCCCACCAGCGGGATTGGAAGACCGTTCCAGACATGAACGATCCGGACGTCCGTTCCGCTCCCGCGGGCGACAAATTCCCAGACCACGTCCATCCCGGTGGTGATACCCCCGATATGCCGGAACCGGACCGCCGGCGCCTGGCGGCCATCGAGCGGGATGGTTTCCATCTCCGAGCGCCAGAACGTCGGCCAGGGGATCGGACCGAAGGGACGGTTGGCCGACATCTCGACGATGCCTCCGTCGCGACCGTCGCGGCGCGTGAAGCGGACAAAGCGATAGTGCGGCAGATGCTCGGGCCATCGCTCGACGTCGCGCGCCAGCTCGAAGATCACGGGCAGCGGCGCGGCAACGTGCGCCGCGTCGATGGTCGTCATCGCGCGACCGGTCGGCATTGGACCGAGCTTCACCGCGGGCATCGTATCGCGGGCGGCTTCCGCTGGCCGATTGCTCACGCGAACGGTGTCCACGACGCGGTGAGCCGCCAGCCGAGTCGCCGGGCGACCGACGGTGCGGTCCCGGTGGCGCGAACAACGTGCGCACTCAGTTCAGGGGCGGTGAACCCGCGCAGCACCGAGAGCACGCCATCGTGGCGGCTGATCGGATGGAAGCGGAGCGGGAACGACACGATCCAGATTCCGGCCGCGGCAAACCAGCTGCGGCGCAGGTCGCTGACGATCACCCGCACCCGCGCCACGCGATGGAGCTCACGGAGCAGGCTCGCGATCTCGCGTTCGGTAAAATGATGCAGCAGCTGCGAACAGACGACGACATCGACCGAGCGGTCGGCGAACGGTAGCGCGAGCGCATTCGCCGCAACCGCGCTGTCGAGGCGATGCGCGGCCGCGGCGGCGAGGGTCAGCGAGCTGTCGACGCCGACCACGGTCAGGTCGACCGCATGCCTAACGGCGGAGCGACCGGCGGCGACGCCGATGTCGGCCGCGCCGGTTCCGACGTCGAGCAGGGTGAGTGCCCGGCCGCGGCTGGCGGCGAGCAGCGGCCCGAGCTCGGCGAGCACGGCGCGGGTCCCGCCCAACAGCGCGTTCGCCCGCGCGACATCGGCCAGCGACCGGCGGACGAGATTGGGCGAGATGCCGGGGACCTCGAGCTTCTCGATCCCGCGGCGGCGGGTCGGGGTCAGGGTGGCGGGGGACACTGCCTAACGCTCGAGCTGGGCGTAACCGCCGCGGTAGTAGAGCAGCGGCCGGTCGTCGCCGACGCCGGCCGCCTCCACCTCGCCGACGACAATGGAATGGTCACCCGCCGGATGGCGCGCGACGATGCGACATTCCATGTACGCGAGCGATCCCTCGATGAGCGCCACGCCATTCTCCCCGCGAGTGAACCCGATCCCCTCGAACCGCTCGCCGTGCGCGGCAAAGCGCCGCGACAGCGCCTCCTGCCCGGCCGCGAGGATGCTCACGCCAAAATGCTCCGCCTCGGCGATCATCGGCCGCAGCGACGCGTCATCCCCGATGCAGACCATCACCAGCGGCGGATCGAGGCTGACGGAACTGAACGCGCTGACGGTCATCCCGTAGTCGCGCCCAGCGAGCGACCGCACGGTCACGATCGTGACCCCGGACGCGAAGCGCCCCAGCACCGCCCGAAATGCATCCTGGTCGAGGGTCACCCGCTCCCCCACGAACCGCACTGCCTCACGATCAAGCCCTCGGTGATAAAAAGGATGCCACGTCAGATGTCCCTCGTCCCTCGTTCTCCCTCGTCCCTCGTTCTCCCTCGTCCCTCGTTCTCCCTCGTCCCTCGTCCAGACACCTGCCTCCTGCCGCGTGTCTGATGTCCCTGCCGCATGTCACGAGGCACACGTGGCAGGGCCGTTCCCCTGTCTCCTGCCTCGTGACCTACCCTGGCAGTACGAGGAGGCGCAGTAAGTAACTCGGATTCAGCACCGCGCTCGCCGGCACGAAGTCCCCCGTCACGCCGACCAGCAGGTCCGCCATCGCCGGCCGACGGGCGAGCACCGCCGCGGCGCGATCGAGCAGTGCCGGAAACGAGACCGCCGCGCCGATCATCCGCTCGACCAGCCACTTCCCGCCGAACTCGTGACGGCGCGCGCGATCGTACGCCTCGAGCGCGGTCCGCTCGCCTAACGGCGATGTCGCGGCGAGCGCGGCGATCGCGTAGGGAGCGAGCAGTTCACCGCCACGGAGTGCGGCGTAGATCCCTTCGCCGGTGAACGGGTCAAAGAAATCGGCCGCGTCCCCGACGAGCGCTGCCCCCGGTGCCCAGGCCCGGCGCGAGCGCGACGCGAACGGGCCGGTCGTGCGCAGTGGCGTGGCCCGCGTCGCCGAGCGAAACCGATCGCGCAGCTGCGGCCGCGAGGCGATCCAGCGATCGACGAACGGCTGCGTGCCCGCGGACAGTTCGCCCGCGCGACCGGCCGGGACGACGATCGCCAGGTTCGTCAGTCCATTACCGACGCTGGCGAGGCCGAGGTAGCCGTCGCGCTCGACGTGCATCTCGCCGAGTTCACCGATCCCCTCGATGCCGGCGTAGTGCGTGACGAGCGCGATCCGCCGCGGGAAGCGCGACATGCGGGTGAGTTCGAGCCGCCGCGCGACCACCGAGCGCAAGCCGTCGGCGCCGATCGTCAGGCGGGCGCGGAGCGTGGTCGCCCGGCCGTCAGGCATCGTCAGCTGCACGCCATCGACGCGTCCCGCCTGGTCGGTGACGACGTCGTTGACGCGCGCGCCCTCGATCACCGTCGCGCCAGCGCGGCGGGCCGCGTTGAGCAGGATCGGGTCGAGCAGGGTCCGCTGCAGCGCGAGGCCGCGATCGCGGTGCCCTCGCCAGCGATGCTCGCCGGCGAAGACGCCGCGAATCAGCCCGCCGTTAGGCGAGCGGACCGTCATCCCGGCGAGCTGCGCCGCGCCAGCAGCTTCGACCTCGCCCAAGACGCCCATCTCCTCGAGGAGGCGCGATGCCTGGGGGCTCATGTACTCCGAGCACGGCTTCGGCCGCGGGAAGTGCGCCTTGTCGACGACGACCACGCTGACGCCGGCGCGGGCGAGCCACCAGGCCGTTGCCGCACCGGAGGGACCGCCGCCGACAATGACGACGTCGGGCGAACGGTCAAGCGTGGCGTGGTGCGCAGGTAGCGCGACGCCCTCGGCTGCGCTCATATGATCGCGTCGCTCAGCCGGCATGGGCTCGCGCGAGGCGGGGCAGCTGCATGCGCGTGATGCGCTGGAACAGTCCCATGTAGCGCCAGTGCGGGCGCGGCAGCCGGAGCAGCGACGCGGCGCGCGTCAGCAGCGGCAGGATCATCGAGCGTGAGTCGGCAGAAAACATGAAGCGCGGATGGTGCGCGGCGAAGCGACGCAGCCTGGTCACCGCGTGCTCGAGCGACAGGTCCGGCGAGAAGTAGAACGTCGGGTCGAGTAGGGGATCACCGGCGTCGAGCGTACCCTCGCTCACGGCGATGTTGTGCAACGTCGTCCCCGGGTAGACGCGGAGCCCGACGGTCGTGTACACCGCATCGCCGCGCTGCAGCCGTTCGGCGGCGAACGCCAACGTTTCCTCGAGTGTGGCCGCGGTTTCGCCCGGGCCGCCGACGAGGAAGATCCAGAGGCAGCGAATCCCGGCCCGCTCGACGCGCTCGGCGGCGATGCGCACGGTGTCGGCGCTGAATCCCTTCTGCATCCGCTCCAGCACCGCGTCGCTCGCGCTCTCGGCGGTGATGCCTAACGCCGTAAAGCCGGCGCGCTTCATCAGCGCGAGGAGGTCGGGAAACGCCGCCGCGGGGGTGAAGTTCGTCGTCTCGAGCGTGACGTTCGGCGTTTTCCGGGCGATCGCTGCACAGACGTCGCGGGCGTGCGGCGGGGGCGAGTTGAACGTCGAGTCGACGAAGTCGAAGTGGTTCACGCCATGCGCGTGGAGCTCGGCGATCTCGGCGGCGACCAGTTCGGGGTCGCGCAGCCGATAGCCCCAGCCCTCGACGTTGCGGTACGTGCAGTACACGCACTTGTAGACGCAGCCGCGCTTCGTCTGGATCGGCACGGTTGCCCCGATGCGTTCGTAGCGGGCGAGGTCGAACCAGTGATGGAGGCGCGGCTGCGGGAGCGCGTCGAGATCGGCCTCCTCGCCGGGCGGCGTGAAGACGACCTGGCCGCCGCGGAGGCGAACGAGCCCGGCGATCTCGCCCGGCTCGCGCCCGGCGGCGAGGTCGTTCACCAGACGCACGGTCGCTCGCTCGCCATCGCCGGCGACGGCGAAGTCCACGCCTAACGCGTCGAAGAGGCTCTTCGGCGCAACGCCGAATGCGGCGCCACCGGCGACGACCTTGGCGCGCGGTGCGGCGCGGCGGAGTGCGGCCAGCGTGGCCGCCGCCTCCGGCGTGTAGTGGCGGAGGGCGATCGTGTCGCTGTTGTCGATGTTGCGCACCGAGACGCCGATAACATCGGGCTGGTGCTCGCGCGCCGCGCGCTCGGCGGCGCGGATCGGGTCGCGGCCGAACATCAGGTCAGCGACGCGAACGTCATGGCCGGCGTCCGCGAGCGCCGAGGCAACGCAGGCCATCCCGTTAGGCACGACCGGAAAAGGCGCCCGCTCGCGGTTGGTGCTGACGAGCAGGACGCGCGCGCTCATCTCAGTCTCGCGTATTGATCGGGGCCCATCGTCAGGACGTCGCCATCGATGCGGTAGTCGAGCGTCAGCGTGCCGGCGCTTCCAGCGATGTAGACGAGGGTGATGTTCGATCCACTGGTCGTCCACTGGGCAACGCTCGCCAGGGTGTCGTAGTAGCCGTCGGTCCAGTTCCAGGCGGTGACGGTGCGGATCGCGCTGTGATCGGCGCGGAATTCCCATGTTGTACGCGACTCGTGGACGACCCCGTCAGGCGCCTGAAGCAGGATCGCCCGCGTCCAGCGACCAAGCAGCACGTTGGCCTGCGTTCCTCCGCCGAGGAGGCCCCCGGTGCCGGTGCCCGCTGTCGCGGTGGTGCCTGAGAGGTTCTCGACCCCGGCGCATCCACTGGCCGCCACGAGGGCGGCGCAGAGCGCGAGCGTCGTGATCGCGTGGGCGCGGATAGGCGATGCAGGGTGGAAGCGTGAGAACATCTCGATCACCTCCCCGTCAGTTGCCGAGCAGCTCGGCGGCCCAGAGTGCGACTCCCCCACCGACGACAGTCGCGATGAAGTTCACGGTGTCGTTCCCAAGACCGGCGATCCCGCGCGACACGCGCGTGCGCGCGCCGCAGCTGTGGACGACCCGTTCGGTGTGCTCACCACATCCCAGACAGCGCCGCCTTTCCTGCAGCGTCGCGCCGATTACGGTATCAGCCACCGCGCCGCTCAACCCGCCAAGAAAGACAGCGACGGCGTGCCCGCGTCCCCACTCCATTGCGTACACCAGCAGTGCGACGACGATCGCTCCGGCGACCATCGCCAGCGTTCCGGCGGTCGTCATGCCACCGCTGGTGCCCGGTGCAACGCGGCGCCAGTTCCACGCCGAGCGCGGGGTACCGCCCATCCACGTCCCGATCTCGGTCGCCCAGGTGTCGGCCGCCGATGCGGCGAGCGACCCCGCCGCCACCGCCCGCCAGAGGGGGTGTGGGTGGACCAGGGCACCGATCGCCGAGATCGTGAACACCCCTCCGTTCACGAGTACCTGCAGCGCGTCGCGTGGTCCGGCCTTGGCAATCACCGACGCCGTTCGCCGCGCCTTCCGCTCGGCGCCGAGTCGGGAGAGCACACTCGCGAGCGCGAAGTAGATGACGAGGAGCAGCGCCCAGTCCCATCCCGCGGCTACCGCCGCTGCGCCGATCGCTGCAGCCACCACCGCGCCCGACGGGGCCAACGAGCGGAAGCGCCACGCGGCCAGCGCGATGAGTATTGCGGATGGGACGGCCCAGAGGAGCCGCCCGCTCAGTCGTCGTGCTCCGAGCGACCGCCGCCGCCACGCAGCGACTGCTCGACCCGTATCCGCAGTGCGTCGGTGGCCGGTGTGAGCGGCCCACGATTGCGAAGGACACGGAGGAACGCCCGCTGGTGGTCGGTCCGCGCGAGGCACCCTGCGCACACCGCGAGGTGCTCCCGCACCCAGGTGTCGAGGCTCGGCGGCAGTTCGCCGTCCAGATGTTCGAAGAGCCGGGCCATCACTTCCTCACACGACGCACCGGGCTCTGTTTTCTCACTCATGGCTCGGTTCGGTCGGCGGCGGAACGGTGACTCGGAGGAGGAAAGAATCAATGTGCGGTCCTCGAACGGCGATTACAAGCGGGTCTCGTATCGCAAACCCCCGGGCGCGGGTGGTTGTTCCCAGTCGAGCATTCCGCATCGTGCGACAAGTCACCGTTGCTTGGCAAAGTGATATACGGTTAGGTTTTTAGGCTACCCCTGCCCAATCATGTCCGACACAGTCGACGCGCTCCTCCCGCTCAGCATCCTCGAAGCAGTCCGCAACGTGGACACCCCCGAGGGTGACTACGATGCCGAGTACGTGCAGGAGTTGCGGAACAAGCGACTCGGCCTGAGCGACACCGTTTATACCCAGATCAAGCGGTATACCGAGGCGGCGCGTCGCGGGCAGCGTCCATCGTTCGACGAAGCGGTCGCCCTGGCGAAGCTGATCGGGCGTCGGCCGGATGCGGAGATCGTGCTCCGCGCCGCGGGACGATACATCGCGCGCGAGTCGTACCTGACGATCTCGGGGGGGATGCGGCGGATGATTCACTTCCTGCCGTCGCTGCTCGCCCGTCCTCTCGCCTTCCGCCGGGCGCGGCGGATCGCCAATCGCTATCTCGACGGGCAGGTGACGCGAGTCGGCTCGCATCTGCTGCTGATCGTGCCCCGATCGGTGACCATCGGCACCGCGCCGGGCGAGACCGGGTGCGTGTATTACGAGGCTGCCTTCAAGGAGCTGCTCCGCCTGCTCGTGTCCAACGCGGGCACCGTCGAGCATGTGCGATGTGTGGTGCGCGGCGAGCATGTCTGCGAGTGGCGCGCTGAATGGCGCTCGGGTCCACGGACGCGCTGACCGCGCGCACGGATCGCGACGCCGGCCCTGCTCGGTGAAACCACCAGATCAATGCTGAATCCAAAGTCCCTCGCCGGCATCCAGCGCGCGATCGCCGAAGTCGGCGTCGACGGCTGGCTGCTCTACGATTTCCGGCGCATCAATCCGATCGCTGCGGGCATGCTGGCGCGTGAAGGGATGCTGACGCGCCGCATCTTCGGCTACGTCCCGCGGAGCGGCAATCCGGTGGCGATCACGCATGCGATCGAGCAGGGCCCGTGGCTCGACTGGCCGGCCGGCTGGGGGAAGGAAGTCTATTCGTCCTGGCGTTCGCTCGACGACACGCTGCGGCGGACGGTCGGCGGCAAGCGGGTCGCGATGGAATATTCGCCGGGCGACGCGGTGCCTTACGTCGACTATGTGCCGGCTGGCGTGGTCGAAATGGTCCGCGCGGCGGGCGCCGAGGTAGTGACGTCGGGAGAGCTCGTCTCCCGCGTTTACGCCGTCTGGACGGACGAACAGCGCGCCTCGCACGAGCGGGTGGCGGAGATCATCGCCGGCGTCGCGAAAGCGGCGTTCGCGCGGGCCGGACTGGCGGCGCGCAGCGCGACGCCGCTGACGGAATTTGCGCTGACCGAGTGGATCCGTGCGGAGTTCGACCGGCACGATCTCGAGACCGATCACGGGCCTAACGTTTCAGTCGGCGCGAACGCGGCGAACCCGCACTATGAGCCGTCGGCTGGGAAGTCGAGCCCGATCTTCAGCGGGTCGATCGTCCTGATCGACCTCTGGGCGCGGGAGAAGTCGCTCGCCGAGGGCGGCCCGGGGATGTACGCCGACCAGACGTGGATGGCGTGCGTCGGGGCTCCGGCGGCGCGTGCGGTCGCCGTCTGGGAGACGATTCGCGATGCGCGCGACGCCGCGGTGGCGATCCTCCGCCAGCGCCTAACGGCGGGCGCGCCGGTCCGCGGTGGCGAGGTGGACGACGCGTCGCGAGCCGTCGTGGTATCGCGCGGATTCGGCGCGGCGTTCATCCATCGCACCGGCCACTCGATCGACGTCCGCGGGCTGCACGGGAGCGGGCCGCACATCGACAACCTCGAGACGCGCGAAGAGCGGACGCTGGTGCCCGGTGTCGGATTCTCGATCGAGCCGGGCATCTACCTCCCCGGTGAGCTCGGGATGCGCACCGAGATCAACGCCTGCATCGCTGCCGATGGCCGCTCGGTGGTGTTGACGCCGCGCGAGATGCAGCGCGACCTCATCGTCGTCTAGCGTGGCGACGACGTCGGGCGCGGGCCGCTCATCTGGTAGCGGTGACTGTGTAGCTGTCGGCCTCGCGCTTCGCGCGCTCCTCGCGCGCGAAGACGAACGGGAAGACCACGGTCTCGACGGCGTACGGACCGCGATCGAAGCGCCAGTTCCGGGCGCGCGACGCGACGCAGATCGTCACCTCGTGCTGTCCCGGCCCGTCGAAGCTGGTCGCGACGTTGACGGAATCGACCGTGCCGGTGGGGAGGATGGTGAGCTCGAGTTCGATCTGGCCGGCGAGATCGGGATTGCGGCGCAGCCCTTCGTCCTGATAGCAGCGCCGGATGTCGGGCGCATGGCGGAGAACGGTCGCGCGGATCTCGATCTCCTGGCGCGTCGAATCAGCCGAGGGGCTCGAATCCCGGGCGCTGGACGCGGTCGGATGCGCTGCGAGCACGAGGGCGATGAGGAGGACAGGCGTCATAACGGTGTCCGGCTGGGGCGATCCGTGCGCCGCACCGGCAGTTCGTCCGCCGCGACGCGAGACTGTCTCACCGCGGGCACTGGGCGCCTGTGCGGTGTGGTAGAAAGACGACTTCTCGCGACCTTTGTCACAGCGCGTGGAGCATGTGCTGGCGCGTTACTGGCGGTCGTCGTTGCAGCGGGCTGCGATCGCGGCGGGGGCGCGGCACGCGACACGGCCGCCGGAACCGCGGCGGGGGCGACGTTCCGCAGCGCGGTGGCCGGTGCGTACGCGGCGATCGAGATCGCGGCGCCCGGGCGAGTGGCGGGGACGATCACGGTCGGTGGCGAGATCCCGGCTGATTCGACGGTGCACCCGACGAGCGACGTGACGACATGCGGCGCCGACGTCGCCGATGGGCTGATCGAACACGACGGGCCACTGCTCGGCGGCGCCGTCGTCTGGCTCGAGGGAATCCGGGCCGGCAAGCCGCTGCCGCTGATCCGCCGTTATGACATCATCAACGAAGGCTGCCTGATCGCGCCGCGCGTGCAGGCGGTGATCGTCGGCGGGACGCTGAACATCAGGTCGGTCGACCAGATCACGCACCGCACCCGGCTCGTGCGTCAGGGACAAGTGAAGCCGATTGCCCTGGTCAGCGAGACCGAAGAGGGTCAGGTCGTGCCGCTCGATCATGCGCTCGACACGCCGGGCCAGATCGAGGTGCGCTGCGATCTCCATCCGTGGACGCGGGGCTTCCTCGCGGTGTTCGACCATCCGTATTTCGCCGTGACCACGACGACGGGGCGCTTTGCGTTCGACTCTGTCCCGCCGGGCAGCTACACGCTGATGGTCTGGCAGGAGCGGCTGGGGACGGCGACGCGGCCGGTGGTCGTCGCCGGGAATGGCGCGACAACGGTCGACGTCGAACTGCGCGCCGCCGGACGTTAGGCGATGGCGGGGTGCGGGGGGTAGTCGCGCCGCGCCTGCACGCCCCGTGCACGGCGGTCGCGGTTGGTGCATATTGGCGGGAGAGTTGAGGCCAGCAGCGGAGGAGTCGATGGCGCAGCATTCCCCGCCCGATGCACCGGGGCCACCGTTAGGCGAGATCCGTCCGTCCACAGCTGCACATCCACCGCTGGGCAGCACGCGCCGGTCGCGCTTTGCCCCGGCGCCACGAATGGTGCCGGAGGGCGCGAAGGCGGTGCACACCACCGGCGAGCTCGAAGAACAGCTGCGCCGCCGGCTGCGAGTCGAGTCGGTAATCTGGGGGTTGGCGACTGGCGCGCTGGCGTTGACCGCCGCGGTCACGACGAAAAACCTGGCGTCGAACCCGACCGCGCTCTTCACGGAGCCACCGCTTCCGGGCGTGCTCATGCTGCTCTCGCTGACGACGGCGGCGGTGGTCTGGCTGCTCTCCCCCGTGCGACAGCTCGGGCTGCGACGGCTCCGTATCATCGAATGGCTCGGCGTTGCCGCGACGGCGGCCTTCCTCGTCATCGACGAGGCCATCGACCTCGAGGGGATGCCAGCGGTGATTGCGCTGAAGCCGATGGACCTCGGCCTCGGCCTCGGGGTGCCGTGGGGGGCGCTGATCGTCGCGTACGGTGTCCTCATTCCGAGCAACCTGCGACACGCGGTAATCCGGACGTCAGTACTGATCGTCTCGTCGTTCCTCCCCGAGCTGCTGGCGTTCCCGGGGCTTGGCGGACTGATTCCGGGCGCCGCGACGTACATCACGGTCAAGTTCATAACGGTGGTCATCCTCAGTGCACTCGCGCTCTACGGCTCGTACCGGATCGACGAGCTGAGTGAAGACGCGCGCTCGGCGAAGCAGCTCGGCCAGTACGTGCTGCGGAAGGCGCTGGGGCAGGGCGGGATGGGCAGTGTGTACCTGGCCGAGCACCATTTCCTTCGCCGGCCGTGCGCGGTGAAGCTGATCCGGCCGGAGTTCGCGCGCGACGAGGCGGTGCGGGCGCGGTTCGAGAGCGAGGTACAGGCGGCAGCGGCGCTGACGCATCCGAACACGGTGCAGATCTACGACTATGGCCAGAGCGAGGACGGGACCTACTACTACGCGATGGAATACCTGCCGGGGATCGCGCTCGACGCGCTCGTCGACGCGGAGGGTGCGCTCGAACCGCGGCGCGCGGTGCGGATCCTCGTCCAGCTCTGCGGAGCGTTAGGCGAGGCGCACTCCCGCGGCCTGGTCCACCGCGACGTGAAACCGGGCAACGTCATGCTCTGCGAACGGGGCGGCAAGCCGGACGTTGCGAAGCTGCTCGACTTCGGCCTGGTCGCCGGCTTGCACAGCGGCGAGCGCGACCCGCGGATCACCAACGCCGGGATGGTCGTCGGCACGCCAGCGTTCATGTCACCGGAGCAGTGTCGCGGCGAGACCGACATCACCCCGCTGAGCGACATCTACAGCGTCGGCGCACTGGGCTATTTCCTGCTGACCGGGAAGGAGCCGTTCGTCCGCGGATCGGCGGTGCAGGTGATGTCCGCCCACCTCACCGACTATCCGACGTCGATCCTCGAGCACCGGCCCGAGGTACCGCGGATGCTGGCCAGTGTGGTCGAGCAATGCCTGGCGAAGGATCCGTACGAGCGGTATCCGTCGGCGGGACGGCTGGAGGAGGCGCTCGAGCGCTCGATGGCGGACGGCGGCTGACCGCGGACTGCTGTTGAACCGCGGAGGGGGGACGGTGCTTTTAGTAACCGCAGCTGTGGGGCGAACTTTTGATGAACCGTGAACCGCTCGACTCGAACCGCGGAAGGCCACGGAAGGCCGCGGATACATGCCAGGGATGTCACGGGAAGAGTTGCCTGCCTAACGCCCAAAAAACCCTCTAGCTATTTCTGGAGCGTGACTGGCGAGCAGTAGTCGCCGTGCTCCGCGGCCCGCCGTGGCCTTCCGCGGTTCGGAGAAAACATTGCTTGGCATTCCGCGGTTTGTTGCCAGCGGTGGGTGTCCCGCTGTCGTCCAGCTCCTCGCGTCAGGCGTCGATCACCTGACCGGCGAGATCGCTGTAGCGATAGAGCCTGGCGTAGAGGCCATCGCGGGCGACCAGCTCGTCGTGGGTACCCTGTTCGACGATCTCGCCGTGATCGATCACCAGCACGCGGTCGGCGCGCCGGACGGTGCTCAGGCGGTGCGCGATGATCAGCGTCGACCGGCCGCGGAGGAGGCGCTCCATCGCTTCCTCGACGAACCGCTCGCTCTCCGAGTCGAGGCTCGACGTGGCTTCGTCGAGGATGACGAGGGCCGGATCCTTGAGGAAGACGCGGGCAATCGCGAGGCGCTGGCGTTGCCCACCGGAAAGCTTGACGCCGCGCTCGCCGACACGCGTCTCGTACTGCTCGGGCAGTCGGACGACGAATTCATGTGCGTGTGCAGCCCGCGACGCTGCGAGGATGCTCTGTTCCGCAATGGCCTCGGCTGATCCGAGGGGGGCGGCATACGCGATGTTCTCGCGCACGGTGCCGCTGAACAACGTCGGCTCCTGGGGCACGAGCCCGACTGCGCCGCGGAGTTCGCCGAGCGCGAGCGTGCGCACGTCGTGGCCATCGAGCGTGATGCGGCCAGCGGTCACGTCCCAGAAGCGCGGAATGAGCGACGCGATGGTGGTCTTGCCCGCACCGCTCGGCCCGACCAGCGCGACGACCTCGCCCGGTGCGATCTCGAAGCTGACATCCTTGAGCACGGGCGCGAGCTCGGCAGAATACCGGAAGTTGACGTGCTCGAAGCGGAGGTGCCCCTGCACCGGCGCCGTCAGGGGCGATGGGCGTGCCGGGTCGGCGACCTGCGGCTCGGTCTCGAGCAGCTCGAAGACGCGCTTCGCCGCGCCGACAGCTTCCTGGTAGTTGCCGAACAGCGAGGCCAGCGCGCCGACGGACGCCGCGATGGTGAACGCGTAGAGAAGGAAGCCAACGAGTGCACCCGCGGTCAGTGCGCCGGAGAGGACGAGCCGTCCGCCCTGCCAGAGCACGACGACCACGGCACCGAACGCGACGAACGTTATGATGCCGAAGAAGCTGCCGCGGATGGTCGCCCGCTTGAGCGCGGCACTGACCGCCTGGCCGAGCCGCTCATCATAACGGCGCACCTCCTCGGCCTCGCGGGTGAAGCTCTGGACGACGCGGATTTGGGCGAAGGCTTCGTTCGCCGAGGCGGTCGCTTCGGCGATGCGATCCTGGACGCCTGTGCTGGCACGACGGAGCATGCGTCCGAAGACGAACGCGGCGCCGACGACGATCGGGACGACGGCGAGCGTGGTGGCGGTGAGCTGCGGGTGCGTCTGCGTCAGCAGGATGACGCCGCCGGTGAGGTAGAGGAGCTGGCGTGCCAGCTCGGAGACCTGATGGCTGAGTACCGCCTGGAGCAGTGCGGTGTCGGTGCTCAGACGGCTGGTCAGCTCGCCGGTCCGCCGCTCGGCGAAGAATCCGGGCGAGAGGCGAACGAGGTGCGCGAACAGTTCCTTGCGGAGCCCGGCGATGACGCGTTCGCCGATCGCGCTGAGGTAGTAGACCTGGACGAAGTTGAGCACTGCCTGCACGGCGAACAGCGCGCCCAGGCCTAACGCTATGCGGTCGAGTACGCGGCGATCGTTGCGGACGAATGCGGCGTCGAGCAGGTATTGCACGACGCGCGGAAAGGCGAGGCCGGCAGCGGCGCTGAGGATCAGGCAGACGGTGGCGATCGCCAGCGCGCCGGCGTGGGGCTTCAGTCGCGGAAGCAGCCGGGCGAGCGGGCGGGGCGAGACGAGTCGCTTCTTCTTCGGCTCGTCGGCTGCGGGTTCAGGAATGGAGCTGGTAGTCACGCGGCGAGCTGGTGGTCGACGGCCATCGCCGCGAAGAGCAGCGCGAGATAGAGGAGGGAAAAGCGATACGCTTGCCAAGCAACCTTGCCGTGGTCGGCGGCACGGACCACGCGCACGACGTTCCAGAGGAAGAGCGCGCCAAGGATCAGCGCCGCGCCAAGATAGAGCCGGCCGAAGATGCCTAACGCGACGGGGAGGATCGTCAGCGGGAGGAGGATCAGCGTGTACCAGACCATCTGCCGCTTCGTCTCGCGCTCACCCCAGATGAGCGGGGCCATCGGGACGCCGGCACGGCCGTAATCGCGCGACTTGAGCAGCGCGAGCGCCCAGAAGTGTGGCGGCGTCCAGTAGAAAACGATGAGGAAGAGATACGCGGCGGCGAGATCGAGTCGCCCGGTGACTGCGGCCCAGCCGACGAGCGGGGGAAACGCGCCGGCCGCGCCGCCGATGACGATATTCTGCGGCGTGCTGCGCTTGAGCCAACGCGTGTAGATGAAGACGTAGAAATAGAATCCGGCGAGCGCCATCGCCGCGGCGAGCACATTGGCGAACCAGGCGAGCAGCAGCGTCGCGGCCAGTGCGAGGGCAACGCCGAAGGCAAGCACCGCGACGGGCAGCATCCGCCCGCTCGGGATGACGCGGAGCCGCGTGCGCGCCATCCGGTCGTCGATGTCGCGATCGATGTACATGTTCACAGCGTTCGCTCCACCGGCCATCAGGTAGCCGCCGAGGAGGACGACGAGGACCAGCGTCAGGCTCGGATGGCCGGCGGCGTACATGGGCGCGACGGCGGTGACGAGCAGCAGTGAAATGATGCGCGGCTTGGTGAGCGAGACGAGGTCGCGAACGAGCGACGGCGCGCGCGCAGGGGCCGGTAGCGGAGCCGGGGTGACGCCTCCGGTCAAAAGTCCGCCCCGCGGGCGACGATTACAGCGACGGAGTGCGGCCGTTTGATCGCCGGCATCGGTTGCGCGGGCGTGACGGTCCCGCGGGGGAGGGTAACCGGCTCGGGCGGTTCGGCGGCGATCGCCGGCGCTGGCGCTTCGAGTGTTACCGGCGCGGAAACTTCGACGTCGAGCGGCGCGGAAACTTCAGCGTCGACCGGCGCGTCGCGCGGCAACGGAAATTCCGCGGTGACCACGACCAGTGATTCCGCGAACGTGTCGGCGATCGCTTCGCCCTCGGCGACGAGCGCGGTGATCGCTGCTTCGTAGCTACGACCGGCGCGATCGAACTCGGCAAAGCGGGACACGGCGTCGGCGTCGAGTCCTGCCGGTGCAAGCATCACCAGCGATGCGCCGGTCACCGGTTCGGCGGTGCGAACGACGCGGCCGTCACCGCCGCGATCGCGGTCGGCGGGCACTGGTTCGGGTGAGCGGCCGCGCAACCGGGCGGGATCGCTGCCGGCGGCGCGGTGAGCGAGCGCTGCCCAGACCACGACCGAAATCCAGACGAGCGTGCCGACCGCCTGGTGGAGCGACTGCAGCACCGGCGGGAGGTGCGACTCGACCAGTGCCGCGGCGACGACGATCTGCAGCGCGATCGCGCCTAACGCGAGCCAGGCGGCGCGCTTGACGATCGGCGCCACGGCGCGCGTGCGGAGCATCATCGCGGCGCCGAGCACGTGGAAGGCGAAGAGAAACGCGATCACGCGATGCGTCAGCTGGAGATGGACCAGCCCGCGGTTCGGCGACGAGTAAACGCGGCAGGTCGGGAAGCCGAGACAGGCGCCCGCGGCGCCGAGGTTCGCAACGAGGGCGCCGAGGAGCAACACGGTGAACGCGAGTGCGACCGCGATGCGGGCGACGCGCCACGACTTGGCCGCGGCGGCGCGCGAGACGTCGTCCGTCGTGACCAGCGTTGCGGCCACGGCGCCGAATCCGCCGGCACGAAAGCCGGCGACGATGATCGTCGCGAGGAGCGTCATCGCCAACCCGAGATGAGTGACGATGACGATTGGATTGAGCCGCAGCTTGATCGTGATCATCCCGAGCAGCGCGGTGGCGATAACGACGAAGAACGCACCGACCGCGGGGCGGAGGGGGCCGCCGCGTCCGGCGACGCCTGCCTCGCGACGCTGGCGCCAGGCGGCGACGGCCAGTGCGAGTGCGGCGAGTGTCACGCCTAACGCGAGGTAGCGGTGCATCACCTCGATGATGAGGTCGGGCCGATCGAAGGGCGGGAGCCAGCGGCCATCGCACTTCGGCCAGTGTTCACCGCAGCCCCAGCCGGAGCCACTGATGCGGACGATCGCGCCGAATACGATCTGCGCGAAGGCGATGACAAGCGCGACGTAGGACAGTCGTCGAATTGATTTCATCGATTGTCGATTGGACCAGAGACCGCGGGGGGGTCAGCCGAGTACTGGGAACCGGGCGGCGAATGACGGATCGCGCGCCAGGTAAAGGCGAAGAGCACCGCGAGGGCGAGCGCAGGTGCGGCGGCGTACGTAATCTCGAGCCAGCGGCGCGGGGTGGGGAGCGGTTGTGCACCGTCGACGTGCGGGACGTCGCGTTCAGCGCCGGGTGCGATGCGTCGCGATGCGCGCGCCGTCGCCACGACGATCGCCAACTGTGCGACCGCGCAGAGGGCGACGGAAATCAGGAAGAGGTAGACGGCGAGCGACTGCGTCATGCGCCGTCTCGCGGGGCCGGAGCGCGCGGGTGCTTCATCTGCAAGGTGCATGAAAGGTCGCCGGAGGTAACAGCCCGGTCAACGGCGATGGACGGGGAGATTTTCCCTTGACCCTTGAGCACCGGCGGCCCTAGCTTGCGGGGCTCGCGACCCCCAATTCGGCGCGGCTCGGCCGACTCGCGAACCTTCCCGCGGAGACCTACCACATGAGTTCATTTCGTAAGCTCGCACTCCTCACCGGCCTGCTCGTCGGCTGGGCGGTGCTGGCGCCCAGTACGCTCGCTGCCCAGGTCACCACCGGTACGATCGCCGGCACGGTCACTGGCGATCAGGGCCAGCCCGTCGAAGACGCACAGATTCAGGTCGTGAACCCGGCGACCGGCTTCACGCGCGGCGTGCGGAGCACGGGCGCGGGTCGCTACAGCGTGCTCGGTCTCGAGGTGGGGGGTGGATACACGATCACCGTGCGCCGCATCGGCTACGCGTCGCAGGCCCGCGCTGGTGTGCTTGTCTCGCTCAGCCAGACAACGCGTGCTGATTTCTCGCTTGCGACGCAGGCGACGGTGCTCGGTGAGGTGACGACGACCGCGACGCGCGATGCGCTCATCAGCCCGAATCGCACCAGCGTATCGACGACGGTGAGCGACACGGCGCTGCGACGCCTGCCGTCACTCAACCGCAATTTCACCGATTTCGCCGCGCTGACGCCGCAGATCTCGTCGGCGGGTCCGGGGCTTTCCGGTGGCGGCACGAACAATCGCTACAACAGCATCCAGATCGACGGCGCGAGCGAGTCCGACCTGTTCGGACTCGGATCAAGCGGGCAGCCCGGTGGTCAGGCGAATGGAAAGTCGATCGGCATCGAGTCGGTGAAGGAGTACCAGGTGCTGCTCGCCCCGTTCGACGTCAGGCAGGGCAACTTCGCCGGCGCGCTGATCAACGCGGTCACGAAGAGCGGCACAAACGAGTTCCACGGCTCGCTCGTTGGCGTCTCGCGCAATCAGGGGTTCACTCGCTCGCAGCCGTACATCAACAAGTTCGAGCAGAGCCAGTACGGCTTCTCGGTTGGTGGCCCGATCATCAAGGACAAGGCGTTCTTCTTCCTCAATCCGGAGTGGCAGGTTCGCAAGCTGCCGGCGAGCGGTGACTACATCGGCCTGCCGACGACGAACCTGCGTCAGAGCACGCTCGACTCGGTGAACGCGCTGATCGGTGGCTACGGCCTGCCGACCGGTGGTGGCGGTCTGCAGAACAACGAAAATCCGCTGCAGAATATCTTCGGCCGCCTCGACTTCAACCTGCCGGGGAACAACTCGCTCGTCGTCCGTCACAACTACGGCTACGCGCAGGATGACAACTTCAGCCGCAGCGCGAACAACTTTCGCCTGACCAACAACGCGTACCGGTTCAAGTCGACGAAGAACGCGAGCGTCATCCAGCTGCGCAGCCAATTCGGTGCTGGCGCGTACAACGAGTTGCTCGTCAACCGGACGTCGATTCGCGACCGCCGCGCGCCCGCCGTGACGCGGACGCCACAGGTCAGCGTCATTGTTCCCGGTTACACGCTGGTCTCGGGCTCGGAGCGGTCCTCGCAGGGAAACGAACTCGATCAGGACGTGTTCGAGGCGACGGACAACTTCACGATTCCCTTCGGCGCGCATCGCGTGACGCTCGGATCGCAGAACCAGTTCTACAAGGTGCGCAACCTGTTTGGCCAGAACTCCTCCGGGTTCTGGACGTTCGGGACGGTCGACTCGCTGCGTATCGGGCGGGCGCGGACGTACCAGGTCGGCGTTCCGCTCTCCGGTGACGGCGCGGTGCGCTTCCACGCCGCGGCATACAGCGGCTATCTGCAGGATGAGTGGGCGGCGAGCAACCGGCTGAGCATCACGTATGGCCTCCGCATCGATGTGCCGGTGTTCAAGGACAAGCCGCCGTTCACGCAGTCGGTGCTCGACTCGGTTGGCCGCAACACCAGCCAGATCCCGTCGGGGAACGTCGAGTACTCGCCACGTTTCGGCTTCAACTGGAACGTGACGGGCGACGACCGCAACCAGCTGCGCGGCGGAAGTGGCCTGTTCTCCGGCCGCCCGGCATTCGTCTGGCTGTCGAACGCCTTCCAGAACTCCGGACAGAGCGGCTTTGCGCAGCTCACCTGCTCGTCGGCAATCGCGCCGCTGTTCAACAACGCGAACGCGAGCAACCCGCCGACGTCCTGCACCAACGGCAGCACGGCGCGGGCCGGCGGTGAAATCGACCTCCTCGATCCCAACCTCAAGTTCCCGCAGAACTGGCGCTCGACGTTAGGCTACGACCGCCGCCTGGCTGAGAACTGGGTGGGAACGCTGGAAGGGATCTACACCAAGGGTGTGCACAGCCTGTTCTATCGCAACCTCGCGCTCAAGGGAATTCAGGGCGTCGACCGCTACGGCCGCACAATCTACGGACTGACCCCGGGCAACCCGGTGCGCGCGCACACCGATCGCGATCGTGTCATCGACATCACGAACGGGTCGGGCGACTTCTCGTACCAGCTCACCGGCGGACTGCAACGCAAGTACTCGGGCCGTTATGAGGGCTCGGTGTTCTACACCTACTCGCGCGCCCTCGACGTGCAGGCGCTGACGTCGAGCACCGCCGGCTCGCAGATCCAGTTCGGCCGCCCGTGGGCCGGCGACCTGCTCTCGCAGGACGCGACCCGCTCGATCTTCGAGCAGCGGCATCGCATCGTCGCGCAGGGCACGTACTCCTTCCCGACGAAGACCGACGTGACGCTGCTCTACTTCGGCGAGTCGGGCGCGCCGTACGACTACACGACCAACGCCGACCTGAATGGCGAAGGATTCAGCGGGAACGATCCGCTCTACATCCCGAAGAACGCGCTCGATCCGACGGAGATCATCTTCACGCCGTCCCGGACCTATGGCGGCAAGGTGTACACAGGGCAGCAGCAGGCAGACGCCTTCCAGCGCTTCATCGAGGCGACGCCGTGCCTGCGCAACAACCGCGGCCACATCGTACCGCGGAACGCCTGCGAAAATCCGTGGACGAACCGCCTCAACGTCTCGGCGCGGCAGTCGCTTCCACAGTTCATGGGGCAGAACGTCTCACTGCAGCTCGACGCCTTCAACTTCCTCAACCTGCTGAACAGCGGGTGGGGCGCACAGCCGAGTGGCGGGTCGTTCCAGCTCTACAACCTGCTCGACTACATCGGTCGCACGGGGAGCCCGACGAGCACCCTGCTCAACTCGCAGCCGATCTACGGCTTCAATCCGCAGTACAAGAAGTTCACGGCGAACAACCTGTCGTCGAACTACCAGATCCAGGCGCAGATCCGCTACAGCTTCTGATCGACTGACTGGACGAACGACGAAGGCCCAGCCGGCGCGATGCCGGCTGGGCCTTCGTCGTTTCGCGCATCACGCGGAGCAGTTCACACGCCGCGGCTCGCCCGCGCGTCGCGCCGCTTGCCGGCGTTCTTCGCCAGCGTCAGGTAGAAGATCGGGACGCCGATGAGGACGACGCCGAACACGCCCAGCGTCGCCTTACGGCTCGATGGGTCGATCACCGCATTGACGAGTAGCATCGCCGTCGCGATCACGAACAGCGCCGGCACGACCGGGTAGAGTGGCGTGCGGAAGGGCGGATCGTAGTCGGCGCGTTTCCGGAGCACGAAGATCGACGCTACCGCCAGTGCGTAGAAGGGCACGATCGCCGTCACGAAGGCGTCGGCCAGCTGCTCGAACGAGCGGAGGAGGACGAAGACGATGCCTAACGCTGCGGTGAGAGCGATCGCAACGTACGGCGTCTCGAACTTCGGGTGGACGGCGGCGACCCGGCGGAAGAACAGCCCGTCGTCGGCCATCGCGAAGAAGATGCGCGGTGCGGTGAACAACGTCCCGTTCAAGGTGCCGAACGTCGAGAGCATCACGGTCGCCGCGACGAACACCACGCCGCCGCGACCGAGCAGCCGAGCCGCGACCTCGGCGGCGACGAGCGGCGACTGGCCGATCTCGCCGACGGTGAGCACCGAGAGATAGGCGATGTTGGCCAGCAGGTAGATCGCGATCACCGCCAAGGTGCCGATGATCAGGGCGCGCGGCACGTTGCGACGCGGGTCCTTCACCTCACCAGCGACGAAGCTCAGGTCGGCCCAACCATCGAACGCCCAGAGCACCCCGACAAGGGCGAGCCCGAACGGCGCGATCGAGAAGCTCCCGGCCGGCATCGCTGGCGTGAAATGCCCGCCGGTCTGCGGCAGGCCTAACGCGAGTGCGACGACGATGATGACCATCAGCCCGGCGTACTTGGCCACGGTCGTGATGTTCTGGACCAGCGACCCCCAGCGCACGCCCACATAATTGAACGTCGCGGTGAGCGCGATCGCGATGGCGGCGATCCAGTGCACCTGCGTCGCGTACGGCTCCTGCGCCGGGTCGTGGCCGAGGAAGCGGAGGTAGTACGCCGCAAAGGTGCTCGACACCGCGCCTAACGATGCAGCGCGGATGACCGAGAGCTCGGCCCAGCCGAAGAGGAACGCCGGCAACTCGCCCCACCCTTCGCGGATGTAGGCGTAGAGGCCGCCGGTGCGGGGATACGCACCCGCGACTTCGGCGAGGGCGAGTGCGCCACAGAGCGCGAACAGTCCGCCGACCGCCCATACCGTGAGCATCGGAAAGGGACCGGGGAGCTTCGTCGCCACACCAGCTGGAGAGCGAAAGATTCCCGAGCCGATGGTGGAACCGACGAGGACCGCGACGGCGGACCAGAGGCCGATCTTGCGGGGGAGAATCGCGCGGTCAGCCACTCCTACCTCGGACAATCGACTTGGAGGACGACGAGGGACGAGGGAGCTGGTTCGGTCTCGGGTTGTTCGTCCGCGATTGGTGTTCAGTCATGGATGAATTGGGATGCGGAGAAGCGCAGCGGCCTCGGGCCGCTGGCGCGACGGGGGACTTGGGGCGTGGGAAACTGCGACTGCGGACGAGAGAGAAGCGAGTGGTGAAATGGTTCGGGCTCCCTCGTCCCTCGTCGTCCCTCGTCCCTCGTCCCTCGTCCCCTCTAGTCCCTGATGCGAGTACGCCACCCCGGTCAACCGCGCCACTCCATCACCCCTCATCAACCGTCGCGTTTTCCCACGCCCCACGCCCCACGTCGCGCTCGTCGCCCGAGGCGACCACGCTTCCCAGCATCCCAAGTCATCCACCACGGACCGGGGAGCAACGAGGGACGACGAGGAAACGACCAACTCCCTCGTCCCTCCTCGCCCCTCAGTTAGAAAATCTTCAGGTTGATGTACTTCCGCGGGTGCTTCTTGAAGTCCGCGGTCAACGAGTCGACTCGCCCGACGACATTTCGCAGATCCTGATAGAGCAGCGTGTCGGTCAGCAGCTTCCCCGCCGTCCCTTGTCCGCCGTCCAGCTTCGCCAGCAGCGAATTCATGTGCGTCGTCGTCTGCCGCAGGTCGCCGGTGAGCGCGGTCATGTTGGCGCTCGTCGCCTTCAGGTTCTTCACCGTCGAATCCACCGAGGCGCTGTCGATCGCGCCAGCGGTGCGCCGCAACGCCGCCGTCGTGCGCGAGATCTCGACGCTCTGCTGCGCGGCGATTTCGTTGAGCTGCCGCATGAAGCGCGCGCTCTGCTCGAGAGTCTCGCGCAGGTCGGCGATACCGCGGTTCTGGACCAATTCGACGGAGAATGCGTCGGACATCGTGCGCACCCCGCGGCTCACCGTATCGAGCCGCGCCAGCAGGTCGGCCATCGTCACCGACGGCTTGCCCGACGGGATCGTATCGCCGGCGGTGTAGTGCACCGGGCTCGGACCACTCGCGCGCAGCGCGATCTCCATGTCGCCGAACAGGCCGTTAGGCTCGACGGTCGCGACCGTGCCCGACGGAACGTCATATCCCTTCCCGATGCGCATCGTCACCGTCAGCGTTCCGTCCTTCTCGAGATTGATGTCGCCGACGTAGCCGACATTCACCCCGGAGAGGAGCACGGGCTGGCCCTGCTTCAGTCCCGAACCCCAGGGAAAGCTGGCATAGAGCGGATAGCCGGACGTCAGACCACCGCGCACCAGCCAGAGGGTGCCGAGTACGCCCAGCACCACGGCGACGGCAACGACGAACCCGACCAGAACCTCGTTCTTTCTCTTCATCCCTGTAGTTGTTGCGCGAGAACCGCGGCGGTCAGCGCGTCGAGCGTGAGGATCGCCACGCTGGCGATCACCACCGCCTTCGCCGTCGAGCGGCCGACGCCTTCGGCACCGGCCTCGGTGATGTAACCCTCATACGAGCAGACGAAGGCAATCGCGCCGCCGAACATCACTGCCTTGAGGAGGCTGTAGAAAACCTGAAATGGTTCGAATCCGAGCTTCAGCCCCTCGCCAAATTGCGATGACAGCACGTCCGTCGCCAGCACCGACGTCAACCAGGCCGAGGCGATTCCCACCGTGTCGGCGAACACGGTGAGAACGGGGAGCATGATCAGTGCGGCCAGCAGACGTGGCACGACCAGATACGCCACGGGATCGAAGGCCAACGTTTCGAGCGCGTCGATCTGTTCCGTCACGCGCATCGTCCCGATCTCGGCGGTCATTCGCGCGCCGACGCGACCCGTCAGCACCAGCGCCGTGAGGAGGGGGCCGAGCTCGAGGACGATCATCTGCCGCGCCGAGAGCGCGACGATACTCAGCTGGATTCCCTGGAAGAGCTGATACCGCACCTGCAATGCGATCACGCCGCCGATGAAGGCGGCGACAATCGACGCGAGCGGGATTGAATCCACCCCGATGTTCCGCATCTGGCGGATTGTCTCGGGGATATAGGTCGCCGGGTCGGCGAGCGCGCGGCCGATATCGCGGAGAAAAAATGCGCGATAGCCGACTTCGCGCATGTTGCCAGCCGCCCAGCGCGCCATCCGGCGAAAGAGCCGGATGCCCGTGCGCTGCACGACGGGGAAGGTCGATGTCGACCGGGCATCAGTGCCGGTGGGGAACGAACCAGAAGTCACGTGCGTGCGCGGGAGAGGAGAAAGCCGCCGACGAGCCCGAAGAGGATGTTCGGGAGCCAGGCCGCGAGATCGGGCGGTAGCAGCCCCTTGCCGCCGATCGCCTTCGTCAGCTGGATCATCATCAGGAAGATGACGGTCACGCCCAGGCTGACGCCAATGCCGTACGCCGCGCCGCCGCGCTGCGTGCTCGTCGCCAGCGGTGCGCCGAACAACGCGATGATCAGGCAGGTCACCGGAATCGCGACCTTCAGTGCCTGCTCGACCTTCAGCTCGTTGACGTCACCGCCCGAACGCTGGAGTGCGCGAATGAAGCGTCCGAGATCGCGATATCCCATCTCGTGCGGCGAGCGCGGTGTCGCAAGCAGGTCGGCGGGCTTCTCCTTCATGCCCTTGTCACGCAGCGAGTCGAAGCTCACCGCGAAGTCGGGCCCGCTGTCGCCGATGACGTGGGCCGAGCCCTTGTGCAGCGTCCAGCCGCGAGGCGCGGCGAATGTCGCAGTCGCCGCACTGACGAGGAGAGTCGGATAGTCCGGACCATTCCCCTTTCGCTCGATCTGGAAGTTGCCCATCTGCGATTTCGGGACGGATAGCGAGCCCGCCTTGTACACCCGACCATTCTCGGCGGCGTAGACGAAGTTGAAGCGCTCGGTGCCGCGCGCCGACTTGTCCTCCTCGAGGATGTCGTTGCGCTTGGCGGTCGTCACCGGCACCAGCTCGCCTAACGCGAGGCCGAAGACCGCGGCCATCGCGGCACCGGCCATGATCGGCGCGATCAGCCGGTAAAAGCTGATCCCGCTGGCTTTCGCCGCCGTCACCTCGGAATAGCGCGTGAAGCTGCCGATCGAGAACACCGTCGCGAACAGGACCGCCGCCGGGAGGATGAGGAACATCGACTCGGGCAGCCAATAGAGGTAGCTGAGCGCGATCGCCTCACGAGTGAGGTGGCGGCTCAGGTACTTCTCGAGATTGTCGGTGAGGTCGATGACGATGACCAGCAACGGAAACCCGAGCGCGGTCGTGATGAAGATCTTCACCCACTCGAAGAAGACATATCGATCGAGTGCGCGCGGCATCAGTCTCATGTCGCCCTCCGGCGGCGGTCAGCCTTCAGTCCCATTCGACGGAGCAGTGCCGCGCACCAGGCGCGCAGCAAGTCGATCATCTCACGCATATCGCCACCGCGCGACGACCCGGACTCCTTGCCCATTCGCGCCAGCAGTACGAGCCCGACGATCGTGAAGAGAATGTTCGCCAGCCACATCGACCAGAACGGGCTCAGTGTCCCGTTCTCGGCGAGCGACTGCCCGGCGATGAGCCCGACGTAATAGAGCGCGAACACCGAGAGCGACACACTGATCACGAGTCCGACACCGCCACGCGGGAAGCGAAGCGCTATCGGCGCACCGATGAGGACGAAGACGATGCAGGCCACGGCGAGTGAAAACTTCTTGTGAATCTCGACACCGAACATGTCGCGCGTCCGCTCCGACTCGACGATCCGATCGCGCAGCGAGCTGATTGCTCCGATGGTGGCGTCGCCGTCGAGCATCGGGAATCCGGCCGATGGCGAGACGAAGTTCGGTGACGGCGCGGACGAATGCACTGTCCGAAGCACCGAGTCTCGCGAGCGGCGCTGCGCTTCGCTCAGCTCGCGTTCACGTGCGCGCTGTGCACGCGAGCCGCCGAACTGTGGCACTGGTGCCGGCTCGGGGGTGGGCGTGAGCTCCGCGGCCTGCGCCTGCTTCACGCCGAACACCGAGAGCAGCCGGCAATACGCGCCGCCGATCGTGAATCCGGTGCGCGCGTGCGACGTATCGACCGGCGTCATGACGGCCGGATCGGGCAGCGCCCGCCCGGTGGCCGAGTAGTGGACGGTCTTCCGGATCAACCACGCCAGGTCGCCGCGTGTCCGCTCGACCCCGCCGGTGGCCGAGATATAATCCTGCTGCATTTCGCAGATGGTCTTCTCGCGTGGGCCCTTGTAGTCGACATTCTGCGAGTTCTCGAACTTGTTGCCGATTCCCTTGACGATGAACTGGTTCTTCCGGAAGAAGAGCCGCGTGAGCTGCGAAGGATCGGCAGCCGAGACTTCCTGCATGAAGCCGTCGTACAGCGTCATCACGAGGTCGGTGCCGTTCGCGCTGAAATTGAGCAGCCCGCTCGTCGAATAGATCGTGCGTGCGCGCGATGGATCGCCGAGGTCGTAGATTCTCACCTCACGCATGCGGTTGGTTGATCGATCGATGTGGCCGGTGCGGACGTAGAGTCGGCCCGGCGAGACCGGATTGATCACCTGCTCGCGCAGTGCGAAGGTCGGCTTCGTGCGCGCGATGTCGGTCTGGAGTACGGCCAGCTGGTGGTTCGCGCGCGAGAGGATCTGGTCATTGAACCCGATCATCAGCATCGCGATCAGCGTCGCCGCGCCAAGTGCGGGGTACATCACGGTAGGCATGCCGACACCGCTCGCCTTCAGCGCGGTGATTTCGTTTTCGGCGGCGAGGCGGCTG
>JBKJQR010000251.1:0-3630 GCA_046593895.1 Gemmatimonadaceae bacterium | reverse complement strand
GGTTTCCCGCGCGGATCTCGACCTGACGGACGAGGACCGCATACGCGAGACGGTGCGTGTCCACGCGCCGTCGATCGTGATCAACACGGCGGCTTACACGCAGGTCGATGATGCGGAGCGCGACGAGGCGAAATGCTGGGCGGTCAATGCCCGCGCGCCTGAGATCCTTGCGGCTGAGGCAGCGGCGCTAGGCGCCTTGTCGATCGATTTCTCAACGAACTACGTATTCGGAGGCGAAGGGGACGCAGCCTACCGCGAGTCAGACGCCGTGGGACCACTGAGCGCATACGGCCGATCGAAGGCCGAAGGCGAGCGCCGGATCGCGGAGGCAAATCCTCGGCACGTCATTATCCGGACGCACGGCGTCTACGATACGCGCGGGACGAATTTCCTGCGACGGATCCTGGCGCTCGCGCATGAGCGGGACGAGTTGCGGGTCGTGCACGATCAAATCGGCGCACCGACGCCCGCAAGACTCATCGCCCAGGTGGTGCTGCAGATCCTGGACAACGCGTCACAACGCGGCTGGAGCAGTGACGACTACGGGCTTCTGCATGTGACCACGTTGGGCGAGGCCTCGTGGTACGACTTCGCGCGTCGCGCGCTCGCGCTCGATCCTGCCCGCGCGCAACAGCGCTGCACTGTTCTTCGTCCCGTTGCGACAACCGAATTTGTGACGCCGGCTCGGCGGCCTCTCAACGGACGGCTGGATACGACTCGAGCCCGAATGCACTTCGGGATCACCCTCCCGGCCTGGGATGAGGCGCTTGAAGGAGTCATGAAGTACTGGGGCACGGAGTGATTCGGGCGCTCAGCGACCTGCGCGTGTTGATCGTCCACGACTGGATCGTGGCGTGGGGCGGGGCAGAGCGCACGTTGGCGGAAATGTTGAACGTCTTTCCCAACGCCGACCTGCGCGTCGGTATTCTCGGGGAGGGTCGGCGGGATCTCAACGCGACCACCCGTCGCGCGAGGGAAACGTGGCTCAGTCGACTGCCCTTCGCGCGCACGCATCACCGGTGGTTGCTGCCGCTGTATCCCGCGGCGTTTCGCACCATCGACACGTCCGGATACGACCTCGTGATCTCGAGCGCGCATGCCTTCGCGAAGACCATACGGGTCAGCCCCGGCACGCCGCATCTCTGCTACTGCTACTCCCCGCCACGCTATCTCTATGACCTCGAGGATACCTATGCCGAGGCGTCGAGCATCGTCGGTGGGGTGTTGCGCATGGCTGGCCCCGTGTTGCGCCGGATCGATCGAAAAAGTGCGGATCGCGTCGACAAGTTCGTTGGCATTTCCCACTACATTGCCGATCGGATCCGTCGGTGCTACGGAAGGGAAGCCGCAGTGGTGTACCCTCCGGTCAGTGCCAAGGTGCTTTCCGGGAGCCGTGCCGCCCGCGGAAAGGACCTGCTTTCGCTTGGCCGCCTCGTGCCGTACAAGCGCGTGGACCTCGCGGTCCAGGCCGCGAATCTCCTGCAGCAACCGCTCGTCGTGGCGGGCGACGGTCCGGAGCGAGCCCGGCTCGAGCGGATGGCCGGGCCGACCGTGCGTTTTCTGGGAGAAGTAAGCGAGGAGCGTGCAGGCGAGCTCATGGAAAGCTGTCGAC
Source organism: Gemmatimonadaceae bacterium (assembly GCA_046593895.1). Classification (GTDB taxonomy): domain Bacteria; phylum Gemmatimonadota; class Gemmatimonadetes; order Gemmatimonadales; family Gemmatimonadaceae; genus JABFXC01. The sequence goes on along the minus strand of JBKJQR010000251.1, from coordinate 2,018 downwards.
TCATGCTGTTCAACGCGGAAGAGGACTTCGGCATCGCGCCCCTGGAGGCCAACGCGCACGGCCTGCCGGTGGTCGCTTACGGTCGCGGCGCCGCGCGTGAGACCATGGTCGACGGCGAGTCTGCGGTATTCTTCGACAATCCTACGCCCGAGTCGCTGGCGGCCGCGGTGCAGCGTGCGCTCGGTCGGGATTGGGATGATGCAAAGGTGCGTGCCAACGGCTCGCGATTTTCTCCGGAGCGCTTCCGGCGCGGATTGGCGTCAGAAGTCTCGCTATTGCTCGCGGATCGTGATCCCGCGTCATGAAAGGGGGCAATCCGGCGGCATTGTCGCCGGAACGCTCCCAGGCGGGTACCTTTAAGGACGATGGCGGCTATGGCCTGTGCCTCTGTCCCGGTGCGCTTGGGCCAGCATTTTGCTATTCGTCGCGCGATCCCAGAGGGGCGATTACGGTAATTGTGATATCCGACGACCTAGCGGTGGCCATAGCGTGATGAACAGTTTCGAGCCAGTGGCTCGTCGCGTCCGGACGAGTGCGGAAATCGCGCACCCCGCCGATCGCGAGATCGCGACGCTGGTGCAGCCCGAAGTCGCGCTGCACCAATCGCGTATCGGCAATTCTCGTCGCCAGTTCGCGCGCCGCGTGGTTCGGTCGCTGTACGTCGTCGCGGGAGATGCCATCGCGATCGCCGTCGTCAGCGCGACGGTCAATGCCGCGGTGCGCTCGGTGGCCTCAGGTGAGGGCGTCGCACTTCCCAGCATCGGGCTTGGGCAGGTCTGCGTCGCGATGCTGGTGTGCCTCACGCTGACCGGCAACTATCAGCGGTCCAGCCCGTCTCAACTGCATTTCCGATTGCTTACAGGCGCGTCGCTCGGGGCGATCGTCGTTTACTGGCCGTCGGTCTGGAGCGCGCATGCGCTGCTGGCGATTCCGCTGGCGGCTGTCCTGTCGCTCACCGCGTCAGCGGCGCTCCTCGCCATGCGTCTGGGGTCGGACGCATTCGTTTCTCGGCTGGTTCCTGAGGAGCGACGCCTTGCTCCCGCGATCGTGCTGACGGCGGATGCCGGGACCCCTGCGGTGCTGCCCGCCGCGGCTGGCTACAGGGTGGCCGGATCGATGGTATTGGACTGGCGGCACTCGGAAGCGCGCATGCGGGACCTCGCGCGCCTCATTCGCCGTACGCGGGCGGAGACGGTCATTGTGTACGGGCAGGTCAAGAGTGCGCAGCTGGCCGGTATCGCCGAGATCAGCCTGCGCGCGGGATGTGAATTCCTGGCCGCCGCGCCGTCTGAAACAGTGCACGGGGTTCGGTCGAGCTTCGTCTGGCGCGGTCCCCTTGCGTTCATGCGATCCGAGGCGCCCAAGCTGGAGGCACCGCAACTGCTGGCGAAGCGATGCGTTGACGTCGTGGGATCGTTGGTGGCGCTTGTCGTGGGCCTGCCTGTGTGGGCGTTTGTGGCCGTAGCCATTCGCCTCGATTCGCCAGGCCCCATCTTCTTCCGGCAGGAACGCGTCGGTCTCGGTGGCCGCCGCTTCCATATGCTCAAGTTCCGGACGATGCGCGCTGGCGCCGATGAGGAAAAGTTCGAACTCGCGCACCTGAATGCGTCCGGCGACAGGCGCCTGTTCAAGATTCCCAACGACCCGCGGATTTCGCGTGTTGGTCGCTTCCTCCGCCAGTGGAGCCTCGACGAGCTTCCGCAATTCGTCAACGTCCTGTCAGGCCATATGTCGCTGGTCGGGCCTCGGCCGTTCTTCGAGGATGATTTTGTCGATTATGAGGATCACCACTTCCTGCGGCTCGGCGTAAAGCCCGGGATCACGGGACTGTGGCAGGTGTATGGCCGCAGTGATGTGATGGACTTTGAGGAAGTGATTCGCATGGATCGCGAGTACATTGATCGTTGGTCGATCGGACTCGATCTCAAGATACTTTGCATGACGGTTCCCGCCGTGTGCTCCAGGACAGGGGCGTTCTAGCTTCCTGCGATTCCCCGGCGGCCGACCGTCCACACCAG
>JBKJQR010000033.1:0-2523 GCA_046593895.1 Gemmatimonadaceae bacterium | reverse complement strand
CGACGTGTTGAACCGCACGATCGTGCCACTCTCGTCAACGGTGATGAGACCGTCGGTCACTGCTTCAGCGACGAGGTTGAGCCGCACGTTGCTCTCACGAGCGTCCTCGAGCGCGACTTCGACCTCACGAGCCTTCAGGTTAACTTGCTCCTCTGCCAGCATTCGTTCGGTTATGTCGCGCGCGAACGACACAAGCGTTCCTGCGTCCCCGTCGACGCGTGATGTCCATTCGAGCCACCTGTAATCGCCGGCCTTCGTGCGATGACGGTTGGCAGCATTGACGACGTCGCAACCTGTTCCGACCTGCCGCGCCAGGTCGGCCAGCGTTCGCGCACGATCCTCCGGATGAACGAAGTCGACGAACGGTCGTCCCGTCAACTCGTCCGCAGAAAAGCCGAGCACCTTCGTGAAGGCAGGATTGACGGAGAGGTTACCGCCCGTCTGCGCTCGCGGTCGCGATCAGATCGAGCGAGAGCTCGTCCCGCCTGCCCGCCGCCGCGATCATCCTTCGCCGCTCGTCAGCGAACGCCCCGACGGCGACACCGAGAAACGCCAACGCGAACACCCGCACACCGAAGTGCGCCGGACTCAGGCCGGAACCCCACCACACCAGGGCGGAGCTCGCACCGGCCATGATGAGGCCGCCCCTGAGGCCGAAAGCGATCCCACACAAAGCCACCGGCAGCACGAAAAACGGAGACGCATCCACCTCTCCCTCGATCACGAATCCCACATAGAGAGCCGCGAACGACGAGGACACGAGAAGTGCCCCCCTCGACCCGGTCTCGAGCAACCAACGCCAGGACAGTGACACAGTGCGGAGACTTCGTCGCATCCGTCACTTATCGGCATCTTGTTCACATTCGATGAGTGCCCCATTCCCCTGACGCTGCATCCGTCGACGAGGTTCCCCTGTGGAGGGGTAGCAGGAGGCACACCAGGAGCTTTCTCGCGCTCGTCCCGTTCAGACCATGACCGAAGAACGAAGGTCTCGCCGGTTGCGGCCGCCAATGTGTCCGGTCTGTCCTCCGTCGCGCTAGGAGGCGAGGAGCTCGAGGATCGAGCGTTCGCGAAGAACCTGCGCAAAGGCGGCGACCGCGTCCGGGTCGAACTGGGTGCCGGCGTTTCGGCGGAGCTCGTCGATCGCCTCGGCCACGGACATACCGTCCCGGTACGGACGTTCACCGATCATCGCGACGAACGCGTCGCAGACAGCGATGATCCGCGCCGACATCGGAATCGTCGTCCCCGCGATCCCGTCCGGATAGCCGCCTCCGTCGAACCGCTCGTGGCTCGCACGCACGATCATGGCCGTACCGCGCAGACAAGGCGCGACCGCGATGATGCGCTCACCGATGAGCGAATGCTGGCGCATGAACTGCCACTCGTCGGGTTCGAGCGGCCCGGCCTTCTGGAGGATGGCGTCAGGGATCGCCATCTTCCCGAGATCGTGCAGCTGGGCCGCCTGCCGAAGCTCGTCCATGTCCGCCGCGCTCATCCCAAGCCGGATCCCGACAAGTGAAGCGAGCTCCGCGACGTCCTGGAGGTTCATTCCGAGTTTCGGGTCGCGCTCCGAAAGCGCGCTCGCGAGAACGTCGGCTATCTGCCGCGAGGTCGAGCGCCGGCCACCCTGCTTGCGCTCGTAAAGGCGCCGGTCGGCAAGCGAGAGGGCCGCGTCAGACGTGCGGGCCTCGGCGGGAATGGTCGCTTCACCCCAGGCGGCAGTCACCGCGAACCCCTCACCTTTCTCGCTCAACGCCACGCTAATCGCTTCCTTCAGAGGATCGTCCGTCGTGCCCGGCAGAATCAGGCAGAACTCGTCGCCGCCGAATCGATAGGCGCGGCCCGCCCCCTCGACGAGCGACTCCAATCGCCGCGCGAGACGGACGAGGAGAGCGTCCCCGGCCGGATGGCCGAAAGTGTCGTTGTACAGCTTGAAACCGTCGAGATCGCACAGCACGAGCGTGTGGTCACCGTCCGTCTGGTCGGTCGACGCTTCGAGGTCGAGAATCAGCTTCCGCCGGTTCCCGAGGCCCGTTAGCGCATCATGGAGGGCATGGTGCGCGTTCAACTCCATCTGTTCCCGCACCTCGGCCTGCGAAGCAAGAAGTGCCTGCTCCGCCTCGACCCGTGCCGTGATGTCGGTGACGATTCCGTCAACGAAGAGGCGGCCGTCGACCGTGCTCGGTCGCGTTCGCGCACATATCCAGCGGATCACGCCGTCATAGCCGAGAAGTCGGTAGACCACCTCGCTTGGCTCACCACGCCCAAGCCTGCCTCGGTGGGCAAGATGCAGTGGCCAGTCCTCCGGAACGATCCGCTGCTCCCACTCCGTCGCGACATCCGCGCCGACCGGGATCGCCCCACCCATCAGCCGCTCGCGATTCGCACCCGAGTACACCGACTTCCGCGACCCATCGGGCAAGTGCTCGTTCGTGTACAGATAGTCGTCGATCGAGCCCGTGATCCGCAGCAGCGCAGCCGCTCGATCAGCATCTTCGCTGGACTTCCCGAGCCGACGCC
>JBKJQR010000273.1:0-3135 GCA_046593895.1 Gemmatimonadaceae bacterium | reverse complement strand
GCCCTGGGCCTTCGCCGGTCAGCGTGTTCGGCGAAGGCCCAGGGCCGCAGCAGTTCAATCTCGTCCACGGCGTGCGCGTGTCGGACGACGGCCTCGTCTACGTCGCCGACCGGACGAACAACCGCATGCAGGTGTTCACGATCGACGGGAAGTTCCAGCGCGAGATCTTCGTCGAGCGCAAGACCAAGCTGCTCGGCACGTCGTTCTCGGTCGCCTTCTCGCCCGACGCGGCGCAGCAGTACCTCTATCTCGCGGACGCGGGCAACGGCCGCGTCCATATCTACGATCGAAAAACGCTCGAGGAAATCGGGAAGATCGGCCGGATCGGCCGCTACGCCGGGGAGTTCATTTTCCTCCACACCGTCGCGGTCGACTCGAAAGGGGACCTCTATACCGCCGAGGTGGGCAACGGGCGCCGCGTCCAGAAGTTCGTCGTGGCTCAAACGCGGTAAGATTTATGAGTTCCTTATCACTTGGAGGACTCATGAAACGGTTCACGATTGGGGCGGCGCTGTTCGCCGCCGCGCTCACCGCCACGGTCAGCGCGCAGAAAACGACGACGCTCAAAGCCGGCGTCAGCCCGCACGTTCGCAGCGAATGGGTCATCGACGGCGCCAACATCTCGATCGAGTACGGCCGTCCGTCACTGAAGGGCCGGACGCCCGGCAAGGACGTCGATCCGTTCGAGGGCAAGGAATGGCGCACCGGCGCCGACGAGCAGACGACGCTCAAGACCGACAAGGCGCTGAAGTTCGGCGCGCTCACGGTGCCGCCAGGCAGCTACGGGCTGCACACGATCCCGGTCAAGGGGGAGTGGCATCTGATCATCAGCAAGCGCCCGGGCGGCTGGGGCATTCCGTATCCGGCGGGTCAGGATCTCGGACGCGTGCCGATGTCGATGGGCAAGGCGGCCACGCCGGCGGAGCAGTTGACGATTTCGGCCGACGACACGCCGGCCGGCGGCGCGCTGCACGTGGAGTGGGGCGCGACCAAGGCGACGGTGACGTTCACGGTTGGGTAGATCTCCAACGACGATCAACGCAGAGCTCGCAGAACTCGCAGAGGAAAAGATCTGATTCTGCGTGTTCCGCGGGTTCTGCGTTGAATGTCGTGTGTCAGGCGAGGTCGAATCGATCGAGATTCATGACCTTGTCCCACGCGGTCACGAAGTCCCCCACGAATTTCTCCCGCGCATCGTCGGAGGCGTAGACCTCCGCCAGGGCGCGGAGCTCCGAGTTCGAGCCGAAGAGAAGATCGACGCGGCTCGCGGTCCACTTGCGATCGCCCTTGGTCCGGCAGAGACCCTCGAACTCGACCGCCGCCTCGGACGTCGGCTTCCACTGCGTGCCCATGTCGAGCAGGTTCACGAAGAATTCGTTGGTCAGCGTTCCGGGCCGACTCGTGAAGACGCCGTGATCCTTTCCGCCGTGCACGTTGAGCGCACGCAGACCGCCGAGGAGCACGGTCATCTCCGGCGCACTCAGCGTCAGCCGTAAGGCCCGCTCGATCAGTAGATGCTCGGCGGGTACCGGGTGTCCGGCGCCGATGAAGTTGCGGAACCCGTCCGCGTCCGGCTCGAGCACCGCGAACGATTCCACGTCGGTCTGCTCCTGCGACGCGTCCATGCGTCCGGGCGTGAACGGCACGGTCACCTCGTAACCGCCGTCCTTCGCCGCCTTCTCGACGGCCGCGCATCCGCCGAGCACGATCAGGTCGGCGAGCGAGACCTTTTTCTTCCCGCCGGACTGCGCGTCGTTGAACGCCTGCTGAAGCCTCTCCAGGGTCTTCAGCACCTTCCCTAGCTCCGGCGGATTGTTCACCACCCAATCCTTCTGCGGTGCGAGGCGGATGCGGGCGCCGTTGGCGCCGCCGCGCTTGTCGGTGCCCCGGAACGTGGATGCCGACGCCCACGCGGTCGAGACCAGCTGGGAGACGGACAGGCCCGATGCGAGGAGCTTCGCCTTGAGCGCGGCGATGTCCTTCGCGTCGATCAGTTCGTGATTCACCGCGGGGACCGGGTCCTGCCACAGCTGCGGCTCCTTCGGCACCAGCGGACCCAGGTAGCGCGCGATCGGCCCCATGTCGCGGTGCGTCAGCTTGAACCACGCCCTGGCGAAGGCGTCGGCGAACTCTTGCGGGTGCTCGAGAAAGCGCCGCGAGATCTTCTCGTAGGCCGGGTCGAACCGCAGCGCGAGATCCGTCGTCAGCATCATCGGCGCGATCTTCTGCGACAGATCGTGGGCGTCCGGAACCGTGCCTTCGCCGGCGCCGTTCTTCGGCTTCCACTGCTTGGCGCCGGCCGGACTCGTGGTCAACTCCCACTCGTACTTGAAGAGGTGCGTGAAGAAGTCGTTGCTCCACTTCGTCGGCGTCGTCGTCCAAGTGACCTCGAGACCGCTGGTGATGGTGTGCGTCCCGTGGCCGGTTTCGTAGCTGCTTTTCCAGCCAAAACCCTGCTCCTCGAGATTGCCGCCTTCCGGTTCGGGGCCGACGTGGGTGGCCGGGCCGGCGCCATGAGTCTTCCCGAAGGTGTGGCCGCCGGCAATGAGCGCCACGGTCTCTTCGTCATTCATCGCCATGCGGCGGAAGGTTTCGCGGATGTCGCGCGCCGATTTCACGGGATCCGGATTACCGTTCGGCCCTTCCGGGTTGACGTAGATGAGGCCCATCTGGACGGCGCCGAAGGGATTCGCCAATTGACGGTCGCCGCTGTAGCGCCCGTCGCCGAGCCAGGTGCTTTCGGATCCCCAGTTGACGTGCTGCGGCTCCCAGACATCCTCGCGGCCGCCGGCGAAGCCGAACGTCTTGAACCCCATCGACTCCAGCGCGACGTTGCCGGTCAGGATCATCAGGTCGGCCCACGAGATCTTCCGGCCGTACTTCTGCTTGACCGGCCAGAGCAGCCGGCGCGCCTTGTCGAGGTTGGCGTTGTCGGGCCAGCTGCCGAGCGGGGCGAAGCGCAGCATGCCCGACCCCGCGCCGCCGCGGCCGTCGTGGATGCGGTAGGTGCCGGCGCTGTGCCACGCCATCCGGATGAGGAGCGGGCCGTAGTGGCCGAAGTCCGCCGGCCACCAGTCCTGCGAGTGGGTCATCACCTGCTCGAGATCCTTCTTCAGGGCATCGAGGTCGAGGGTC
>JBKJQR010000198.1:0-27132 GCA_046593895.1 Gemmatimonadaceae bacterium | reverse complement strand
GACCGCTCGTGCAACGCCAGTCCGGCCACATCGTCGAGTGACTCACTCGTCGCCCGCGCGATGGTGTCGTCGAGAATTTCCTCGGCGCGCGGCAGGTTGCCGCGCGAGATCGATAATCGAGCGTCGGCGATGCGAGCTCTGAGAATGCCGACGACGTCGCCCATCGACGTCGCAATGCGACCCGCGTCTGCGTATGCGACCGCCGCCTGTTCGAACTCACCGACCATTCGCAGGCAGTAGCCGAGCTGCATCGATGCATCGATGTAGACGTCGGACTCGTCGATCGGATGTGCATACATCAGCAGCGTCTCGTAGACATCCGCGGCGAGCAGCCACTTCGCGTCGAAGTGCAACGCACGCCCATAGGCACTGAGCCGCGTCGCGACAACACTGAAATCTGCGCGCTCAGCGTGGGCCACTGCATCGACGACCCCACCGAGGATCGTCCGCGCCGGGTCGCCTGGAGTCATCGCCCGCACGGCTTCACGCACGGCGTTCAATCCCCACGCATCCACCGCGGCGATCTGCGCACCTTCGTCGTACCATGCGTCGACGAGCCGCAGCACGACCATACCCGCAGTCGTTGCATGCCACTCGGTAGTTCCTTCGTCCAGCGTTCCAAGCGCCTCGAAAAAGGCGAGATGTCGAATCGGTCGGTACAGGTCGGACACGGTGCCTCCCAGTCATGAACGTCGTCGTCCCTGATTCTCGACAACAGTCGCACCAATCATGAGCGCAATACAAGTGGCGAAACGAGACGCTCGGGTGGGAATCTGTGACACAACGTTGCGAACGTGTGCAAACAGCCGGAAACGCCGGGCGTTTTGCCCTGAGCGAGGCGTTAGGCAGCGGACTCTCTGACCTGACGCTGTCGTGATTCTCGACGGTCGGCCATCGCGACCGATGTCTATCGGCCAACGTCGACCGCGCCCTCGCCCGAGGTTCGAGCGCGGGCGCGGTTACGGACGACCAGCGTAGCCACGAGCATTGTCGCCCTCTGGACGATCGCGCTACTCGTGGGCAACTACCGTCGCGTCGCCATCCGAGACATAACGGTCGCTTGTCCGATCCAGTCGATCGAGGACGTTCGGCAGTGAATTTCCGGTGACCTTGAGCCGCTGCACGCTGAGTGGATTGAATCCCGGCGCGTAGGGACTCGGCACCGGGCCACCCCAGACCTCGAAGATCGCGTCGAAATCGTAGTGAATCGTCTTGCCCGTTTTTGGATCAGTCCAGCTCCCGCTCTTCGCGAGTGCGTGATTCTTCGGCCAGATCCCGAGCGGGAGAGCGAATGAACGGACCTTGTAGCCTGGAACAGCAGAATCGATTGCCATCAGTCCGCGTGCGATCTGCTCCTGCACGACCGCGTCGCTGTACTTGTTCAGCTGCGCATGCCAGAGCGTGTGATCGCACAGCTCGAAGCCCATCGCTGCGAGCTGCTGCACCTTCTTGAAGCGCCAGGCTGATTTCTGTCCCTCGATGTTCCTTTCACCAAAGAACGCGTGACCGGCCGCTGCTGCGGGCAGCATGCAGAACACCGCCTTGTTCCCCCAGCCGGGGTGCGACTTGGCGAAGTCCACCCAGATGCCGACCGCGCTCGACGAGTCGATGACGAGTTGACCGTCACGCTCGATGTAGCGGAACTGCGATGGCGACGCGTCATCGAAGGTGATGACCACAGGCGACATGCCGGATGGAAGGTCGATCTTCCTGTCGAGCACATCGACCATGTTCACGGGGCGATATCCTCGTTCGTAAAGCAAGGCGAGATCGCGGCGAAAATTCTCGCGCTCGCGTCCCCACGACGACTCATGATCGCCGATCAGGTGATACATCAGCACGAGCACGCGCCCCATCTCGTTAGGCACTCGCGCGCCAGGCCGCACGACGCTCGAGTGATGGACGGTGTCGATGGTGGCGATCGATCCATTGGCGGTGGACACCGCCGGCCCGCCGGAGGGGGCGCCGTCGCTCGCTGGCAGCTCCGGTGATCGACTCTTGCAACCAACGGTAAGAACCAGGGCAGCAACCGCCACCGGCAGAAGCCGTGCGGCGGGGATGGCGAGTGTGCGGGGGTGCATCGCTGATCGATGTAAAGGAAGTCGCGCGACGGAAGATCGCGCGGGAAGCCGGTGCGGTGATGTGACGACCGACACGCACCCCCGTAAACGACGCTAACGGTCACGCACCGAAAAGCGAAGCTCACGAGCCTACATTCATACACAGGACTTGCTCTCCGCGGTCCGCGGTTGGTCAGAGCATGGTGCGGCTCCGCAAGCTCTGTCGGCAACCAACTGGCTCGACCGGCGTACCAAAGTGTCAACGATGCGATTCATTCCCGAGGACTCGGACGAGGCGTTGATCCTCAGCCATTCGCCGCTGTCGGCATGGTTGCTGATCCGCCGCCGCCGGCTGATCGCTCGCATGCGTCGCGATCCGCGATGTCCGCCGCGGGTCTGGGTTCGCCGACACTGGCCCGGGCTCGCCGCGTTCGCGGTCGCGATTGCGGCAACCTTTGCGACCGACGCCTGGTTGGGCAGCTGCGGTTTTCAGGGGTGCCCGACGCGCGACGAGATTCGCGCGTTCCGCGCGGCGGAAGGTGGTCGCATAGTAGACCGGAACGGCGTGCTCCTGGCGCGAATGACGCCGGTGCATCGCGTGAACGTTCCCCTCGCCAGGATCCCGATTCAGGTTCGCGCGGCATTTGTCGCCACCGAAGATCGGCGCTTCTACGAGCATGGAGGACTGGACTGGCGAGCCGTCGCCCGCGCCGTGTCGCGCAACGTCGGGGCATTCGGCGTGCGCGAAGGCTTCAGCACGATCACGATGCAGGTCGCGCGCAACGGATTCGTTGCCGGCCGATATGGTCGCCGGACGTTCGCTCGCAAGCTCATGGAACTGCGTCTGGCGCGGTTGCTCGAGAGCAACCTGACGAAGGACCAGATCCTCGAGCTTTACCTGAACGTCATCTACCTCGGCAACGGCGCATATGGCGTCGAAGCCGCCAGTCGCGACCTCTTCGGCAAGGGTGTCGACAAGGTCGATCTCGCCGAGGCCGCGCTACTCGCCGCGCTGCCGAAGGGGCCGTCGTCATACGCGCCGCGTCGTGCACCCGAGCGTGCGCTCCGCCGCCGGAACCTCGTGCTCGCGCTGATGACGCGCGAAGGCTACGCCGCTCGCGCGGACGCCGAGCGCGCAACACACCGGCTGCTCGGCGTCACGGTGGATGGATGGCACCCGCAGGAGCCGGGGGACTCGTTCGCACTCGATGCGGTGCGCGCGCTCGTCGATTCGGTGGTCCCGCAATCGCTCCGCGATGCTGACCTTACCGTCGTCACGACGCTCGACGGACGCGCGCAGCGCGCCGGCGAAGCAGCGGTGACCCGCCAAGCGGGAGCGCTCGCGCGCGAAGGCGTCGCCTGGTACGGGCCGCGGGGCGCGGGCGTGCAGGGGGCGCTCGTCGCCATCGATCCCCGCAGCGGCGATGTTGTCGCCCTCGTCGGGGGCGAGCGTTATGAGCGCGGTGGATTCAATCGCGCGCTGCTTGCGCACCGCCAACCCGGCTCCGCATTCAAGCCCTTCGTCTATGCAGCGGGACTCGCCGCTGGCTTCACGCCCGCGTCGCTGGTCGACGACGAGCCGGTCGCGGTCGATGACGGAAGTGGCCACCAGTGGACACCGGCGAACTACGATGGCACCTACGAGGGACAGATCACGCTTCGTCGCGCGCTGATGGTGTCGGCCAACGCGGCAACCGTTAGGCTGAGCCGGGCGATCGGTGAGGCGCGCGTCGTCGCCCGTGCACGGGAGAACGGAATCACCAGCGAAATGCGCGCGGTGCCGTCGATTGCGCTCGGTACGCTCGAGGTGACCCCGATCGAGCTGGTCACGGCCTATGCGCCATTCGCCAACGGTGGCTATCGTGTGTCGCCGCGGTTGGTTCGGCGAATCGAGGGTCCGGACGGAACACTGCTCTGGAGCAGCGAACCGATGCTCACCCCCGCCATGGATCCGCGTGATGCATGGCAGGTCACCTCGATGCTTCGCTCGGTGGTTGATCACGGAACCGGCCACGCAGTGCGCGATGTCGGCGTCACCGGGCCGATCGCCGGGAAGACGGGCACCACCAACAACAACGCGGACATCTGGTTCGTCGGCTATTCGCCAACGATCGTCGCCGCGGTCTGGTTCGGATACGATACACCGCGCCCACTCCCCGGTGGTGCATCGGGGGGACGCTTTGCGGCGCCGGCATGGGCCGAGTTCTATGAGCGCGGCTGGCGCGAAACCGGAACCGATGCGTGGTGGACGCCGCCGGCCGGCATGGTGAGTCGCGTGATCGACGCGACGACAGGCGAACTCGCCGGCGAGTGGTGTCCGACGACGCAGAAGGAATGGTTCAAGCCGGGAAGCGAGCCGACACAGCTCTGTCGCGAGCACACCCCATCGCAAGCGCCGATCGAGGCCGCCGTGGCCAGTGTCGGACAGAAGATCGGCAAGGCACTGAAACGGATCTTCAGCTTCTAGCAGCGGCCGGCGAGGCGCCTAACGTTCGGTGGACCCGGATCGCGGACAGGCCGCGGCCGGCACCGCGCCGCTTCGGCCACTGCGCGGTGGCCCCCCTCTTGCCCCGACTTCGTTGCACTCGAACTTCGGAATGCAAATGCTCAGACCAACAGCACCATTGTCAGCGCGCCGCGCCGTTGCCCTCGCCGCCGGATGCGCACTGCTCGCCAGTGCCTGCGAGATCGTCGGCAAGGGGAGTTCGAAGCGCGACACGAGCACCGTCGTCGCCCCGGCAGCGACCGCGCCGCTCGATACGGCGGCGCCGGCGAGCGGGGTGCCGGCGGCGCCATCGGAATCGCTTGCGGCCTCCACCTCGCGCGACACGGGAATCGTCACGCTCTCCACCGATCATCCGGTGCGGGGTGGTGTGTTGTTCGCGCTCGCGGAAGGTATCGCGTCCGACATTCCTCGCTGCAGCTGGAAGGGGGCAACACTTCCCTGCGCGCGGGTCAGTCGGGGCGTGCTCGCGATCGTACCGCTTCCGGCTGACGAACCGGCGGGCGTGTTCACGCTCGCGTTCGAGCGGCCCGCCGGGCGGATTACGCGTCAGATCACCGTTGCCGACCGCGACTTCGGTCGCGAGCTGGTGTTCCTCGACTCGGCCCACTACGCGCTCGTGAAGCGCGCAGCGGACATCGCGCGCGATGCCCGCGCGCTTCGTGGAGTACTCGCCACCGAATCAAGCCAGCGACTGTGGCGCGGTAACTGGAGTTTCCCCCTCAAGGGCGCGCGCAGCGCGGGCTATGGCGTCGAACGCTTCTACTACCTCGCGGCCGACTCGTCGCGCGCGATCAGCCTCGGTGCGGACATGCGGACGCGCGGCAGCTTCGGTGTCGACACGAACGCGGCCGGCGCGGGAGTACCATCGTGGCGTCACGCCGGAATCGACATCGCGGCGGCGCGCAACACGAGCGTTCTCTCACCCGCTGCTGGAACGGTGGCCGATGTCGGGGAGTACGTGCTCACCGGAAAAACGGCGATCATCGATCACGGCCAAGGCGTGATGACAGCCTACTTCCATCTCGATACCGTGCTCGTACGCCGTGGCGACCAGATCGCGGCCGGAAAGCGCATCGGTCGTGTCGGCGCGACCGGCCTGGCGACCGGTCCTCACCTCCATTACGGCATTTACCTGCACGGGAAGGATGTTGATCCTGCCGCGTGGATGGCGATGCCGGCATTTGTGCGCGACGACGCGCGGCCTGTCTCGGGAAGCCAGTAATCGCTCTCGCAGGCGGCGTTTGCACCGCCTCGAACTTTTTCTGGGACGACGGGTAGATCAGCACGGGGGTTGGAGGCGGGCGGTTCGGCGGCGCAGAAGGTTGCGCGGCCGAACCGCTCGTCGTATGTAGATTGACCTCTCACCGCGCCGTGCTGCCTGCACGGGGCGCTACGTCCTGCAAAGGTGTCCCATCCGCATTGATGATCTGACGCGTCTGCCGCTGCGCAGCACGTTCATCGAGGCCGCAACGGCCGCGATGGAGGCGGCGCGTGCCGAAGGGCGGGCGGTTTCGCTGATCGTCATGGACGTCGACCACTTCAAGCTGGTCAACGACACCTATGGCCACCTGCAGGGCGACGACGTGCTCGTCGCCGTTGCTGAGCTGATTCGGAAAAACCTCCGCGCCTCCGACGTCGCGGCACGGTACGCCGGCGATGAGTTCGTCGCGCTGCTCCCGGACACACCGAGCGAAGGTGCGCGCGAGGTTGCCGACAGAATCTGCGCCGGCATTCGCGGGCACACCTTTTTCCTGCGCGATCGCCCGGGGAACGTCGTCGTCACGTCGTCGATGGGCGTCGCCTCATTTCCGGAGCACGGCGCCGATTACGATACCATCTTCGCGGCCGCCGACCGCGCGCTGTATCAGGTCAAGCGCCAGGGACGTGACGGAGTCGCGGTCGCGTCGAACTCGGATGAAGAGCCGACACACCTCCCGCTAAGCATCGAGCGGTTCGTCGGGCGCGTCGAAGAGCTGCGCGGAATGGTGAAGCTCCTCGAGGCTGCCGCCGAGGGACAGCCGAAGGTCGTTGCGGTGAGCGGCGAGGCCGGCGTCGGCAAGACGACGCTGATCAAGCAGCTCGAGCCGGAGGTGCGCCTTCGTGCCGGATCGCTGGTCACCGGCCGTGCGCATGAAGCCGACGTGCAGGCACCGTACGCGCCGTGGGCCGAGGTCATTGCCGCGATCCGGCGGCTCGACATCGTACCGAAGCACCCATGGCGTGAGCTGCCGCGGCTCGTCCCGGCGTTAGGCGACGACTCGCCGTTCGAGGATGCGAGCGTTGGTTCCAAGTACATGCTCCTCGAGGAGATCGCCGAGTTCATCCGCCTCGCGGCCAAGGAACGGCCACTGGCGATCATCCTCGACGACATGCAGTGGGCCGACTCGGCGTCGTGGGACACGCTCGAATACCTCGTGCCGCAGCTCGAGAACGAGCGCCTGCTCATCTGCCTGACGATCCGCGCCGAGGAGACCTACGGCGAGACGCTCGAGCGACGACGGCGCCTGTCGCGCAACGAGCTGTTCAACGAGATCACCCTCTCCCGCCTGACGCGCGAGGAGCTGAAGCAGTGGATCGAGGCGGCGTTCCATCGGCAGGATGTCGGCCGCGAGCTGCTCTCCTTCCTCTACCGCCACACTGAGGGAAATCCGCTGTTCGTCGTCCAGGTGCTGCGCACGCTGGTCGATGAAGGAGCAGTCTGGTACACCGGCGAACGCTGGGAATGGCGACCGGTGTCGGAGCTGCGATTGCCGGTCGGCGTCAGCGACCTCATTTCGCGGCGGCTGTCGCGACTGAGCGCGCAGTCGCAGACGATCCTGACCACCGCCGCCGTGATCGGTCGCGAGTTCGACATCGATCTCGCGATCGACGCCGGCGCCGGCAGCGAGGAAGAGCTACTCGATGCCGTCGATGAAGGCATTCGAGCGTCGGTGCTGCAGGCAACGTCAGAGCGCGGAGCGGACCGCTACACCTTCACGCACGGCAAGATGGCGGAGGTGCTGCGCGATTCGGTGAATCCGCGCCGGCTGCGCCGCATGCACGAGCGTGTGGCCCAGGCATTCGAGCGTCGCACGCCCGATGCGGCGGCGGAGATCGCGACGCACTACGATCGCGGCGGGAACACCGACAAGGCGTACCGCTATGCGATCCTCGCGGCCGATCGAGCGAAGGGCGTCTACGCGCATACCGAAGGGACCGAGTTCCTGCGGATTGCCGAGCGCAACGCGGCAAGCCCGGCGCACCTCGCCGACGTTCGAGTGCGATTGGCACACATCGCCGAAGCGGTTGGCCAGTATGTCGAGGCGCAGGAGCTGTGCGATCTAGCCATCGAATGGTTCGAGGGCCAGGGCGATCGTCAGCGCTCGCTGTCGCTTCGTGTCATGCGCGAGCGGCTGCGCGGACTGCTCGGCCAACCGGCGGGCAAGACGCTCGAGGCCGCGCAGGCACTCGACAACGAAGCCCAGGCGCTGGACGCGATCGCCGAGCGGGTGCCCTTACTGAACATGATTTCCCACGCTCACTGGCGCCTCGGCAACACGCAGGCCGGCGAGAAGGTGGCGTGGGAATGCGTGAAGCTCGCCGAGAAGGTGGCCGACCCGACGCTGCTCGGCGAATCGCTGAGTCGCCTGGCCAGTGCGATCCAGCAGGATCAGCCGACACAGGGCCTCGAGATCCACAAGCGCGCCCTCGCGCTCTGGCAATCGTTAGGCGATCGCCGCGGCCAGGTGCGTTGCCACGCCAACCTCGGCGGCGCGTACATCATGCTCGGCAACTGGGAGGAGGCGAAGGTGCACCTGACGACGGCTATCTCGATTGGGCGCACAGCGGGCGCGCCTGACATCTGGGGAGTCGCCGCGCTCAATCTCGGCGTGGTCTATCTGAAAGGCGGAGAGTTTGACCGGGCGCGCGAGCTGTTCGGCGAGTCGCTCGCGCTGTTCGCCGCGGCGAAGAACAGCGAGCGTCAGTTGTACGCGCTCTTCAACCTCGCGCACCTGGATCGTGACCGGCGCGAATACAATTCGGCCGCGGAACTCTACGACGTGACGACCTCGCTGGCGCAGCGCATCGGGCACTCGGACGTGGAGATCGGCGCCATCGCGGGGTCAGGGCTTTCGCTCCTCGCGCAGGGGAAGGCGGAGCCGGCCCGCGAGAAGTACGAGACGGCGGGCGAGCGGATGCGTTCACGCAACGACTGGTTCCAGGGCCGCGAGCTGGTCGAAGCGCTCGGCGTTTACGTCGGCGTCCGTGACGGACGGACGGCAGAATCGTTAGCCAGATTCGAGCAGGCTCTTATATTGGCTGAGGCAAGCGATCTCTACGTTGCGGCATGGCTCACAGCGGCCTGTGCCGAGGCGCTGTATGATGTGGCGAAGGACCGGATGCGCGAGGTTGTGGGCGTCTACGTCGATCGTGTGCGCGGGATGGGATATACAGAGATCGACCGGAAGCTCGAGGACATTTTGGCCCGGACATAACGACCTGATGACCGGTCAGAAGGACCGAAACATCGAGAAATCTCGAAGTGGGTTGCTGGTGAGCTTGCCAGCGTAAGCCGTTAGATTACATGAACTTGTGACACTGAATTTGACTGCTGAGCGTGCTGGTACGAGGCGTGCTTTAGGTAGGGCCGCAAGCCATGTCTCTTCCCTTTCAGGACTAACCCATGTTTCGCTCGAATCGTTCGTTCATGAGGCTGACTCTGATCGCTTCCGTCGCGCTGGTTGCAGCGTGCTCGGCGGCGGATCAGGCGGTGGCGCCGACGGTGAAGCATACCGTGCTGCCCGCCGGTGCCCCCTCGCTGGACGTGATCACCAATTCTGTCGCTGCTGATTCCCTGTCAGCGGACGTGACGGTGACGCCATCGGGCGGCATGTTCGTGCTGGGCAACAACGCCGTCTACTTTCCGGCGAACTCGATCTGCGATCCCGCGACATCGACCTACGGCCCTGGCCATTGGGACGATGCGTGCGCACCGCTGACGCAGCCGATCGCCTTCCACGCCGAGGTTCGTCGCAATGCGGCGGGTCAGAGCTACGTCGACTTCACGCCGGCCGTGCGGTTTGTGCCGACGACGAATCCGAGCGAGACCGTTTGGATGATGATGAAGATCGGGACCGACGTGACCGCGGCGAACTACGCCTCGTTCGGTATCCTGTGGATGCCTAACGGCACGCCGGACCTGACGGTGAACGAGGCTGCTACCGACGCCTCCCTGAATACGTACGTCGACGTTGCACGCGGCATAGCATTCCGCCGGGTCAAGCACTTCAGTGGCTACATCGTCTTCACGGACGTGAGCACGAGTGCTCCGCTGGATAACATCATCCCGATCTGGTAAGGGGAATGTCGATGACTACATCGCCGCGTCATGGGGACATTCCGCGGGCCGGTCGCTGACCGCCTGCGAAGAAGGGGAAGGGAAGAAAGGGCGTGCCCAAGTGGGCACGCCCTTTCGCTTTGTATCAAGTCTGCCGTCAGGCCTCAGCGACGAAGGACGTAGCCGACGCCGCGGACTGTATGGAGGAGAGGGGGAAGGCCGTCGCTATCGATTTTCTTGCGGAGATAGTTGATGTAGACGTCAACGACGTTTGTTGACGGTTCAGTATCCTGCCGCCAGACGTGCGCGGTGATCTGATCGCGCGTCAACTCGCGATCGGCATTTTTCATCAGGTACTCGAGCAGTGCGTATTCGCGTTGTGTGAGTGCAATATCGCGGGTGCCTCGGCGGACCTGGCGGGAGATCGGGTCGAGCACGAGATCCGCCACGCGAATCTTGGCGTCATCAGCGCGCAGGGTCGCTCGGCGCAGCAGCGCGTTCACGCGGGCGAGCAACTCGTCGGTATCGAAGGGTTTCGCCAGGTAATCGTCGGCGCCGGCATCGAGGCCGGTGACTTTATCGGTGACGGTGTCGCGCGCCGTGAGCATCAACACCGGGGCGCGAAATCCCCGACGCCGCAACTCGGCGGCGACCTCGAGTCCGGAGCGACGGGGGAGCCCAATGTCGAGGATGACGAGCGCGGGGGAGGTGTCGAGCGCCCCGATCAAGCCCGCCTCGCCATCGAGGGCGCGACTGACGTTGTAACCGTTCTTGGATAGCGTCTGCGTGATGACCGCGAGCACGTCGCGATTGTCCTCGACGACGAGGATCGTCGGAGCGGTGCTGGTCGCTGGCATCGGGCAAACCTATGCGTCCGTTACCTAACGGCAAGCAGACAAGACCGAACGAGATGTATCGAAGCGGTAAAAATTGAGCGCAACGCGCCCCTTGAGGCGGTGTTGTCGCAGCGCTTTGTTTACGGTGTGTGGAGTAATTACAACATCGGTCCAGCAGTTCGGAGCGGGGCGCGAGCCGGTGCGGTCGCCGCCGCCGCGGTCACCGGGGCGCTACTCGGGTTCGGCTTCCGCGCCGGTATCGCGTCACGACCCTTCAACGCTGCCGCTGCGCTGCTGATTGGAAATCGCGCGCGTGGGGTCTGGGGATTCGTCACGAGCGTCAGCCTGGTGGGAGAGCTCGTCGTCATCGCCGTCTGTATTGCCGGCGGCGCACTCTGTGGCGTGCTGCTGCAGTTCGTGCCTGACGATCGGCGCGCGCGGCATCCGCGCGTGCTCGCGTTCTCGTTGTCACTGGCCGCTGCCGTCGGCTTGTTCGTATGTCTCGTCGCGTGGGCGCCTGAATTCGTCGGCGCCGCACCCGAGGGGGCGCTCTCGATCACGCAGGGCGCGGTGCTCTCGGTCGTCGTTTCTACGGCATACGCATCGGGCATGGGCCTTGCTCGATAGCGCATCAAAGAGCGAAAAAACCGCTCTCTGGTGAGGGCACATGACATCGAAAATGTGCGCGTGAACTGGGCGGAACTCCAAGCCCACGCACGGGTTCGAGAGAACGTACCCTGAACGACCCCGCGAATTGTCCAACTCGGACAGCCGGCGCGTTACTCGTTGCAGAACGCGTGAAACGGAGGGGAGATGCAAGTGGCAGGGGAAGAGCGGGCACCGCTCAAGGAGGGGGGAATGGACGTCCTCGTGATGTTGGAGGACGGCTCGGACCACCCGCTCGTGCTCGCGCATGTGAATTCTGTGCCCTCATCGCTCGATGCGGAGCGCCCGTCGCGAGACGTGGTGACGCTGTATGGTGCGCCGAGTCCGGAATCGCTTGCGCTGGTCCTGGCGGCTGCGGTCGAGAGCCATCGATCCAGCGATGACCATGCAGATGCGATTCGACATCTCGGCGTCTGGGCCGAGCGTGGCGCAATCGGAGATGCAGCGTGGCGCGATGGTGCCACGGGGCAGTTGATGACGCAGGATCTCGAGATCCCATTGGAGATTCTGCATGCGACGGCAGGACGGCTCCTGTCCGAATGCGGGCAACTGATCCGTCGCCTCGCGGCTGGTCTCTCGATGCCCGACTGGCCGGAGGGTGCACGCCGCGCGATCACGATTTCGCTTGGCCCAGTCCTCGACATGACGACTGGAGCGCGGGCGCGGCTGGATACCATGCTCGACACGGTTCGCGAAGCAGACGGACTCACCTTCGAGTACGAGGGAGACTAAATCGAGCGTTCATTAGTCAGCGATGTGCAGTGAGTGGCGGACACGAAGCCAACGGCGGGCCGGGAGATTGATTCCCGGCCCGCCGTTTGTTTCCCCGATTGGCGCGAACGATCACGATCGGACTGCTTGACTCGCGGGCACCGATGCGTCAGGGTACAGCATCGACCAAGGGAGGGTTACCCATGCGGGACTACGAAGCGCGGGCGATCAGGAACGTCGCGGTTGTCGGACACGGAGCGAGCGGGAAGACCACACTGGTCGACTCGCTCGCATTTGTTTCCGGATCCAGCCGGCGACGAGGATCGGTGAAAGAGGGCACGGCGCTCACCGACGGAACTCCCGAGGAAATTGAGCGCCACTACTCGATCAACGTCGGGTGCGCGATTGCTGAATGGATGGACACGAAGATCAACCTGCTCGACACACCAGGCTATGCGGACTTCGCCGGTGACGCGACGGCAGGCCTCGCGGCGGCCGATGGTGCGCTCGTCGCCGTAAGCGGCGTCTCCGGTGTGGAAGTCGGCACTGAGCGGATGTTCCGCGAAGCGCTCGAGCGACGCGATCCGGTGATGTTCGTGATCACGATGATGGACAAGGAGCACGCCAGCTTCGACCGGGCCTTCGCGTCGATCCGCGACACGCTGACCGCGAACGTCATCGCGGTCGAGGTACCGTTAGGCGATGGCGCTGCCTGCAAGGGTACGCTCAACCTGTTCACCAGGCGCGCCCAGGTTTACGGGCCACGCGGCGCGGTGACCGAGACCGACATTCCGGCGGAGGATAGCGAACGCTTCGCGCGCTACCATCGCGAAATGCTGGAAACCATTGCAGCGACCGACGACTCACTGCTCGAGCGCTATCTCGATGGGGGGGAAATCTCGCGCGAGGAGGAAGTCGCCGCGATGAAGGAAGGAATGAAGCGCGGCCAGATCTTCCCTCTCTTCTGCTGCTGCGCCGAGCGCGATCTCGGGACTGCGAACGTCCTGACGCGACTCGTCGAGCTGATGCCATCGGCGTACGAAATGGAAGAGCTTCATGCCTTCCACGGCGCCGAGGGTGAGCACGAAGTCGAGATCCACCCTGACGACAGCGCGCCGTTCACGGCGCAGGTATTCAAGACGCTCTCCGAGCCTCACGTCGGCGACGTGTCGTTCTTCCGTATTCTCTCGGGCGCCGTCGACAACGGCGCCGAGCTATTCAACGCATCTCGCGGCGCGGCGGAGAAGCTCGGGCACCTGTCGGTCGCGCAGGGACGCGAGCGGTTCGAGATGCCGCGGCTGCACGCTGGCGACATCGGCTGCGTCGCCAAGCTGCGCAACACGCACACCGGCGACACGCTATCGACGCGCGAGCACCCGGTGCGGCTCCCGGTGCTGCGGTTGCCTGAACCGCTCGTAACGTTCGCGGTCCACGCGACATCACGGAGCGACGACGAAAAGCTGCAGGCGGGGCTCCATCGACTGCACGACGAGGACCCGACGCTCGAGGTGCAATACAATCCGGAGACGCACGAAACGCTGCTCAGCGGCCTCGGTGAGCGCCATCTCGAAGTGGCGCTGGCCAAGCTGCGTCGCAAGGCGGGGGTCGTCGCGACGTTGAGCGCGCCGAAGATCGCGTACCGTGAGACGGTACGCGCTCGCGCGGAGGGACAGGGCCGGCACAAGAAGCAGACTGGGGGTCGCGGACAGTTCGGCGATTGCTGGGTGCGTATCGCGCCGGCGCAGCGCGGCGATGGAATCCAGTTCGAGGATCGCATCAGCGGCGGGGTGATCCCGAGCAAGTTCATTCCGGCGGTGGAGAAGGGCATCAACGAAGCCGCGGTACGTGGCGTACTGGCGGGCTATCCGATGGTCGATTTCAGGGTGGAGCTGTTCGACGGATCGTATCACTCCGTGGATTCGAACGAGATGTCGTTCAAGATGGCCGGCATTCTCGCCTTCAAGGAAGTCGCGAAGAAGTGCAAGCCAGTACTGCTCGAACCGCTCGACGAGCTGGAAGTGGAAACACCGGACGACTACCTGGGCGACGTGCTCGGCGACCTTTCGTCGCGACGGGGGCATGTCTCAGGGACGGAACCCGCCGGGCAGCGGCGGACGCGCGTGCGGGCGACGGTGCCCGAATCGGAGATTCACCTGTACGCGACGCAGCTGCAGTCACTGACCCACGGTCGCGCGAAGTTCACGCGGCGGTTCAAGCAGTACGATGAAATGCCGGGCGAGGCGGCGTCGCGCGTGATCGCGCAGCGCGACGAGGAGAAAGGCGGGGCAACCGCCTAACGGCGGCCGTCAACGACTGGGGGCACGCCGGGCGAGATCATCTCGCCTGGCGTGCCCCGAGCGCTCGCGGCGGCGGCCGACCAGCTATCCGTTAGCCGACTTTCTCTTCCGCCGTGCTCGACCCGCCGCGGCGGCGATCTCGATCGGGACGATATCGGGGTTCTCGTTGTTGTCCGGGACGCAGACCGGATTGCCCGACTTTGGCTGCTTGTAGGTGAAGCGCTTCCCTTCGTAGTTGCGGAAGATCACCTCGTCGTCGGTGATCTCCTCGACGTACTCGGGGAGGAGCGGGACCTTGCCGCCGCCGCCGGGGGCGTCGATCACGAAGTGGGGGACGGCGAGGCCGGACGTCCAGCCGCGGAGTGCCTTGACGATCTCGAGGCCTTTCTGGACCTGGGTCCGGAAGTGCTCGCCGCCGGCGACCTGGTCAGCCATGTAGATGTAGTAAGGCCTAACGCGCGCCTTGAGCAGCTCGTGCATCAGCTTCATCATCACTTCGGGGCTGTCGTTGACGTCCTTGAGGAGGACGGTCTGGCAGCCGAGCACCACGCCGGCGCGGGAGAGCCGATCGAGTGCGGCCTTCGACGCCTCGGTCAGTTCGCTCGGGTGGTTGAAGTGCGTGTTCATGTAGATCGGGTGGTACTTCTGCACCATGTCGCAGAACTCCGGCGTGATCCGCTCGGGGAGGTGCGACGTGATGCGGCTACCGAGGCGAATGATCTCGACGTGCGGGATCGCGCGCAGGTTCTGGAGGATGTACTCGATGCGGCGGTCGGAGAGCATCATCGGGTCGCCGCCTGACAGAATGACGTCACGCACTTCCGGATGATCGCGGATGTACTGGAACGCCGACTCGTACTGGTTGAGCGGGATCTTCTCGGGGTCACCGACCTTGCGACGCCTCGTGCAGAAGCGGCAGTAGCTGGCGCAGACCGGGCTGACGAGGAAGAGGACGCGATCGGGATAGCGGTGCGTGATGTTCGGCACCGGCGAGTCGGCGTCCTCGTCGAGGGAGTCGATGACGCCATCGACGATCTCGAGTTCCTTGACCGTCGGCACATACTGATTCCACATCGGATCGCCGACCGCCTTGATCTGATCGAGGGCGGCGGGGGTGATCCGC
The DNA here is from genome assembly GCA_046593895.1 of Gemmatimonadaceae bacterium. Classification (GTDB taxonomy): domain Bacteria; phylum Gemmatimonadota; class Gemmatimonadetes; order Gemmatimonadales; family Gemmatimonadaceae; genus JABFXC01. Next base: position 11,616 of record JBKJQR010000198.1, on the reverse strand, counting down.
ATCTGGAAGTTCTCGAAGGCCGGCCGCAGCGCCTCGACGTCGATCACGTCGTGGCCAAACTTGTCGGCGAGCTTCGTCAGGGTGTCGACACTGCCTTCGCGCAGGATTTTCTGCCAATCACTCATTGCTGCACCGCTCCCCGCCCGTTAGGCGAGCTGAATATTTCCCGCAACCGCTTGGTGAAAATGACCCGGTCGTCCCCGGGTGCGTAGAACTCGCGCATCCGCGCGGCCTCGGCATACCCGCGCTTCCGGTAGAACGCGCGAGTCGGCTCATACTCCCCTCGAGATGACGTTTCAACGACGAGAATGCGGGCATCGAGTCGCTCGACCCGTCGTTCGACCTCGCTGAGCAGCTGAGTACCACCACCAGAGCCCTGCACATGGGGATCGACCGCGATCCAATAGAGATCCCAGGTGCGATCGGTATCGGGCGTCGGACCGTAACAGGCGTAGCCGATCAACTCGTCCTCGGGGGTGAATGCGCCGACAAAGGCATAATCCGTGTTCGTGTCGGTCGATGAAACACGACCATCGCGCGAAAACGTTTCGTCGAAGAGCTCGAGTGCGACACTTATCTCCTCAGCGCGAAAAACGCCGGTGGCGCCGAGGATGCTGCTGATACGCGGTCGATGCTGAGCGGCGAGGGGACCAACGCGGGTCCGGCGTGCCGAGGCGAGTGTCACCTAACGCTGCCCAACGGCGAACAGGTCCAGCGCTGCAGGGTCGGGCGCGCCAGCGATGCCGGAAAGCTTTTCAGCGAGCGCCCAGCGATCGGACACCGAGGGCGCGCCATGCGCCCGGGCGAGCCCGTGCTCGGAGACGGCGTGGACGAGCGCCGCATAATCGAGTCCGGCGACGCCGGCCATGCGAGCGAGTCCGGCGTCGGGCGCGAAGTCCGGATTCGCATTCACCTCGAGCAACCACGGCTTGCCGGCCGAGTCGACGCGGAAGTCGATGCGACCGTAGCCGCTGCCGCCGACGGCTCGCCACGCAGCGAGCGCGATGCGTTTCAACTCAGCGGCCAGTTCGGGGGAGAGATCAGCCGGGCAGCGCGGCACCGACCCAAGATCCTCTTCGGAGCCCGTGTGCCACTTCGATTGGTACGACACAATCTTCCACATCCCTTTCGGCATGCCGCGGAAATCGATTTCGGCCACGGGGAGCGCAGTCTCACCGAGGATGCCGACGTTGACTTCACGCCCGTCGATGAAACGCTGGACCAGCACTTCGTCCCAGCGAGCGTGCATCGCGCTGACGCGCTCGCCGAGTGACCGCAGGTTGCGGACGACCGAACGCTGTTCGACGCCGATCGATGCGTCTTCGGCGGCGGGCTTCGCGATCGCGGGAAAGCCGACGGAGGGAAGCTGACCGCCCGGTGTGACGACGGCGAACTTTGGCACGGGAAGTCCCATGCGATCGAGTAATGCGTTGACGACGTGCTTGCGAAGGCAGACTGCAGCGGTGTAGCTGCTCGCGCCGGTGAACGGCAGCCCCATCAACTCGAGCGCGGAGATGACCGCGGGCTCGAGTGCACCGACGCCATCGATGCTTTCGCAGAGATTGAAGACGAGGTCGAACTTTGCGCGACGGACACGCTCGACCCAGCGTCCGTCGGGATTGACGGGGATGCGCACGACTTCGTTGCCGGCCGCGGTGAGCGCGGTTTCGACGGCTTCGATCGTATCGAGAATCAGGACGTCCGGGTCTTTCCCGAGCGCCGAGAGTCCGTCGAACAGCACGGCGACCTTCATCGGTTCCTTCTTCGCGTCGTCAGGCAGAGGCCACGGCTCGCCGGGTGAACGGGCGAGCGAGGTGACCTGGCAGGGCGATCCCCTGCCGCTCGGCAGCGTGTCGCAAGCAGGATTGAATGAGCTCGTCGTAGCTCAGTCCTGCCGCTCGCGCGGCCTTCGGGAAGCACGAGTTGTCCTCGGGATTGGGAAGAATTCCGGGGAGAGGATTGACCTCGACGACATTCGGCGTGCCGCCGGCGTCGAAGCGAACGTCGATGCGCGACCAATCGCGGCAGCCGAGCACGCGATAGGCGCGGAGCACCACACTCTCGATCGCGCGACGCTTCACGTCGCTGACGGGCGCGGGGCAGGAAAAAATCTCGAGCGGATTCTCCGGGCGATCCCAGAGCCATTTCGCTTCGAAGCCATAAATCGGCAGGGCGCCGTCGGGAAGCGCGGCGAAGTTCATCCCGACGAGCGGGAGAACGGTCGCATCAGCGCCATTGCCGAGGATCGCGCAGGTGAACTCATCACCGGGGAGAAATTCCTCGACGAGCACTGGCTGACAGTATGTCTCGAGGAGAAAATCGATCTGCTGCTCCAGCTCCTGAAGCGAGCGGCAGAGATTTTTCTCGGTGATTCCCTTGGACGAACCCTCGTGCACCGGCTTCACGAACAGCGGCAGGTGGAGTGGCCGCTCGCTCGGCACGACGTGCGCCGGCGTGAGGTGGTGGACGCTGCGGATGCGCGAGCGGAGCGCAGGAATCTCCTCGGTAGTGCTGACGAGTGCGAACGCCGCGGTGGGGACGCCGTGGTATGCGAGGATCTCCTTCGTCCGCGCCTTGTCGAGGCAGAGCGAGAGCGTGAGCGGATCGCTGCCGGAGTAGCGGACGCCGAAGAACTCACAGATCGCGGGGACGTGCGCTTCGCGATTCACGCCGCGCAGCCCCTCGGCGATGTTGAAGACGATGTCCGGGCGGGCGTCACGAAGCGCGTGGGGAAAATCAGCAGTGGCTTCGAGGCGGACGACATCACCGAGGTCGCCGAGCGCGTCAGCGACGGCGTCGATCGTCGACACCGAATCCCACTCGGCGAATTCATCGCTGGTGTCGGAGGGCAGAGCGACCGCGGTGCCGGCGGAGTGGGAAGCGCCGTCAGGCGTCCCGTGCGAATCAGCCGCGGAGGATGTCGCGGCTCGGGGCGAAAGCGATGCTGCGCTACTGGGAGGCTCTTCGTCGGGGCGGGGTGCCTCGACATCACCGCCGTCTCGCGGTGTCTCCTGGTCTGGCTTCTGGTTGTAGGCGAAACCGATTCGCGTCATCCGGTGCCGGTGAGGTGGTCGCGAGAACGAAAGCGCAACTCGAATGCCACCATTAACTCGGAGCGCAAATTATGTGCACCGATTTTTTCTCGCAATGATTTTTTTGCACTATCGCGAAAAAAAACTCAAGAAATTTTTCTGACCGACCGCGGAGAAAAAAATTCTGAGGTCGCGGCCATGTCTCACCGAGGAGGACGAGGGCGATCGTCGCGAGCAACGGAAGCGCGAGGAGGCACGGCGCTCAAGGCACGGCGCCCGGTCGTCGTCAGACTTTGTGGTAGCCGAGACGAGCTGCCTCACGGCGGTCATCGCCCGTGTAGATCTCGAAATCGGCGAAGAAGCCGGGTGCTTCGCGCTGGAGGAGGCGGATCAGCGCGACGGCGCAGCGGCGAATCTCGAGTTCCGCGCCCTCGCTCGATCGGAGCTCGAGCATCGTCCGCCAGGCGCGCGCGTTGGCGGTGACGACGATCTTGGTCTCGGTGGAATTCGGCAACACGCCGCGGGCGGCCTCACGGGACATCTTGCGGCGATGGACCTTGTCGGCGACCCAGGCGTAGCGCTCCATGAGCTGCGCGACGAGACCGATGTAGCTGGCGAGCGCGCTCTCGATCTGCGAGCGCCACGCGCGCTCGAGGGCTTCGTCGCCGATCACCGCTGGCGGCACGACGAAGTGCGCGTCGCTCTCGTCGACGTAACGCTGGGAGAGTTGCGAGTAGGCGAAGCCGGCGCGGTGTCGGACCAGCTCGTGAGTGAGCGACCGGCTCACTCCCTCGAGGAGAACCGAGTAGTTCGCGTGCTCGAGGACAGAGCCGTGTCCCTGCTTCTTGATGTTCTCGAGATAGTCGCGGGTGTTGCGCTGCGCCGGATTTTTCTGGCTCATGTAGCAGAGCCGACCTGCGAACTCGGCGAGACGCTCACCGTCGGTACTCTCACCGAGCCAGGCGACCGGGAGATGGGCGGGCTCGGTGAAGACGGGGCGGGACAGGAGCGTGAGTTTCGGTTCGGTAAAGTACACGGTCGTGGAGGCTGGGCTGAATGCTGATCGCGCCGGAACCGGCTTGCGATAGTGCGCAGAGAAACGAGAGGCGAGAAACGACGGACGACAACCGAGGAAGCTAGTCTCGGAGAAGATCGAGGCGAAAGGCTGAGTAGGCGCGGTTTTGCTCGACGTGATCGAGGGCGCGGCGCGCGTTAGGAGAGAGTGGCGGCAGCGAAGGATCGTACTTCACGTCACCAATCCCGCTGTCTTCGGCACGCGGGACCTTGGTGCCGGGATTGAGGATCCCGTCGGGATCGAAGGCGCGTTTCACGAGTGCGAAGCGTTCGACGATCTCGCTTCCCCAGACAGCGCGGAGCAGTGGCGCGCGGAGACGACCGTCGCCGTGCTCGCCGGCGACGGTGCCGCCGAGCGATCCGACGAGCGCGGTGACTTCGGCGAGGAGCGCGACAATGCGGGCGCGCCAATCCGGGGAACGAACATCAACGAGCGGATTCACGTGGATGTGCGCATCCCCGGCGTGACCGAAGATCACGCCGCGAATTTCCTGGCGGGCGAGGGCGGCGCGCACGCCGTGCACGTACTCGGCGAGACGTGACGGCGGGACGGCGCCGTCCTCGATGAACTGCATCGACTTGAGCGACGGATCAAGGCGGCTGAGGATCGGACTCGCGGCGTGGCGCAGCGCCCACAGCTTCTGCTCGGCGTCGGCGGTGCTGGCGACGAGGACCGCAGCCGCGCCGGCGCGTTCGCAGGCGGCGACGATCGCGGCGACGATCTCACCGGCTGCCACGGCGCTATCGGATTCTGCCTCGGCCATGATCACGGCCTCGGTGCCGGGCGGGATCGCGACGGGGAGCGGGCCGGCTGCGGCGACATCGAGGAAAGTCTTGTCGAGAAGTTCGCAGGCGGAGGCGCCGGCGGTGCGAGCGGCCGTGGCAGCGTTGACCGCGGTCTCGAGGGAAGGGAATGCGGCGAGGAGGCTGGCGGTGGCGGCGGGCACGGCCTGCAGTGACAGTTCGATGCCGACGAACAGCGCGAGCGTTCCTTCGCTGCCGACGAGGAGGTCGACGAGGTCTTCATCACCCGCCCCACCGCGCGCCCAGTCGGCAATGCCGTAACCCGACGATTCCTTGCGGACGCCGGGGTGGCGCGCGGGGCGGTCGGCCTCGCGCTGACGAAGGACCGGCGCGACGTCGGCGAGAAAGCGGGCGATGGGGGAGACGTTAGGCGGCGGGTCGCCGCGGCGAACGATCGCTCGCGAGCCATCGGCGAACGCGCAATCGAGGGCGGTCACCCAGCGGCGGGTCGCCCCGACGGCGACAGTGCGCGCCCCGGCGGCGTTGGTCGACGCCATCCCGCCTAACGTGCAGAACGACCAGCTCGACGGGTCGACCGGGAAGCGGAGTTGCTGCGGTGCGAGGGCAGCGTTGAGGTCGCCGAGGACGACGCCCGGTTCGACGTGGACACGCTGGTTGGCGGCGTCGACGGGGCCGATGCGGGTGAGTCGGCTGAGGTCAACGATGACCCCATCGCCGATGGCGCCGCCGGCCATGCTGCTCCCCGATCCGCGCGCGATGAGCGGCGTCCGAGTCGCGGCGGCCCAGCGAACGAGGGTGACGACGTCCTCGGCGTCGGCCGGAACGGCGATCGCCCGCGGGAGACGGCGCTGGATGCCGGCCGCCTCGGCGTAGGCCCCGCGTGCGTCGGTGTCGTCGCGGAGGATGCCGCGGAAGCCGGGTACGGTGAGGGCCGCCAGTGGAGCGTTAGGCAGGCGCCGTCCCTCAGCCCCGCGACGGGGGGGAAGGGATGAGGAACGGCCGGCTGCGGACTCTCCCCGCGAGCCAGCGCACCGCAGTATTGCTCCCGACAAGCGTCAAGCCGGTGATCATCAGCGAGCGGACTTCGGCGCGGGAGATCTTCACCGTCCCGCCAACACGCAGCATCGCCTGCGACGCGCTGAGCTCGCGGAGCGTCGCGTAGGCGAAGAGGAGCGGGAGCAGGCAGAACGCGCGGATGCGCAGCGCGCGGCGGGGGAGCGTGGTGAAGTACTCGAGGGATGCATCGAGGTCGCGCCAGGCGAGGTCGATGAGCTCCTGAACCGCCGCGTGATTTCTTGCGGTGAACCCGGGATCGAGCAACGTGCCGTGGCTGCTTCCCTGGGCGCGGAGCGCGTCCTCGGGGACGTAGATCGCATTTTCGTGCGTCGCGTCCCAGGCGATGTCCTTGAGGATGTTCACCGTCTGCAGTGCTTCGCCAAAATCCCGGCAATGGCGCCAGAGCGCACGGTATTCGTGCAGGCCGATGCTCGGGCTGTGCTCGTGCCAGAGGTCAGTGAGCAGGTTGCCGACGGTCCCCGCGACGTAGTAGCAGTACTCCTTGTATTCGTCGAGCGTGCGGATGCGAATGCCGCTCGGGTAGAGGCGAACGAACTTCTCCATCCCGAGCACCATCTCGGTGACCCAATGACGAACGCGAAGGCGAGAGTACTCGGGGAGCGCGCGATAGACGGCGAAGACGTGCGCCGCGCCGCGTACGAGTTCGACGTGTGCGTTCTCTCCGGCAACCAACTCGGTCGCGCCCGCGGCGAGCTCCCCGGTTGCCGCAGGATCATCGAGTGCGCGGAGGATTGAGTGCAGCAGCACTGCCTTTCGCTCGACGGTGGCTGCGTGGTCGTCCTCGATCGTGTCGGCGATGCGGCAGAGGAGATACGATACGAGCACCGCATCGTTCAGCGTGCCGGGGAGGAGCCGGATCGAGAGCGCAAATGTTCGCGAAACGCTGGGCAGGATCGCGCGGCAGAATCGCACCGACTCGGCGGGGGCAGGCCACTGCGGAACGGTCGTTGCCCGATCGGACGCTATCCTGGGCGACGAGTGCTCGGTGGAACGGGGTGGCAGAGTCGGCACGATGTCGAAACATAGTGTGCCGGTGAACCGGTCGAAGCGAGGGTCGAATGGCGACGAAGCTGGAGAAGTCGATCAAGCGCGAGCTCGAGATCGACGGGAAGCTTTACACGGTGACGATCAGTCCGGCGGGGGTGAAGATTGTCGAGAAGGGAAAGCGCAACGGCCACGAGCTGTCGTGGACCACGATCGTCTCAGGTGACGCTGCGCTGACGCAAGACCTCAAGGTTTCCCTCGACGCGTTCGCGTTGGAGTGAGCGGAGCGAATCGAGCACAGAGGGGCCAGAAGTGATCACGGCCCGCCGACGATGGCGGGCCGCGGTCACTTCATTGCTTCAGGGTTCAGATCCCGAGACTTGCCGGACGCGACGTCTCCCCCGAGTACTCGTAGAAGCCGCGCCCTGTCTTCTTGCCGAACATTCCGGCGAGCACCATTCGCTTCAGCAGCGGGGGCGAGGCGTAGCGCGTCTCGCGGTATTCCTCGAACATGATCTCGGCGATCTTGTAGAGCGTGTCGAGTCCGACAAAATCGGCGAGGACGAACGGCCCCATCGGATAGCCAGCGCCAAGTGTCATCCCCTTGTCGATGTCATCGATCGTTCCGACTCCGTGCTCGAGCGCGCGGATCGCGTCGAGCATGTAAGGGACGAGCAGGAGGTTGACGACGAAGCCCGAGTTGTCCTTGGCGGCAATCGGTTCCTTGCCGAGCGACTTGGCGAAGTCGAAGGCGGTGTTGAAGGTTTCCTCGCTGGTGGTCACGGTGCGCACCACCTCGACGAGCTTCATCAGCGGAACGGGATTGAAAAAGTGCAATCCGACCATCCGGTCGGGCCGCCCGGACGCGGTGGCCATCGCGGCAATCGTCAGGCTGGAGGTGTTCGACGCGAAGATGGTGCGCGGCGGACAGACGCCATTGAGCTCGCGCCAGAGCGCGTTCTTGATGTCGAGGTCTTCGACCACCGCCTCGATGACGATGTCGCAATCGGCGAGCGCAGTGATCTCCGTCGCGAACGAGAGGTTGCCGAGCGTGCGCTCGCGCTGCTCGGCGGTGACCTTTCCCTTCTCGATCCCCTTCGCGAGGGTGCGGTCGATGCTGGCGCGCGACTTGTCGCCAAGCGCGGTGGTGACCTCGCGAACGATAGTGACGACGCCCGCTTGCGCGGCGACCTGCGCGATGCCGCTGCCCATCAGACCACCACCGAGGACGCCGATTTTTCGTATTTCCATGACCTGGTCTGGTCGAACGTTAGGCGCCGTCAGGGCCGGCGGCCGATGAGCCCGAGGACATCGCTCACCCGCGGGCGTGGTGGCTCGCCATGCTCGATGGTATCGAGCGCCTGCTCGAGCGAGAGTTGCACGCGTTCGGCGGTGCCGCGGAAGCCACGGGCGACTTGAATCCCGATACCGGTGCCGGCCGCAGCGGGAATCATCGCGAGGCCGATCAGCGGAATGAGCGGGATCGCCGCGCCGAGCACCACGCCGACGCCGAGCAGTGACATGCCAGCGACCGTGCCCGTCACGGCGACGGCACTGCCGCCGCGGACGCGGGCCGCGCGCGCCGGATGGAGGTCGGCGTCGATCTGAACGAGCGTACTCGCGCTGTCGATCGTCACCGCCGTGGCGGCGACGTCGTGCGTGCGGGCGAGACTGTACGACCGCCCGCCGAGGTTCAGCCCGCGCTTGACGCTACCGAGAAAATCACGGCGCGGTTCCCAGACGATGCGGTCAACGAGCCGTCGCTTCACCTGAAGGCATTCCTCACGGCGCATCCAGTCGTCGAGGCGCGCGAGCAGCTGTTCGCGCGTGCCGCGGACGACGCGGCGCGCCGAGACGGTTCGCGGCCCGATCCAACGGTCGGCGAGACCTGGCTCGTCGGGGAGGGATGGGCGTGTCCGCTCCTCGGCGATTGCCTGACGGAGATGCTGCGGCGTGATGCCGACTTCCTGCCCGAGCGCGATCAACTGTTCCTCGGTCATCTCCTCGGCGGGATCGGCCGCGCTGACCTGCAGCTCGCCCGCACGCTTGAGGATCCGCTCGAGGGCGTTCCGGTCGAGCGACTGGCGAGCCGGAACGCCGGACGATGGCGCGGCCAGCGCCTCGCCCGGTGGGCGCGGCACCGGCGGGGGCGGTGGGAGCGGAGATGACATCAGCCGGAGCGCTGCCTAACGTTCGCCGGGGCCGTCAGATGCCGGCGAGCACGGCGTCGAGTTGGCGCGAGATCGCCTCACGCACACGCACGTCGACGGGGAACGCCGCAGCCAGCGCCGCCTGTGCGTCGCCGGAGGAGGACGCCACGCCCGCCGCACGCAGATAGTAGCGCGCATAGCCGTCGGCCAGTTCGGGAGCGACTCGCTGGAGCAGCATCGCTCCGCCGCGAACCGCTGCGGCGCTCGACATCTTGTCGCCCAGTCCTTCGCGACGCTCGGCCGGCGTGATGTTGTCGCTGATCGCGGTCGCGGCCAGCGCGCCGAGCACTTCGTGCGTGAAGATGTACACCGCATCGACCGCCTGAGCCGGCGTGTCGGGAAAGGCGACAGCGACGAGGTTCTCGCGCTTCCCGCCACTGATGGTGCGGCCCTCGCCATCGAGTGGGAGCGAGAGAATGAAGTCGCCGGTCTGCTGCTGCGTGCGACCGAGGTACGTCTGCAGCTTCGGGCGATCGACTTTCTGCCAGATCGAGTCGACGGCGGCGAGCACCGGCCCGCGCTGACGCTGCTGTGTGGTCCAGTAATCGTGGTAGAACTTGTCGCGCTCGTCGGCAAGTGACTTGGCGAAGAGATCGAGCCAGTCGCGATCGGCGGGGGTGTTGAACGAGCCGGCGAAGAAAGCGATGACGGCCTGCTGCTGCGGATCCCGGGCGCGCCCTGGATCGCCGCCGGCCTGGAGGAACAGTGCGATGCCGCGTTGGAGGTCTTCCCACGTTCCGAAATAGAGGGCGACGAACTGCGCGCCAACGAGGTTCCGGTTCGCGACGAATCGCGCGGCGAGCTTGTCGCGATTCTGGTCGAGGAGTGTCGTGACCCCGCGCCGATTCTTCTCGACGACCATCGCGTCGCGATAGCCGCGACGGAAATAGGGAATTCGAGTCGTGTCCGGCTGCAGCATCGCGAATCCATGCAGCCAGAGGTCGAGGTGCTCGCGGGTTTTCACCGGCCATTGCGCGCTCGGATTCGCGGCGACACCCGACGGGTTGTTCGGCGACGAGGCGGGAGCAGGCGACGTCGCGGCAGGCGCCGACCCGGCGCAGCCGGCGAGGACGGCGACGAGCAGTGCGCTGCTGACGAATGCCGGGATGCGGCTGGATGCGTGCATGCGATCTCTCTCCGGAAGTTCTGCTTTCTGGCGCGGCGGCTTCACCCGACGCGCTCGACGATCACGGCCATGCCCTGTCCACCGCCGACGCAGGCGGTGCCGAGACCATAACGCTTTCCCTCGCGCCGCAGGGCGTGGACGAGATGCGCGGTGATCCGCGCGCCTGACGCGCCGAGCGGATGCCCGATCGCGATCGCGCCGCCCGACGTGTTGAGCCGCTCGCGGTCGATCTTCAGTTCGCGTTCGACCGCGCACGCCTGCGCGGCGAAGGCCTCATTCACCTCAATGATATCCATGTCGACGAGCGTGAGGCCGGCGCGCTCGAGCGCAATCCGCGTTGCCGGCACCGGGCCGATCCCCATTACGCTCGGGTCGACGCCGGAGATTCCCCACGAGACGAGGCGAGCGAGCGGTGTCAGTCCGCGCTTTTTCGCCGCCGCGGCACTGGCGATGACGAGCGCCGCTGCGCCGTCGGCGATACCCGACGCGTTGCCGGCGGTGACGACGCCGTCGGTTTTGAACACCGGCCGCAGCTTCGCCAACCCTTCAGCGCTCGTGTCCGGGCGCATGTGCTCGTCGCGGCGGAATTCCTCGGTCGCCTTCGTCTTCGGATTGCGGATGGGGACGCCGATGACTTCATCGTCATACGCGCCGGCGGCCCAGGCATCGCGCGCTTTCTGCTGCGAGCGGAGTGCGAAGGCGTCAGCGGTCGCGCGGTCGATGCTGCACTGCCCCGCCAGCTTCTCGGCGGTCTCGCCCATCTTCATGTTCGGGACGCTGTCGGTCAGTGCGCTCCAGAGCGTATCCTCGAGGGGCGGTGCGCCGCCTAACGGTAGGCCCCAGCGCAACCCGCGGGCAACGTGCGGCGCCTGCGACATCGACTCACCGCCGCCGACGAGGCAGAAGTCGGCTTCGCCGAGGATGATCTCCTGCGCGCCGCTGACGACCGCCTGAAACCCCGATGCGCAGAGCCGGTTGACGGTGAGGGCGGGAATCTCGTCCGCGCAGCCTGACTTGAGGGCGACATGCCGGGCAAAATACGCCGCGTCAGTCGACGTCTGCACGACGTTGCCGAAGATGGCGTGCTGCATCTCCGTTCCGGCGACGCCAGCGCGCTCGAGCGCCGCCTTCGCCGCGAAGACAGTCAGGTCGATGGCCGAGATGTCCTTCAGCGTGCCACCGTAAGTCCCGAACGGCGTTCGCACAGCGGAGAGAAAGACGATGTCGGTGATCGAGCGCTGCGTTCCCATTGTATCTCCGAGTGAACCGCTGGACCGTCGGCGAGTGGAACCTCGCGATCAGTGCTTGACGGACGTGTCAGGTGATGCGACAGGCGTGGCCGCGACCG
>JBKJQR010000170.1:0-7219 GCA_046593895.1 Gemmatimonadaceae bacterium | reverse complement strand
GGGATCGGACTCGCCGTGACGATGGCGTGGAAGGAGGCCGCGTTTCTCTCGGTGGTCGCGACCGCGCTGCTCGCGACGCGGGCGCGCGAGGCGGAAGAAACATCGACAACGTTAGGCATGAGTCCGCGCCAGAGCACGGGCCAGGTGATCCGGCGAAAGGTCTGCCACTGACTCGCGCCTAACGTTGTCGATGTTTCTTCCGCCTCGCGCTCCCGCGTCGCGAGCAGCGCGGTCGCGACCACCGAGAGAAACGCGGCCTCCTTCCACGCCATCGTCACGGCGAGTCCGATCCCGAATCGATCATAGATCAGGGCCGGCATCCCGGCCGGCGTGGTGATCATCCCGCTCGCGAACGCGACGCGGGCGAGGAGGCCGCTCTGCCCCAGCACCCAGACGCCGAGCGCCGCGGCCGCCAGGTGGGGGAGCGGGAGCGGCAGCGCGGCAAGCAGGCGGCCGGCGCGGTCGGTCAGACGCACCCCACGGAAGACGACGGCGATCAGCGCCGCGGCAGCCGTCGCACCGGCGGTCGCGGCGGCGGCGACCCCAAGGCTCCAGAAAACCCCGGACCATGTTGCGCCATCGCCGAGCACGCGGGCAAATCGTATCCCTCCGTCGCGGCCGGCCCCAGCGCCGACCAGCCCTGCGCCCGCCGCTGCGGAATACGCAATGCCCACCAACACCGGTGCCGCTACGATGAGCGAGAGGAGAATTCCGCTGAGCGGCATGCGCCCGACGTCACGCCGCGCGCCACCTGCTCCCATCGCGTTCACCGCGATGGCGGAACGGGCGAGGACGCCGCGCGCACGTGCGATCGCCAGTCGGCGGCGAGCCGCTCATGGTAGCGCGGCGCAACCTCCGGCCGTGCGTACCTGGAGAGTGAGTCTCGCGGCACCTGCCGCGGGTCGCGCTCGATCGCCTCGTACCGGCGGCGCCATTCGACGGGAAGGCGCGCCAGATCGAGCACTGTCCCATCCCCCCATATCTCCGGCTGCTGCTTCCCGAACTGCGCTTCGGGCGAGAGCAGGAAGTCGGCGACGACCATCGCGCCGGGAGCGTTAGGCGCGTTGGCGGGAATGCCGAGGTAGTGGGCATTGGCGATCGTCCCGTCGCGGAGCACGAGCGCCCGCGCCGTCGGCGGAAGCACTCCCTGTCGTACCTTGGTCACGACTTCATTCTGATTGTTCGACATGGAGAAATCCGTCTCCCCGTTCGCGAAGAGGCGGTGCATGGTGGCGACGTCGGCCGGGTAGGTCGCACCGCCGCGCCACAGCGACGGTCGGACCGAGTCCAGCCAGGCGAAGACGCGGTCGCGCGCCGGCAGGTAGCGCGTCGAATCGAAACCGCCGGCGAAGTGCGACGCGCCGCCGCCTGTGGCGTACATGAGGATCTTCAGGAAGGTAGTGCCGGTAAACCCCTGATCGTAGGTAAAGCGACCGCGATGCGCGCGAATCCATTCCGCCAACTCGGCAACGCTGCGCGGCGGATCCGGCGTCCGGACGGAATCGTAGATGAGCGCGAACTGCACGGTCCCCCACGGGCTCTCGTAGCCGGCGAGCGGTTGCTCGAAGTCGCGCATGATGATCGGCGACGCGCTGTCGACATATGTCGCGTTAGGCAGTCGCGACGACCACGGACCGGCAAGCAGCCGTTCGCGCCGCAGGTTGGCGAATGTCTCCCCGTTGATCCAGAGCAGGCTCGCCGTTCCGCTGCCTCGCCCGGCTTCGCGCTCGACCACCAGTTGATTCACGATCTCGGGCCCCTGCCCTTCGACCGCGCGCAACGTCACCCCGTAGCGGTCGTGGAGTCGCGGCGCGACCCAGCCGTCGACGTAGGCGTTGATCGAGGGATCACCGCGCCACATCCGCCAGACGACCGTCGTCCCGCGCGCTCGCTCCAGCACACGGGCCCACGGGAGCATCGCGAGCGCGTCCACCGCCTGCTGCCCCGCGGGCACGTTGCTTCGCCGCGCGCACGTCGCGAGCGCGACACACGCGATCAGCAGCGCCGCGCGGCAGCGGACGGTCACCGGAACCGCACCGCCCTGCCGATTGAACCGTCAGAACGCATAATGCGCCGACAACTGGATCTGCCGCGGCGCGCCCGCGCTCGACAACACAACGCGGTCACCCGGCCGGCCAACCTGCGTCCGTGCTCCGCCTCCGGGAATGCCATTGGCATAGCCACTCTGGATCGTCGAATTGAGGACGTTGAACACGTCGGCGCGCAGCTCGATCGATCCGCCGCCCGCCGCTCGCACCGTGTAGGCGACGCTCTGGTGCAGCAGGAAGGCGCTTGGCAGACGTTCACCATTCCGCGGCACGCCGAAGAATCGATCATGGTTGCCGAGAAACCCGTTACCGAACGTATCCCCAGAGCCATCGAGATCGCGGAAGTATGCAATGCGGTTGATCGGCTGGCCGCTCTGGTAATCGGCAATCGTCGCCAGCGTGAACCGATTGATCCCGGTGAACGTCGCGCGCACCGTCGCCCTGTGGCGGCGGTCGTTCACCGCGTCAGCCCACTCGCCATCGAAGTCGTTGCCGCGCGTCGCGTTGAAGTTGATGTCCTCGGTATTGTTTCGCGCGTGCGACCAGACCCAGTTGCCGTCCAGACGCAGCTGGTCCGCCGCGCGATAGCCGAGCGACGTGTACAGGCCGCGATACGTCGACTGTCCGCCGCTCTCACTGGTCGTGTGGCGGCGGAAGCTTCCGATCGTCGGCCGTACCGGGCGGAACGGATCGCCGGCGCTGGGCGGCAGCGAGAGCGTATCGGCGGGGCCGATCCCCCGAGTGTCGGCGTTGAGGTCCCAGGATCGCGGCAGGTGCGACGTGTTGACGATGACGCCATCGATGCTGAGGCCAACCCGGTCCCCGAACTGATGCTCGATGCCTAACGTGTACTGGGCACTGCGCGGATCCCGGATGCCGAGTGCGAACAGCTCGCGAATTTCGCCGGGCGGCAGCTGCGACCGGTCGAGCGAGGCGCTGCGCGGCCCGTGCAGATAGGCTGGCGCGTTCGCGCCGGCGAAGGTGACGGTCTGGTTGCCGTCGGGTCCGAACTGGACGGCGTCGGAGTAGATCGCGTACGGCAGTTTCCCGGTGTAAATGCCCGCACCCCCGCGGACAACGCTGTTCGCCGTTGCCAGCCAGTTGAGCGACGCGCGCGGCTGGAAGTTGCGCAGGTCGGGCCTGCTCGCGCCGCGCGAGGTCAGGTCATCATAATCCCAGCGCAGCCCGAGGTTTGCCGTGAGCGACGGCGTCACGCGCCAGAGATCTTCGGCGAACGCGCCAAGCAGCGCCTGGCCGAGGTTGACCTGCTTCTGCGCCGCGTCGATCGTGTAGCGAAGGACCCGCACGGTCGCCGGTACGTCGGCGAATCGGTAGCGGCCGTCGGCTTGGCGGGGAATATTGCCCTCGTCCAGCACGACGTACGCACCGCTCGGGTTTGTCTGCGAACCGGCAAGGCGAAACGCCGACCGGAACGCATCAGCGCCCAACTGGAGCTGGTGATCGCTCCCTAACGGCAAGGTCAGGACATCCTTGAGCTGAAGCTGCCGCTCGGATTCGTCGAACACGAAGTTGCTCGAGCCAACCACCCCGACCGCAACGGTGTCGCCTCCGCCGGCGCCGTCAGGCTGGACGCGGAGGATGGTTACCTGCGGGATGTTGAAGCTGCTTCGCGTCGGGGGGTAATTCCAGTGGAAGGTGCCGAACTGCGCGCTCGCCATGTTGCTCGCGCGTCCGCCGCCCAGTCGGCTCCGGTGCGTGAGCGCGGCAACTGTTCCGATCCGCTGGACAGTGATGTCCGCTTCGGGCGCGACGATCCCTGTACCCTCGCCGGCGCGATTCACGTTGCTGAACGCGAAGCGTGCGGTGGTGGTCTGCGCTGGGCTCCAACCGTGGTCGATGCGGGCAAAGCCCTTGTAGATGCGCCGCAGCTCACGCCCGAGAAAGGTGGCGCTTGCCGTCGAATTGACCCGGTCTTCGTTCTCGTCGGTGTATTCCAGGGCGCCGAAGACGTAGCTGCCCGCGCCGTCACGATCGACGCGCCGCAGCGGTCCGCCGCCCGCGGCGCCGAGTTGCGTGCGACGGAAGCCACGCTGCGCCCGCCGGAAATCCGCCGCATTGTTGCCGTTAGGCACGACCGCCGCCTGCGCGTCGAGCGGCAGGCCCGGCCGGTCGTAGACGAATGCCTCACCCGTCCACTTCTCGCTGCCGGCACGCGTCTCGAGGTTGACAACGCCGTTGGAGCTCCGGCCGAATTCCGCACTATAGGTCGTCGAGAGCACACCGAGTCGCTCCACTGCTGACAGCGGCAGCTCGACCCGCGGGCCGCCGAGAAACCCCTCGTTGTTTTCGAGGCCGTCGAGCGAGTACTGCGTGTAGAGCGCGTTCGCGCCGTTGATCGAGAGTTTCGGTGCGTCGCCGAAGAACGCAGTGGCCTGGGCGACGCCGGGAATATTGTACGCCAGCGCGATCGGGTCGCGCGCATCCGTCGGCAACCGCTCGATGTCGCCGCGTTCGACCGTGCCCCCCGTCGATGCGTCCTCCGTATTCAGCAGCGGCCGCTCGCGACGGGCGATGACACTCACCACGTCGAGCTGCGCCCGCCGCGGCAGCGTCACACCAACCTGTCGAGTTGCGCCGGCCGCGATCGCGGCGATGCTGACATCCACCGGCTCGAACCCGGTGCGCCGAACCTCCAGCGTCCCGCGAGTAGCTGCCGCCACCGTCATCGTGAAGCGTCCACCCGAATCCGTCTCCGCGGAAACGTCATCGCCGACGAACCGCACGCGCGCGCCCTGCACGGCGCGCCCGCTCTGCTCGCGGACGACGCCGGCGATCTGCGCCGTGGGGCCAACGCGCGCTTGCCCGCCGAGTCGACGTGCAACCGCGGGCGAAACGATCAGGACAACGAGCAACACGAAGCACGCGCGATCGCAGGCGCGGCGGATGCATCGGAGCATCGGAAAGGTGTCAGGGGCTGAGGACTCGTGCTCCATCTTCATCGTTCGCGGCTGCGGACTCGCGCTACATCTTCATCATGTCATGGCGCATCGACAGCATCCCGCTCACACGTTTACTGTGTGCGGGGAGCATCGCATGGAGCGCGGTCGCGCTCGCGGGGCGCATCTGTGCCAGATCCTTCCGCAGGTCGGCAACCGCAGTCTTCCACTTTGCAGGCGGCGTCATCTTCATTCCGCCCATCATCTGCTCGCAATCGGCGATCAACGCCTCGACCGCCGCCTGATGCGCCGGGACAAGCTTGACCGCGGCATCCGGGGTTGCCGCCGTCAACGCAGCGAGGTCCGCCTGCGCGCGCGCCGCGACAGAGTCGGAATGCATCCCTCCCATCGCCGGCATCTCATTCGCCATGCCGCCCTTCATCGACGAACCCGTCATGCCGCCCTTCATCGAGGATTCCATCATCCCGGAGCCCTGCTGCGAGGCGCTCATGCCCATCGCGGTGGTATCCGAGTGGGCGGGCTGGGTGCGGCCGCACGCGGTCAGGACGATGAGCATCAGCGCAGAATTTCGAATGGTCGTCATTGGAGACCTCGTAAGAGAGAATTGCTCGATCAGCACAAAGGCGGCATTCATGCCGTATCAGCGGTAACTCGCGGTAACGGAAAAGATTCCCGAATCGTCAACTTTCGTTTCGTGGCCGCTGCCTTATTCGGTGCACGAGCGCCGGCGCGAAGGAGACGGCGATGAGGAGGATCGCGGCGATCGTCACGCGGACAAGCGCACGCCGCCCGGCCCCACTCACTCCGGCGATCAGGCTTTCGGCGAAGTACGTGTAGATGATCGTCCCGGGGATGATCCCGAGCGCGGTGCCGGCGATGAATTCGCGGAAGGGCACGCCAGCCGCGCCGGCCGCCAGACTGACCACATTGAACGGCACGACCGGAATGAGCCGGAGCCGAAAGACACTCGAGAATCCGTGTTCGGTGCTCAGCGCCTCGAGCTTTCCGCCCAGCTTTCCCGCTATCCCGCGCAATGCGTCCTTGCCGAGCACACGGGCCAGCAGGTACGAGCCGGACGCGCCGAGCACGGCACCGGTCCAGTTGAGCAGCGATCCGAGCGTTAGGCCGAAGATCGCCCCGCCAGCGAGCGTCAGCGGCGCCGCCGGGAGCCCGACCGCGGCGATCAGCGCGTAGGCGAGCACGAACAGCGGCTCGACCGCACGGATACCACGGACCCGCGCGATCGCATCAGCCAGGCGTTTCGGGTCGCGCAGCTCGAAGAATCCGAAGCGCCACGCAGCGACCGCCGCGCCGGCGATGATGGCGGCGAGTAGCGCCAGCCTGATCCATCGACCGCGACTCGATTCGGCATTCGATGCGCTGTCCAATTCACCCGACCGCATCGCCGCTAGTGCGCTCGCTCGCTGCAATCATGACGTCAGGCGGAACCACCACCCGAACAGCCGCTTTACCCGCGGAGTGAAGCGACCGCGCCGGTGCGCATCCGCCGCCTTGCGGATGGCCTCGGCGTGCGTTGGGTAGGGGTGGATCACCTTGCCTAATCCACCGAGACCGACACCGTTCACCATCGCCGCAGTCACCTCGCTGATCATCTCTCCGGCATGGTCGGCGACCAGCGTCGCCCCGAGAATCCGATCGGTCCCCCGCCGCAGGTACACGCGGAGATAACCTTCGTCGTCGCCATCGAGCACCGCGCGGTCCACCTCGCTGAATGGAACGGTCAAAGTCTCGACCGTGTCTGCCGCCGCCGCGGCATCGGCGGCAGTGAGCCCGACATGGGCGACCTCCGGCGACGTGTACGTGCACCATGGCATGACGAGATGGCTCCCCTTGCCGCCGCCGAGGCCGAAAAACAGGGCGTTAGGCACGGCCAACCGCGCCTGCGCGTCCGCGGCGTGGGTAAACTGGAACTTCGAGGCACAGTCGCCGATCGCGAACACGCGATGATTCGTCGTTCGGAAACGGTCGTCCACGGTGATTCCCCTCGCGTCGAAGCGGACGCCGGCGCGCTCGAGTCCCATCCCCTCGACGTTAGGCGCGCGACCGGTCGCAAGCAGGATCGCATCGCCGGTGATCTCAACGCTGCGGTCGTGCTGCTCATAGCGGATGGTGCGCGCGCCGGCATCGCCCCGCGCGGCGATGACCTTCGCCGAATGCACGACTGCAACGCCGTCGGCCAACAATGCCCGCCCGACGACACGCGCGGCGTCGAGCTCTTCACGCGGGAGGAGC
>JBKJQR010000141.1:0-4833 GCA_046593895.1 Gemmatimonadaceae bacterium | reverse complement strand
GGCCCAACCACGCCTTCGACGAATGTGCGGTGAAATTCGTCGTCCAGATCGAAAAGTCGTGTTGCTGGGCCCCGGTTACGAGCCTCCCTCGCAAGCACGCGGTTTATATCCCGAAGCCTGCGTGCAAGATCGGTACGCTGATCCCGCTTGAGCGACGCCGCTTCACGGGCTGCTAGTCCCTCGAGATGGCCGATGATGAGGAAAACCTCGCGGCCGTCGTCCTGGGTGAGCGGGGTGACGATTAGCCGTTGGTCGCCGGCTCGTCCAACGGAGTCGACGAAACCCTCCTGCTGCAGCCTGTGCAGGGCGCTCCGAACGGGCGTGCGGCTGAGGCCCATTCGCTTGACCACTGCGCGTTCGGCGATCCGGGAGCCGGCGGGCAGCTGGCCCGAAACTATGAGCGCCCGCAGCTCGCGGTAGACCCGCGTGACGTTGTCGAGGGGGTCGGCCGCCGCCGACGGTGCGCGGGAGCCCGACGATGGCGGGGAACTCGATTTTTTCCTTGCTTGCGCCGACGATTTGGCAGGACACATGCGACAAATGTAAGTGCACAACGGCCCGTGCGGGTAGACTGGCGGCGGAAATCTGGTATACCGAATTGGTCTATCCTTTCGGCCGGATTCGTATTACACTGGTTCGCACGCCGGTTGAGCCGGCGCCGCAAGCATGCTGCGCGTCGTGATTCCTCAATCCCCGGGCAATGTTCTGTCTCGACCGTCTCACTCTTCGCGAAATCCGGTTGGCCCTCAAGGAACCGTTCCGCATTTCCTCAGGGATCGAGCTCGACCGCCGCATCCTTCTGCTCGAGCTGGTTGACAAAAGCGGCGCCTCAACGTGGTCGGAGTGCGTCGCGCAGGACCTGCCCAACTATACGCCCGAAACGGTCGACACCGCGTGGCTCGCCATTCGCGAATGGCTCGCTCCCCGCCTCCTTGGCCGCCAATTCGATAGCGCTACCGAAGTTCACGCAGTCCTCGCCAAGAACATCCGCGGCCACAACATGGCTAAAGCAGCACTCGAAATGGGCTGCTGGGGCCTCGAGGCAACTATTCGAGAGCTGTCCCTCTCAGTCTTATTAGGCGGCACCAGAGAGCGCGTGCCCACCGGCATTTCGCTGGGAATCCAGTCGGCGCCGCCTCTGCTGGTGGAGCGCGCTCTTGCCGCAGTCGCGGCGGGTTACCGGAAGATCAAGCTGAAGATTCAGCCAGGACAGGACGTCGAATTCGTCCGCGCCGTGCGCGAAGCCCTCGGATCCGAAATAGAAATCATGGCCGATGCCAATGCTGCGTACACAATCGCGGACGCTGCCCAACTTCGCCGTCTCGACGAATTCTCGATGATAATGCTCGAACAGCCGCTCGGCGCAGACGATCTCATCCAGCTTGCGGAGCTCCAGCGGCAGATGACGACGCCGCTCTGTCTCGACGAGTCGATCACGACGATCGACCGTGCGCGCGACATGATTGCATTGAAGAGCGGCCGGATCATCAACATCAAACCCGGACGCGTTGGCGGGTTCTCGGCCTCTGTCGCAATTCACGACGTCTGCCAAGAGGCGGGGGTACCGGTTTGGTGTGGCGGCATGCTCGAGAGCGGAATCGGACGCGCATACAACGTGGCGCTTGCCTCGCTGCCCAATTTCTCGCTGCCCGGAGACTTGAGTCCCAGCGCACGATACTGGGCACAGGATGTCGTCACTCCAGAATGGACGATGGACGCCGAAGGCACGGTCGGAGTGCCACTAACAAAGAGCGGCATCGGCGTCGGCGTTGACGTCGATCGTATCGAAGCGATCACGCGACGCAGCGAGGTTCTGACTTCCGCCACGGTGAAGGCCGCTGGCGGATGAACAAAACGCCCGCCTTTCAGTCGAGACCGTCGTCTCCCCGCGCTGGATTGCGCGTGTCGGTCGAGCTCGGAACCCGCCTTATCGCGCTCCGTCGTGATCTGCACCAGCATCCCGAGCTGTCGTTCGCGGAAACGAGATCAGCAACGGTCCTCAGGGATTTCCTCACCACGCTCGGTATCACCGATATCATGCGCGTGGCGGGAACTGGAATCGTGGCGCGCGTTGTCGGGCGCAATCCCGACGCGCCTGTCGTCGCTATTCGCGGCGACATCGATGCGCTTCCAATTCAAGAGTCGACAGGGCTTCCGTACGCATCCGTCAACAAAGGCGTCATGCATGCCTGCGGGCACGACGTCCATGCTGCCTGGGCCGTCGGCGCCGCGGCGCTGCTACAGGCAGAACCGGCAGAAGGTGACGTGCTGATCGTACTGCAACCGGCGGAGGAAACAGGGAAGGGAGCGCGGGCCCTGCTGGATGCGGGAGCGCTGGCCGGCGTACATGCGATATTCGGAGCGCACGTCGACCGTCGATTCACCGTCGGTCAGGTCGTCGCGCAAGCGGGTCCGCTTGCAGCATCCGCCGACACATTCGAGATCGAGTTGATTGGCCGCGGTGCGCACGCCGCGCGGCCGCACGAAGCTGCTGATCCGATTGTCGGGTCCGCTGCACTCATAATGGCTCTGCAGACCGTGGTGTCACGCCGCGTGAATCCTGCGTCGCCCGCGGTGTTGACGATTGGTGCAATTGCTGCCGGTACTGCGCCGAATATCATTCCCGATCGTGCAGTGCTGCGAGGCACTTTGCGCGCTGCGGACGTCGAGACGCGACAGACATTGCAGAATAGTCTTCGCACGATAGCGCAGCATACCGCGGCTGCGTATGGCCTTCACGCCCGCATTGATATCGATGACGGCGTGTCGCCGGTCATCAACAGTACCGACGCAGCGAGCTGGGCTGCCGAGGCGGCTGTCACTGTGCTGGGACACGACGCGGTCGTTCCGCTCGGCATTACTAACATGGCGGCGGAAGACTTTGCTTCGTATCTGGAAACCATTCGCGGGTGCTTTCTCAGAATTGGTGCAAGGCGTGAAGGCGAACCGTTCATTCCCGCGCACTCGCCGGAGTTCGACGTAGCGGAAGAGGCGATCTCAGTCGGTGCCGAAGTGTTGGCCGAGTCGGCGCGAGTCGCATCGGCGGCGCTGCTGGAAGCACGCCGATGACCGCTGCATCAGGCGATCTTCGCCGCACCCTTGGCTTTACCGATCTCGTGATGATCACGCTTGGAGCGGTGATCGGCTCGGGGATCTTCCTCGTGCCCGGCGTTGTGCTCCGCGAAACCCAGGGTAGCGTAGGACTCGCACTCTCCGTGTGGTTTATCGCCGGCGTGTTATCACTGCTTGGGGCATTCACCTACGCCGAGCTCGGCGCGATGAATCCGGACGCCGGCGGTCTCTACACCTACATCCGCGACGCATTCGGTCCGCTGCCTGCCTTTCTATATGGTTGGGCGAGCTTCTTCGTCATCTCGAGCGGCTCGGTCGCCGCGCTCGCCGTCGCTTTTTCGAGCTACCTCGGTCAGATCACACCGCTCAGCCCGATGGGCGCGAAAGCAGTTTCGCTGCTCGTGATTGTCATCATAGCGGTGGTGAACGTTGCGGGGACGCGTCGCAGCGCGACGATGCAGAACTTGACGACCGGCGCAAAGGTGCTGGGATTGCTTGTACTAAGCGTGGTAATGATCGCTCTTGGTCACGGTGCGCAAACTGCGACCGTAGTGCTGCAGCCAGTTTCGACATTCTCGCTCCTGCCAGGCATTGGCGTCGCGATGATCGGTGTTTTGTGGGCCTATGAAGGCTGGCAGTACGTCACCTTTTCCGCCGGCGAGACTCGCGATCCACAACGCGTTTTTCCGCGGGCGATTGTCGCGGCGACTTTCGCCTTGATTGTCCTCTACTTGCTGGCGAACGTCGGATACCTGGCCGCGCTCGGCCCGGTTGCGGCATCGCACACCGACCACATTGCAGCCGACGCGATTCGCGCGGTGTTGGGACCAACGTCCGGCAACCTGCTTAGTGCGCTTGTGCTGATATCCATTTTCAGCGCGGCGAACGGGCTAATGCTGACTACACCACGCATGTACTTCTCGATGGCGAGGGACGGCGTTTTCTTTCAGCGGCTCGCGAGCATACACCCGCGATTCGGTACACCGGCGTTCGCCATCGTTGCGCTCGCCGTGTGGTCAGCGGTACTCGCATTAAGCGGAACGTTTGAGCAGCTCCTGACTTATGTCGTATTTGCCGGATGGATTTTCTACGGGCTTGGCGCAATGGCCGTGTTTGTCTATCGTCGTCGGCAACCCGATGCGATCCGTCCCTTTCGCACACCGGGATATCCCGTAACACCTGTGCTCTTCGTTACGTCGGCGGCTGCGCTGGTGCTGAGCACGCTTGTCGCCCAGCCGGTTCGCGGCGCGGTTGGTCTTGCAGCGGTGCTGATTGGAACACCCGCCTTCTATCTGTGGCGCGCCCGCAGGAGGAGCGCCCCAGCACCTTCGGGGAGCATATAGTGAATCGCTCAAAGTGACAGCGTTGCCCAGCCGGGACGCATTGCCGCAGGCGTCCGGGACGTCGGAGCGTGCAGGCGACAGCGCCGTTCCGCGCGATGCGTCTGCGACTGTGCATATCCGCGCGCTCGAGTCGCTCGAGGATTGCGATGACTGCGTCAACCTTCAGCGCGATGTGTGGGGTTTTGGCGAGAACGACATCGTCCCCGCTTCGCTTCTGCACATTGTCGCGTACGTTGGCGGAATTGCCGCCGGCGCTTACGACGCTGATGGTATGCTGCTCGGGTTTGTATTCGGCATCTCGGGCATTCACGATGGTGAGCTGGCGCACTGGTCGCACATGCTCGGCGTCAGGGAATCTGCGCGCAACCTTGGCGTTGGGCACAAGCTGAAAGAACATCAGCGTACCGAGCTGGCGCGA